>JAGXGJ010000083.1 GCA_024636875.1 Methylococcaceae bacterium | reverse complement strand
GATTTATACGGGCTTGAGTATCGAGATCGGGGCGGCGGGTAAATTTAATGATCTTCTCCTTATATGTGATTGCTCTAAATGCATATCACAACACCTGGGGAAATTTTGTTAAACTGTTAATTGGAAAATGAAGGGTGCCTACTTCTTCCCAGATTTTTTCATTACTGGATCCTGCGATATTGGCTAACGGTCCTGCCCCCTGATCAGCACCGTAGACGGCAAATCCTGTGATAGATGTCATTAACAGACTGACCAGTAATAACATAATCATGAGCGCGCCTGCCGGGTTATGGCCAATGTAGCGTTGGGCTTTTAAGGCAACCACATCCTTAACATAGACAATTGACTTGACAGGGCTGCATAAAAAATTTGAGAAGCGGGCATAGTCATTGCCGATAAACCCCCAGATTAACCGGAAAACCAACAGTCCGGATACCAGATAGCCCGCCCAAACATGAAGGGTTAATAACTCATCTTCAGTCAGGTAGGCGACCAGGAATCCTGCTGCCAGCAGCCAGTGGAAAATTCTAAGCGGGAGATCCCATACTTTAATCAACTCTTGCGACTTCATCTATATTCCTCTTTATTTTAAAGTGTTGCTACTCTATCTCGTAAAGCTGAAATGGAGCTGAAAATTATAGCTTCTTCGCGATTAATTCCTGGTCAGGATAATACAGATGCACTTGTCAATTGGTGTTTAAAAATCAGCCTTGGGCATGAGGAATAGAAATATTTTTATACTTCGGCTGTCTTGTTGATTAATGACCGGCACAATTAAAGAAAAACTATGCGCACCAACTGTGAAGGGGAGCACTATAAAACATTTAAGCTATATAATAGCAACCAACTTTTTTAACAATCACAGACAGGTAAAATAAAAATGCGTAATTACTTTTTTAATGTTGGTTTTTTAGTGTTGACACTGGCATCGGTTTCAGCATACGCTGAAACCTTGGGTAAGGATGCAATACCCTCCCAAATAATGGACCAATTTTACAAGAGACATCCGAATGCTATAGATATTTCAGCGGCAAAGAAAACGCATTTTAAGCAATCCTTGTACGAAATTACTTTTAAGGAGGAGAAGGAGAAGATAATTGAACTGTATAGAGATAATGGCCATTTTTTTATCAATGCCGATAACATTCAGGGGGCAAATATGATGCCTTCAGCTGCTTATGACAATTTGAAGGCTGCCTTCGATACTTATACTATCAAAGAAGCGGTATTAGTGGTAAACCCCAATGGCGTTGGCGAAGAATATGATTTGACTGTTAACGCATCGGGTGATGACTGGAGTGTCATAGTCGATCATAATGGCAATATAATCCAAAAAGAACGTGATTAAAATATAAAGAACTCACACGCGCAAGGTTGGTTACTTGTATCTTCGCTGGTTTCCTGGTTAGAAAAGTGAAGGTGGATAGTCTCTAAAAATGCCAGAGCCAGACCTGCACAATGTTTTAAGGGTAAAAAAATGATGGAAGACAGTATAAATGCGGCACAAGCAGACCAACCAGTTTCCGATAAAGCTTCTACCAAACAGCTTATTGAAGAAATTGGAGGAGTAAAAGGTCCCGAACCTACACGCTTTGGCGATTGGGAAAAAAATGGCCGTTGCGTTGATTTTTGATGAAAACAACAACTGGATAACACGATGTCAACAAATAACAGACCCATTTCACCCCATCTGCAGGTCTATAAACTGCCGTTAACAGGCATTCTGTCAATTACCCACCGTTTTACCGGTGTGCTGTTATCTACCGGATTGATCTTTTTTGTCTATATCCTATATGCGCTAGCGGGTGGTTCAATTACTTATGCGGCAATGCAGGCTTTTACAAGTCTAGGGTTGGTGCAGTTGCTGTATTGGGGTTTTATTTACGCGCTTTTTCTCCATTTATGTCACGGAGTCCGGCATTTAATCTGGGATACGGGTAAAAGTTTTGACCGCGATACTTTGAATCGGAACGCAATCATTGAACTGGGTGCTTCATTAGTTCTTACCTTAACAACGTTATTAATTTTGTCAAAATAAGGAATGGTTATGGAATTTAGATCGCCTTTAGCCAAGGTTCGAGGATTAGGTTCTGCAAAAGCGGGAGTAACGCATTGGTGGATGCAGCGTGTTTCGGCAGTCGCACTCATTATCCTGACTTTTTGGTTTATCACTTTTCTCGATTTGAGCTTACATGCGCCTTTTCAGCAAACGGTAGAGTGGTTAGCTTCACCTTTAAATACCGTTTGCATGGTGGCTTTGATACTAGCGGTTTTTTATCACGCTGCATTGGGTTTGCAGGTGGTTATTGAAGATTATATTGCCGCGGAAGGTGTCAAAATTGTTGCAGTCTGGACGGTAAACCTAGGTTTTCTGTTGTTGGCACTGGCGGCGTTGATTGCAGTGTTTCGTATACTATTGATAGGGTAGCTTATGTCGTCAGCTTATAAAATTATTGAACATGCCTATGATGTGGTCGTAGTGGGTGCGGGCGGGGCAGGTCTTCGCGCCACTTTTGGCATGGCGGAAAAAGGCTTGAAAACCGCCTGCCTCACCAAGGTTTTCCCCACCCGCAGTCATACCGTTGCTGCGCAAGGCGGTATCAGTGCGGCTTTAGGCAATATGGGTGAAGATGACTGGCGTTTTCACATGTACGATACCGTCAAAGGCTCGGATTGGCTGGGCGATCAGGATGCCATTGAATACATGTGCCGTGAAGCCATGGCCGCGGTTATCGAACTGGAACATTACGGTGTGCCTTTTTCCAGAACCCCGGAGGGCAAAATTTATCAACGTGCATTCGGCGGCATGACGACTCATTACGGTGAAGGCACAGCACAGCGCACTTGCGCGGCGGCTGACAAAACCGGTCATGCGATTTTGCATACCTTGTATCAACAGGCGTTAAAGCATAATGCCGAATTCTTTGTTGAATACATCGTGCTTGACTTGATTATGGAAGAGGACGAATGCCGTGGCGTGCTGGCGTGGCGTCTTGATGATGGCTCACTGCATTTATTCAAAGCCCATGTCACCGTTCTGGCAACCGGCGGTTACGGGCGTACCTATTTTTCCTGTACTTCCGCGCATACGGTGACGGGTGATGGTAATGCGATGGTGCTGCGCGCTGGTTTACCGCTGCAGGACATGGAATTTATCCAGTTTCATCCGACCGGCATTTACGGCGCAGGCTGTTTGATTACCGAAGGTGTCAGAGGCGAGGGCGGTTACCTGACTAATTCGGAAGGTGAGCGTTTCATGGAAAGGTATGCGCCACACGCTAAAGATTTGGCTTCGCGGGACGTAGTCAGCCGCGCCATGACCATCGAAATTAATGAGGGGCGGGGGGTAGGCAGACTGAAAGATCATATTTATTTGCATATCGAACACCTGGATCCGGCGATTATTCATGAACGCTTACCTGGTATTTCTGAATCCTCGCGAATTTTTGCCGGAGTCGATGTTACCAAGGAACCTATTCCGGTTATACCTACCGCGCATTACAACATGGGCGGCATTCCCACCAATTATAAAGCCGAAGTGGTGACACTGGACGGTGATAATCCTGATAAAGTCGTGCCGGGCCTGATGGCAATCGGTGAGGCGGCATGTGTTTCAGTCCACGGAGCGAATCGGCTGGGTTCAAACTCGCTGCTGGATATAGTGGTGTTCGGACGTGCTGCTGCTATTCGTTGCGCAGAACTTATCAAACCAGGCACCGCATTAAAACCCCTGGCCAGGAATGCCTGTGATAAAGCGCTGGCCCGTTTTGATAAAATTCGCCATGCCAATGGCAGCCGCAGCGTCTCGGACATTCGTCTGGGCATGCAGAAAATCATGCAAACCAAAGCCGCGGTATTCAGAACCCAATCGACACTGGATGAGGGCATTCAAGCCATGGCGGAAGTTAAAAAAACCTTCTCCGATGTCAAGGTTGCCGATAAATCCCTGATCTGGAATACCGATCTGGTTGAAACCCTGGAACTGGATAACCTGCTCAGTCAGGCCAGCGTAGCGCTTAATGCCGCCGGCAATCGGCGCGAAAGCCGCGGTGGACATGCGCGGGAAGATTATCCTGGCCGTGATGATGTTAACTGGTTGAAACATACCCTGACATGGTTGGTCGACGATAATATAAAAATCGATTACCGGCCCGTGCATTTATTTACCTTAACCGACGAAGTCGATGTTATTCCACCCAAAGAGAGAGTTTACTAATGGCTGATTTCACCTTGCCAAAAAACTCGGTATTGACCGAAGGCAAAACCTTTCAAGCTCCGGCAGGTACCAAAAATATCCGTCTTTTTGAAGTCTATCGATGGGATCCGGATGCCGGTGAAAATCCGCGCATCGATAGTTATGAACTGGATATGGACCATTGCGGCCCTATGGTGCTGGACGCCATCCTGAAAATAAAAAATGAAATCGACAGCACGTTAACTTTCAGGCGTTCATGCCGTGAAGGTGTGTGTGGTTCCTGCGCAATGAACATCAACGGCAAAAATACCCTGGCCTGCACCAAAGCCATCGATTCCTATTCCGGCACCATCAAGATTTTCCCTCTTCCGCACTTACAGGTTATAAAGGATCTGGTGCCGGATATGACCCATTTTTATGCCCAATATGCCTCCATCAAACCCTGGATAGAAACACAGACCCCGCCGCCAGCCGATTCGGAACGACTGCAAAGCAAAGAAGACCGCGCCAAACTGGACGGTTTATATGAATGTGTTATGTGCGCCTGTTGCTCGACCGGCTGCCCAAGCTACTGGTGGAACAGCGATCGTTATTTGGGCCCTGCAGTTTTATTACAAGCCTATCGTTGGCTGGTGGATAGCCGCGACGAAAACACCGGGGAACGCCTTGATGATTTGGAAGACCCGTTTAAATTGTACCGCTGCCATACCATCATGAACTGTACCGACACCTGTCCCAAAGATTTGAATCCAGCCAAAGCCATCGCCGAAACCAAAAAACTGTTAATTCAAAGAAAACTGGGTTAATGAATCAACTCGCCAGATTAAAATGGCAATGCAGACGCGGTACCAAAGAGCTGGATTTGCTATTGCAGCGCTATCTGGAAATGGGTTACTTGGCGGCCGACGAGGAAGAGAAAGCGCTGTTTGTTGAGTTATTGGAACTGGAGGATGATGAGTTGCTGGCGGTTTTGATGGGGGAGATAGAAGTGGAAATGGGGGGAATCAAGCTTTTGGTTGAGAAGATACGGTCGGGTGGTTAGCAAGGGTTCAAAGTTATTCAGCGAGTTAAAAAATGAAGTTTGAATGGAATGCCGAAAAAGCGCGGAAAAATCAGAAAAAACATAACGTTTGCTTTGATGAAGCTCAAACAGTCTTTGATGATTCACTGGCAACCATTTTTAATGACGAGTGGAATTCATTTGGAGAACGCAGGGAATTAATTATTGGTTATTCAAATAAAAGACGACTATTAATTGTGTCTTTCACAGAAAGAACGCAAGGAGTTATCCGAATAATTAGTTCTCGGCTAGCCACAACTAAGGAACGAAAAGATTATGAAAAACACAGAAGAAACTGAACAAGATATGTTGCCCGAGTATAACTTCGACTATTCAAAGGCAAAAATTAACAGATTTGCTATCAAGCAAGCACCTATTACCGTAACTTTGGACGCTGATATAGCGGAAGTTTTTAAAGATTCAGAAGCGGTTAATAGGGCGTTAAGAGCTATTTTATCAGCATTGCCAAATACACAGTTCCACGAAAAAACTTAATGTTTTAGGGACTTGAAGGCAGCCTCAAAGCTGGACGAGGTATATTACCCCGGCCGCAGGGATTCTCGTAGGGTTCAAAGATAGCGGCAGCGTCAAAACGTTTGAGACGGGGTTGCAAACCTCGGAACACGGGGAGCCGTGGTATGAACTCTCCCGCTACTTGCTTTCAAAATTGAATTGTATTCAAGTCTTGTTTTAGATTGGTTTCTTTACGCTGAATGGAATAAATTTTTAAGATTCATATTAAGAGGGAGGATTTATGACAACGGTAAATTACGAAACAGATATTGTTGCTTGGGCTAATGAGCAAGCGTGGTTAGTTCGCAATAAAAGGTTTGAATTGTTTGATATTGAACATATCGCCGAGAAATTAGAAGACGTGGGTAAAAGCGAGCAAGGAGACACGCAAAGCTGAATGGCTGTACTTCTTTGCCATCTTCTTAAGTGGCAATATCAACCGGCTCGTCAAGGCGCAAGTTGGAAAGCTACAATAAAAACGCAAAGAGAGCGTGTTAAACGTCGTATAAAGCAAACACCCAGTTTGAAGAAATGCTTATGTAATTCTGAGTGGTTAGCTGACGCATGGGATGATGCCCGTGATGCAACGGAAATGGAAACTGAAATTTCTTACGAAAAATTTCCTGAACAATGTCCCTGGACGATTGAAGATATCTTATCGGATAATTGGTTTCCACAGCTTTTTGAAAATCGTTTTAAAGCCTCCATCAAAGCCAAGGGACGATGCGTTGACGAAGGAAGCGTATCGGGCTAATTATAGTCAAGCAAAGTAATTTGAAACGGAGATAAGTCAAGATAGAGTGTCTGCACAGTATCCAGGTCCGCCAGATTGGCTTTGATTTTCGCTGGCCGAGTGGATTGGTAAGACTTCTTCAGCAACGTGAGGCGGTAACGCCAGTCCTCTTCGGTGCCGATGCTGAGCTTTTTTTCCAGCAAATTGTCGAGATTGGTATAGAGTCCGACGTTGGTAAAGCGACACAAAGTCCCCTCTCCCTTTGGGAGAGGGTTAGGGTGAGGGTATTACAAAGGTCGCTTTACCAACTTTGGCTCCTATACGTTGATTTGAAGATTTTCATTCTTGCCATGGGGCGAACTCACCAAATGAAAAATGTACAGGGATGGTTTATACTTTAAAAGATGGTAAATATGACGACAACAGATCAAGAAGGCGTTATCAAATATTGGCTGGATTTTCATCCTGGTGTGCCGCGTGATTATCCCGAAGTTGCCGAATTGAACGCCTGGCGCGCTATCTTGTTTCAGCTTGGTTTGATCGGGCAGGATGCTGGGCGTTATGAGGGTTTGGCTTTCGGTAATGTCAGTTTTAGACTGGATAATACCTCGCAATTTATCATCACCGGCTCCCAAACCAGCGGTTTGATTCAATTGACGAATGCGCATTTCAGCACCATTTTATCCGCCGGCTCTGGCAATAATCATATTGTCGCGGAAGGCGCGATTAAGCCTTCTTCCGAAGCGTTAACCCATGCCGCCGTTTATAATGCAAATAATGAAGTGAAAGCAGTCGTTCATGTTCACAGTCCGATTATCTGGCAACAATACCAAGCCCTGGCTTTACCTGCGATTGATTCGGCTATTCAGTATGGTACGCAAGAGATGGCGGAAGCGGTGTTAGCGTTATTTGCCAGGAATCTGCTTGAAGAAACACCGGTTTTTGTTATGTTAGGTCATGCAGACGGCATCGTCTCGTTTGGCGCTTCGATTGCCGATGCCAGCCAAGTGTTGATTCGGACTTTAGCTCTCGCGATGCAAATGAAACCTTTGCTTTAGATTGCAATTTTACTAAGAAGGGATTCGGTTCAGAATTGATGAGTGTTCATTTGCTGAATAGCTAGAACCCCTCTGTTAAACGACGGAACAGAAGATTTGTTACGCATGGCTGAATATGCTTTCTAATCAAGCCACATATTGGCTTCCGAGTGTATGTCATCTAGCATGGAGTTCAAAACCTGATTTGAACATTGCCGGATTAAAACAGACAATAAGCATCAGATTTATCAACTCTGAATTGAGATATTAAGGCTATCGTAATGATTATTTTATGGACGGACGCGCTGATATTCCTGCTGATTATTATCATGCTTGTGCTGGCGTTTTATCTCCATGGTAAAGAGCATATCAAACGCCCCTTGCAAAAAATCAGCAGCAGCAAGGTCGGCATGGTGTCGCTGGTGGTTTTGATTTTTTTTGTGCTGATTGGCTTGCTGGACTCCGTACATTTCAAGCCTGCCAATGACAAAAGCAACGAGATCATCAGTGTCCTGGATTACTGGGCAACGCCGCTCCGGAATCATGGCGAAAAAACCTATTCAGCACCTTTTTCAGCCACACTGTACAGCAAAGAAATGATGACAATGGCGGATGGTACTACACAATGGGCTTATCCGCGTTTGAAGTTTGGCGGCAGGCATCTGGATGACCCTGAAACACAACGCATCCCCGATATTTTACAAAAAGCATTTTATGGCCTGGCGCAGGGTGCCAGTCTGGTTGTTTTTTTTATGCTGCTAATGTGGGCATTATTGGCCGAGCAGCATAAACGCTTCATGCGCAGTGCCACCGCCAAAGCGGTCTGGGCTGTGGTCTTTGTGATGGTTTCTCTTACTTATGCGTTAATTTACCTATCCGCTTATTATCATGTTCTCGGTACGGACAAAGTGGGCGAGGACGTTTTTTATCAGGCCGTAAAAAGCATACGTACCGGTTTGGTACTGGGTACGCTGACGACGCTGATCATGCTGCCGATGGCTATAGTTTTCGGGATATTGGCGGGGTTTTTCCGGGGCTGGATAGATGATGTGATTCAATATATTTACACCACGCTGAATTCCATCCCGAGTGTTTTACTGATTGCCGCTTCCATCCTGATGGTGCAGGTCTATATGGCCAATCATGAACAGGATTTTACCAGCGTGATAGTGCGTGCCGATATGCGCTTGTTATTTTTATGCCTGATTCTGGGAGTAACCAGCTGGACCGGTTTATGCCGGCTGCTCAGGGCAGAAACCCTGAAACTTCGGGAAATGGAATATGTGCAAGCCGCTGAGGCGCTGGGCGTAAAACAAGGCATGATTTTGTTGCGCCATATCCTGCCCAATGTCATGCACATCGTGTTAATCTCCGTAGTGCTGGATTTCAGTTCGCTGGTGCTGGCAGAAGCGGTATTATCCTATATCAATATCGGTGTCGATCCAAGCACTTACAGCTGGGGCAACATGATTAACGGCGCACGGCTGGAAATGGCCCGTGAACCGGTCGTTTGGTGGTCTTTATCCGCCGCCTTTGTGTTTATGTTCGCCTTGGTGCTGTCCGCCAATTTATTTGCCGATACCGTTCAGAATGCGTTTGATCCCAGGCGGAGTGGCAATTAAAAAGTCGGCTTTCAACTTGACAGGGGACGCAAAAGGTTAAGCAGAAAAGCTCAGGGCGAGCGGAAAAATTCTTAAATCAAGAGCTAATCATTCACAGCACCGAAAATAGCCCACTCCAAGGTAAAACATTTTTACCCTGGATCATTTGCCTTTTTAACCTCATTAAGATAGATCGTAGCACCAATAACAGCAGCGGGCGCCACGATTAGATTCAATACCGGAATAGTCAAGCCCATGACCGCGACTCCGCCAAAGCTTAATGCACCCAGACGCACACTTTTAAGCAGTTGTTTCTGTTCAGTGAACAATACGCCTGCATTTTCCAGTGGATAGGCCATGTATTCCAGCGCCATGCCCCAGGCGCCAAATAGCGCCCATAGAAAAGGTGCAATCACGTTGATGCCGGGAATAATGGACAATAGCAGCAACGGCAGGGCCCTGGCCGCCAAATACCCGGCGCGCTTTAATTCTGCAAACATAACTTTAGTCAATGGCGGTTCAGCATTTGCGCTGGTTTGTCCGGTAATGATTGCCAAGGTTTTCGCAGATAACTTGCCGTAAAAAGGGGAGGCAAGCAGATTAGCCAAAACAGTAAAGGTAAAAAAACCGGCGATAAAAAAACTGATAAAAAATAATGGCCACAATATCCAGCTTAACCATTGCAGCCAACCGGGGATAAAATGATTGATCAAATCGGCCATATAGTAGTAACCCAGCGTTAAGGCTGCGCCATATAACACTATATTGATTAAAACCGGAATCACTAAGAATTTGCGCAATTCGGCGCTGGCCAGCAATTTCATACCTTTAAACAGATAACCGACTGCTAGAACCGGGTTATTGCCTTTTTTGTCAAATAACATCTTTTAAACCTCTAATGCCTTGTACATCTGGTTTTAATACTACACCACGCTCGGTCACAAGCGCTGCAATCAGTTCAACCGGGGTTACGTCAAATACCGGATTCCAGGCGCTGACTAATGAACCCTCTTTAAGGTAACAGGCGGGCAATAATTCATTCTGATGGCGTTGCTCAATTTCCACCTGACCGCCATTTTTTATTTCCCAGTCTATTGTTGTCGTGGGGGCTACGACCATGAACTTGATCCCATGCTGTTTAGCCAGCACGGCTAAAGAATAAGTGCCTATTTTATTGGCGGTATCACCATTGGCGGCAATGCGGTCTGCGCCTACGATTACCCAATCGATAGCACCAGATTTCATCAACCATGCCGCTGCTGAATCGGCAATTAACGTCACTGGAATACTGTCCTGCGCCAGTTCCCAGACAGTTAATCTCGCACCCTGTAGCCAGGGGCGGGTTTCTCCGGCATAGACTTTTATTGGCTGCCTTCGGTAAGCGCTTCGAATAACGCCGAGGGCCGTACCATAACCACCAGTGGCTAAAGCGCCGGTATTACAGTGGGTCATTACGCCTTTGGCGCCAGCTAAAAGTTCAGCGCCCAGTTCGCCCATTTTATAATTGGCGGCGATATCATCAGCATGAATTTTTTCAGCACATGCTAATATTGCCTCCAGCGGATTTGCCTGAGGCTGATTGAGTACAGCTTTCATTTGCTCCAGGGCCCAAAACAGATTGACCGCGGTCGGTCTGGATGTTGCCAGCATTTCAATATCGGCGGCTACTTTTTGCCGCCAGTGTGCCGGAGCTTCTGCATGATGTTTGATGACAGAAAGGACTACGCCGTATGCTGCGGCAATACCGATAGCAGGTGCACCGCGCACACGCATAGTTGCTATGGCCTCGGTCACCCCTGCCGCATCGCTATAGGCGTTATATACAATGGCTTCAGGCAATTGCCGCTGATCCAGCACCTTTAAAGTGTTGCCTGTCCATTGCAGGGCTTGCACAGTGTTGTTATTTGGTCTTGTCATTTTTTATTAAAAATAAAAGGTAAAAAGTTATAATTCCAATACTTGGCATTAGTATAGAGTCCGACGTTGGTAAAGCGACACAAAGTCCCCTCTCCCTTTGGGAGAGGGTTAGGGTGAGGGTATTACAAAGGTCGCTTTACCAACTTTGGCTCCTATATCATTTAAAAAACTCTCGGGCAATTGAAGCGGACCCTAAAAAACAGGAACAACTTATGATAGTCGATAACCTCATTCACGCTCGCTGGATTATACCTGTTGAACCGGAATCCGTAACCTATGAACACTATTCACTGGCAATTGAAGATGGCAGAATTATTGATTTATTGCCTACCGGCCTTGCCAAACAAAAATATCAGGGGATGATCACCGAAAACCTGGAAAATCATGCCTTGCTGCCCGGTTTAATTAACTGCCATACCCATGCCGCCATGACTTTAATGCGGGGAATTGCCGATGATTTGCCGCTGATGGACTGGCTGCAAAATCATATCTGGCCGCTGGAACAAAAATGGATGGGTGAGGCGTTTGTCAAAGACGGCACGGACCTGGCGATTGCCGAGATGATTCGGGGCGGGACGACCTGTTTCAATGACATGTATTTTTTTCCTGATATCATCAGCCAGCAGGCTGTACAGCATGGCATACGCGCCAGTGTTGGTTTGATTGTCATTGATTTTCCATCGGTTTGGGCGCAAAACGGTGCTGAATATATTGCAAAAGGTCTGGCCCTGCATGACCAATTGCGTCATTCGGATCTGTGTTCTACAGCTTTTGCGCCCCATGCCCCCTACACAGTCTCTGACGAATCCTTGCAAAAAATCAGAATACTGGCCGATGAACTGGAATTGCCTATACATATCCATGTTCATGAAACCTTGCACGAAATCGAACAGTCACAAGCGCTAACCGGACAACGGCCATTGCAAAGATTGCACGAACTGGGCCTGCTCAATCCGTTATTAATAGCTGTACACATGACCCAGTTAAGCGATGATGAAATTAGCCTGTTTGCGGAGTCGGGCGCTCATATTGTGCATTGCCCGGAATCCAACCTGAAACTGGCCAGCGGCTTTTGCCCTGTCGCCAAATGTCTGGCGGCGGGCATCAATGTTGCTTTGGGTACGGATGGTGCGGCCAGTAATAATGATCTGGATATGTTCGGAGAAATGCGCACAGCGGCGCTGCTGGGCAAAGCCGTTGCCGGTGATGCCAGCGCCATTCCGGCCATGACGGCCTTACGCATGGCTACGATAAATGGCGCCAGAGCACTGGGGCTTGATTCCTTTTGTGGGTCTTTGAGTATTGGCAAGGCTGCCGATGTTATTGCAATTGATCTGGCGCCTCTGGAAACCCAACCGTTATATTGTCCTGTTTCGCAAATCGTGTATGCAGCCAGCCGGCAGCAAGTCACCGATGTTTGGGTGGCGGGCAAGCGCTTGTTAAAACAACGCCAGCTTACCACGATCAATATTGATGATTTAAAAGTAAAAATCGCTGAATGGCAGCAGCGTTTGTCAAGCTGATCTTGATAATCCATTTGAATCAAGTCCTGAGAAATTTGCCCAATTTTCAGCTGGCCTGATTAAACCGCCAATCGGGGCCTTGTCTCTAAAAAAATCAGCTAAGCTGATCAGTTACGTTTTTCAATAAACACTCACACATGTTCATTTACTCGTTGCCATTATTTTTTACCTATATTGAATTTGCAAGTCCTGCTGAGTTGCTGATTATTTTTATGGGCATGTTTATTATTCTTTTTATAAGTTCGCCTCTGTGTGGCGAAAATTTGCAGCAGCAATCGTTAGACAATTATCTGTTTGCGGCATGGAATGGAAATATACCGTTAATATGGGTGTTCTGGCCTTTTTTTCTAATCCTGAACGCCTGTTTGTATACAGCAGATACGCTGGCAAAAGCCGGAATGTTGACTGTATCCAGTTGGGATGATGTGCACTTGATGTTATTGCTGCCGAGTGTCTGGTGGACGACGGCTGTCTGGCGATGTTCAGCAAACACCCATCTACGTGTTTGGGCGGCGTGCTCCCGCTTGATGACGCTCGGGGTATTTTTTGAATATGGCTTGAAATTATTGATACGCATGGACTATCCGCGCATCTTTTTCGGGTGTGAGGAGTTGCTGCTAAATTATGGCAGCTGTTTTTAAACAGTGCTTTATCCCCGTAGCCTACCGAAAAGCATTTGTGATGAATTTCATTGTCGAAATTGTCAAGGCATTCAATTTATTCTAAAAAAGAACCATAGAAAACGCCAAGCTACTCTGAAAGCGTGTTGATTTGTTCTGAAAATAGAGCAATTTTGTTCGCATAAACATGAGGTTGAGTTCGCGGCAATAGGAAACAAATTTGTTTCTAATTTAACCACGCTCAAGCCATTGTTTTGATTTTATTATTATGGCATTTGCCGGGTTTTATCAACTCACTTTCAGAGTGGCTAGAGAAAACGCTGGGTTTTTAACACATTGAAAGATCGCTTACGTTTTTCTATCGCTTGTTTGTCGGTGGTGAAACTGTTCTTTAAGGATTATTTAAGAAAGCTTTCACTGACTCAATCGCTTCGATATAAATGTTTTTTGTTATATATCAGACAATTGTCGTTTGATTATAAACAGAATATTTTTTGCTCTGTATGATTGGATCATTAGCAAAGTGTGAAATAACTATTATTCAGGTAAAATATCCGGTTTCGTGTCAACATGGCGACCTGTGTCATTACTGTTTAATTCGGTATATTGTTTATGAAAATACTTATTCTTGGAGCCGGTGTTACCGGTTCGGCGGTTGCCGAGGCTTTTGCGAGTGAAGAGAACGATATTGTCGTTATTGATTTCAAGCAGGAACTCCTTGATGCTTTAAAAGAACGTTTTGATATTGCCACAGTCACCGGCAACGCAGCCCATCCCAGTGTTTTGGAGCAGGCGGGTGTATACGACACTGACATGGTAATAGCGGTAACCGACCGCGACGAGACCAACATGCTGGCTTGTACGATCATTAATGCGCTGTATAGTCGTCCGAAAACGATTGCACGGGTACGAGCCATCGATTATCTGAAAAATCCAAAACTATTTGGCCCGAATGGCATACCAGTCGATATTGTTATCAGTCCGGAACAAATCGTCATGCAGTCTATACGAAATTTGATTGAGTTCCCGGGGGTTTTGCATATTTCAGATTTCGCAGGCGGCCTGGTGCGACTGTTTTCGGTTAAAGTGATAGGGGACGGCTTGTTAACGGGCAGGAAAATTAAAACCCTGAAAGAACGTCTGTCCGGTGGCAAAACTCGCGTTGTTGCTATTTTCAGACAGGGTATGCCTCTGAGCGTGAGCGGAGATGCAAGCATCGAAACCGGCGATGAAGTGTTTTTGGTGGCACCACGCAAAGAAGTGCAGCGGGTCCTGAAAGAACTGAATAAATTAGAGGCCCCGTTAAAGCGTATTATCATTGCTGGCGGCGGACATGTCGGTAAGCGCCTGGCACTTGCCTTGGAAGATGACCATCAGGTAAAAGTCATTGAAAAAGAGCCAAGGCGGGCAAAAAAAATCGCTAATGATCTTAGCAATACGGTAGTACTTTTGGGTGATTGCGCCGATGAAGCGCTGTTAATGGATGAGTCCATTGATAGCGCCGACCTGTTTTGTGCGATTACCAATAACGACGGTGTCAACATTATATCCGCTTCTTTGGCAAAAAACCTGGGGGCGCGCAAAGCAATCTGTCTGCTTAATCATGTTTCCTACACTAAATTATTGCCTGGTACTGGCATTGATGTCGTCGTGCTGCCTAACCAGGAAACGCTGGGCAGTATTTTAAAACATGTACGCCGCGGTGACGTGGTGCAAGTCAGCTCACTTTGCGGAGGCACTGCCGAGGCCATCGAGGCTATTGCCCATCACAACAACAACGGCGTTAATTCTGTCGTTGGCCGCAGGGTGGATTCCATTGATTTTCCGGAAGGTATTGTGATGGGTGCATTGATACGCGACAGCCAGGTCATTTCGATACACCACGACACTTTGTTTGAAGAAAACGATCATGTGGTGATGTTCGCAATGAATAAAAAACTGGTTACCAACATCGAAAAAACCTTTCAACCTATTTGATAAAGCCAGGTACAAGTCCTAAGGTGCAAGGCTCATATCGCACCCGCATCAACTTTGTACCTTGTAACTTGAACCTGATTCCATGAATGTCATTCTTACTATTGTCCATATCTTTGGCCTGGTCACCATGGGCTTTAGCGGCCTGATGACCACTTGCCTGATAACATCAAAAATAGCCGAAGATGGCGCCACTACCGCTTTTTTCGAAAGTACTCTGATAACCTTGCTGCTAGGCACTTTGATGTTTGTTCCGACGTTGCGGATTCCCAAAAAGATATCGAGGCAAGCGGGTTTTTTATTGGTAGCGATTACCTGGTCGTTAACTCCGGTGTTTTGTACCCTTCCGCTGATGATTTATATGCCTGAACTAAGCTTTATTGACGCTTATTTCGAGGCCGCTTCCGCTCTTACGACAACGGGCGCAACGATACTAACCGGTCTTGACAATTTACCGATGTCAATCAACCTCTGGCGGCATGAATTGCAATGGATAGGGGGCATGGGCATCATTATTTTAGCGGTAGCTATTTTGCCTATTTTGGGCGTCGGCGGCATGCAGTTGTACAAGGCGGAATCGCCGGGGACGGTTAAGGAATCGGACTTGCCGCCGCGCATCGCGCAAACGGCCAAAGCGTTGTGGCTGGTTTATGCGGGTATTACTGTCGCGTGTATTATCGCCTTGCGCCTGGCCGGTATGAATTGGTTTGATGCTTTTTGCCATGCGTTCTCTGCGATGAGTCTGGGCGGATTTTCAACGCACGACAACAGTATCGGTTATTTCGGTTCCCTATCTATCGAGATGGTGCTGACAATCTTCGAATTACTGGCAGCCATCAATTTCGCCACGCATTACATTGCACTAAGAAAGCATTCATTCAATCCTTATATTTATGACAGAGAGGCCAGGGCTTTTCTCGTGCTAGTCCTGGGAAGTTGTGTTTTAGCGGCATTGGTCTTGTGGCACGCAGGCACGTATCCCGATTTTTTTACCGCCTTGCGCTACGCAACATTTAATTTAGTCACTATCGCCACTGACTGCGGCTATGCTAATCAGGACTTCAATCAGTGGCCTATTTTTGTGCCGATGTGGATGCTGTTCCTGAGCTGCCTTTCCGTCTCTTCCGGTTCTACGGGCGGCGGCGTCCGTATGATTCGAACTATCATTCTGATAAAGCAGGCGCGCCTGGAGATGTTTAAATTCATTCATCCTTTTGCCGTCAAGCCAATGAAAATAGGCGACACGATAGTCAGTAGTAATATTATCACTTCGGTGACCGGATTCATTTTCCTGTACTTCATCTGCATCGTTATTTTGGTGTTCGCATTGCTGTTGAGCGGACTGGACTTTATCAGCGCTTTATCTGCCATCGTCGCTTGCTTTAATAATGCAGGCCCCGGCTTGAATGAAGTGGGTCCTGCGACCAATTACGCCAGGCTAAGCGATTTTCAAAAAGTCGTATGCACCTTTGCGATGCTTTTGGGTCGTGTGCAAATATTCTCCATCGTTATTTTGTTTGTGCCGGAATTCTGGAAAAAATAGAGAGGCGATTTATCGTATTTTTCTCCCGTTTAAACAGTGGCTGATTCTTCAAGATTATTTTTTGCATTATGGCCTGACGATCAAACCCGTCTGGAACTGGTGCGCTTGAGTCAATCAATCGAGGCTAAAGGATTCAGGCCTGTGCAACCGCAAAACGTTCATGTAACGCTGGTGTTTCTTGGCCATGTTGATGCAGCCTCTGAATTATTAATCAGACACAGCGCCGCTGGTATTTCTGCCCAACCCTTTGTCTTGACGTTTGACAGGTTGAGTTATTGGAGCAGACCCAGGGTCTTATGTCTTAGCTGTTCGCACACGCCCGATGAGGTGGAGATGTTGGTAAGCGCGTTGACTGTGGAAGCTGCAGGCTGCGGTTTGCAAACCGATACCCGGCCTTATAAGCCTCATATTACCCTGGCCAGACATGCCCGGTATTTGCCGGAACTAAGCTTTGAACCGATAGTTTGGCGCGCCGGATCATTTTGTCTGGTTGAATCGTGCAGTGAACCGGACGGCGTTTGTTACAAGGTGAGACAGCAATGGCCTTTTATCAACACAACAGGGTAGGTAACTCGCAAAAAATAAAGCGCCACAGATGCACAGATTAAAATTTATTTATAATCTGAGCATCTGTGGCTACTTTAGCCCTTATTCAATATCTTTAATTTGACTGGTAAAGTGACCTTCGGCAAGACGTGTTTTAACCATATCACCTGGCTTTAGTTGTACTGTAGAGCGGATGATTTGTCCGGATGACGGCTGGATCACCAGTGCATATCCCCGGTCTAGCGTTGCTAACGGACTGACAGCATGCAATGTCTGGCTGAAATTTAGCAGGCGCTGATTGAGCTGTTGCAGTTGGTGCCGGGTTGCCGTCATCAGACGTTGGTTCAAATACTCTTGCCGTTGTTTGTAGTGGGTTATTTTTACGGCAGGATTGTGTTGCCATAATTTAGCCCTTATTGCTTCAAGACGGCCTTTATTGTGCCGGAATCTCGTCTGCATAGCCTGATTGAGTCTTGCTTCAAGTTCATCCATGCGCTGCGCATTTCTTGCCAGTTTCTGACCGGGATGTTGCTGTTGCAAACGTTTACTTAACCAGGCTAATGACTGCTGCATTTGGCTTAACTTGCGTTGCAGGTGTTGTTGCAATCGGGCTTCCAGATTAATGAATCGGGATAACCATTCCTGTTGATCCGGGGTAGCATGTTCAGCGGCTGCTGAGGGCGTTGCGGCGCGTAAATCGGCGACAAAGTCTGCGATGGTCACATCTGTTTCGTGGCCTACCGCTGAAATTACCGGGATTGTACTGGCAAATATGGCGCGGGCCACCATTTCCTCATTGAAAGCCCAGAGATCTTCCAGCGACCCGCCGCCCCGGCCCAAAATAATGACATCGCATTGTTTTTGTTCATTGGCCAGGGCTATGGCCCTGGCGATTTCATATTTTGCGTTGTCTCCCTGGACAGCAACCGGATAAATGATAACCGGCACAGCTGAAAAACGTCTTCGTAATACAGAGAGTATATCCCTGATAGCTGCGCCTGATGGTGACGTGATGACGCCGATTTTTTTGGGCAGGGCAGGGAGGCTTTGTTTGTTTGCCGTATCGAACAGACCTTCTCCCGACAGTTTCAGCTTTAGCGCTTCAAACGCTCTTCGTAAAGCGCCGTCTCCCGCTTCTTCAATATGCTCGGCTATAAGCTGGAAATCACCCCTGGGTTCGTACAGACTGACCTGAGCTTTAACGACGACCTGTTTGCCATTTTCCGGTTTAAATGCCAGTCTGCGTTGCTGAGTCCGAAACATTGCACAGCGTACCTGGGCATTAGCGTCTTTCAGAGAAAAATAAAGATGACCTGAAGAAGGCATGCTCAGGTTGGAAATTTCACCTTCAACCAGCACACTCAGGAAATGTTCGCTGAGTAATTGGCTGGTTGCGCGGTTCAACTGGGTAACAGTCAGTATTGTGCGTTGAGCAGGTGTTGCCGATAAATTCATGGCTCGATAATAAACATTGGGTGCGGGGTTATCAAGCAAACTATTGTAAAATAGCCTGCTTTTATGCACAAAGAAAGGGGAGTGTTAATGGCGTGGCTGCTTTTATTTTCTGCCGGGTTGGTAGAAATAATCTTTGCTTTAAGTCTTAAATATAACCAGGGCTTTACCAAACTTTGGCCCAGCATAGTCACCGCCTTATCAGGTATCGGTAGCTTCGGTTTGTTAATGTGGGCACTCAAAACCCTGCCATTAGGTACAGCGTATGCTGTTTGGACCGGTATGGGGGCGGTTGGCGTGGCTATATTGGGCATTATTTTATTTAAGGAGTCAGTCGATTGGTACCGGTTGTTGTCAATTGCTCTGGTGATCGCCGGGATTATCGGGCTTAAATTAACGGATCATCATTAGTATGCTGCACCTTATTTTTCAGCCGCCCATTGATATGGCTATTCTGGAACGTATTAATACCGGGGATGATGTGGTTTTCCTTGAAAATTCAGTTCTGCGCACTCTGCAAAAAGGTCGCTTAAACGATGCATTAACCCGGCTGCTTGATGGTGGTAATCGTCTTTGTGTTTTGGCCGATGATATTGAGGTTAGAGGCATCGTTGCTGATGAATTGGTTAAAGGTATTGAAGTGATTGATTATTCGGAACTGGTCAGGTTGACAGTTAAAAATCCGGTGATTCAGTCATGGTCTTGATGGTTGAAAATGTCTGTCTGGAAACAACCGAGCAGGGGTTTTTAGTCAATTCAGCGGACTGGAATGAAGAGGTCGCAAAGTCGATGGCTGAGTTAAATAATATTCCATTGAATGATCAACACTGGGAAATTATTCTGTTTATTCGTCATTATTATGAGAAATACAAGCACTTGCCTAATGCGCGTGTATTTACTAAAGCAATTGCCAGGGCATTGGGCGAGGACAAAGGCAACAGCCGTTATTTGCATAAATTGTTTCCTGATGGCCCGCTGAAATATGCCTGTAAACTGGCTGGATTACCTAAACCACCGACGTGTTTGTAGCGTACGTTCTGATTAATAAAAAGATATACACCACGAAGACACGAAGGACACGAAGAAAAAATGGCATCCTTCATTTCTCGGCTGACAGTTTAAAACTGAAGCGTGACGGGGTTTATAACCCCGTTACTCACGTTTTGAATTCTATTGAGGTCTTCAAACGTTTCGGTCGGGGTTGCAAACCCCGGCCGGCATCGTAGAGTAGCTTATCATTAATAAAAAAATTATCACCACGAAGACATGAAGAAAAAAATTTCGTGCTCTTCGTGTCTTCGCGGTGAATACGGAATTAAATGGCGTTTCTACGTCTGCTTAAAACGATGTATCAATCGTCTTTCCTTTTTGTTGGGTTTATGATCCTCGCCGCTGAAATCAAATAATTTGCGCTGTTCACGCTGCAGAATAATTTGTTGCTGGCGTCTTGCAAGACTTTCAGCCGTTTCTTCATAGAGTAAAACGGCCTCTTTCGCCGGTCGCCGCTGACTGGAAAGGGCGATGATTGTTACATCCCAACGGTAGCTGTCTTTGGTTATGGTAAGCTTGGCACCCGGCTTGACTTCTTTTCCCGGTTTTGTGCGCTGATTGTTAACATGCACTTTCCCCCCGGAAATTGCATCAGCTGCCAGTTTGCGCGTTTTGAAAAAACGTGCAGTCCATAACCATTTATCCAGACGAATGGCTTCGAGTTCAGGCCGCACACAAATCCGCTTATTTTTTTAGGCCTTTAGGCAAAGAAAATACTACTTTTTCTTCTATGCCTTGTATTTCAGTGGTCGATGTACCGCCCCATTGTTTTAACTGATTGATAACTTCCTGAACCAGTACTTCCGGTGCAGAGGCTCCGGCCGTAACGCCGACCACGCCAACTCCATCAAACCAGCTCTGTCGCATATCATGTGCCGTATCAATGAGATAGGCTTTTTTTCCGAGTTGTTCCGCAATCTCTCGTAAGCGGTTGGAATTAGAGCTGTTGATAGATCCAACAACAAGAATAGTATCAGCGTTTTTTGCCATTTCAAACACAGCATCCTGGCGGTTTTGGGTAGCGTAACAGATATCGTCTTTTTTCTGTTCCTGAATGGATGTAAAGCGTTCCCTTAAGGCGTCGACCATAATCTTGGTATCGGTCATCGATAAGGTTGTTTGTGTGACGTAAGCCAGATTATCCGGATTATTGACGACGAGGTTTTTAACGTCTTCCGGGGTTTCTACCAGATAAATGCCGCCATTTTCAGTGCATTTTTCATATTGCCCCATTGTGCCTTCAACTTCCGGGTGTCCAGCGTGACCGATGAGAATCACTTCACGGTCTGATTTTGCATGTTTGGCAACCTGTATGTGGACTTTAGTCACCAGAGGGCAGGTCGCATCAAAAACCGTTAAGTTGCGTTCCTGAGCTTCCTGCTGTACCTGTTTAGAGACGCCATGGGCACTAAAAATCAGGTAAGAACCGACCGGCACGTCAGTTAATTCTTCAATAAAAATAGCACCTTTTTCTTTAAGGCCATCAACAACCGTGCGATTATGAACAACTTCATGACGGACATAAATTGGCGCGCCAAATGTTTCGAGAGCTTGGTCAACTATTTCGATGGCACGGTCTACACCGGCACAGAATCCACGAGGGTTAGCGAGTACAATTTGCATATCTTGACTTCTTTACTTGGTTAATAGGCAGTTATTTTAACTCAACATCGTTGCCGATACGATAATTCCGTCCATATCGGCATATAAAAAATGATCTTTTTTGAAATTGACGCCAGCAAAGCTGACTAACAGGTCCCGGTCGCCATGGTCTTTTTTATGGCTTTTCAAGGGATGAGTATGCAGGGCGCGGATGCCAATCGGCAGTTGGGCAATCAGTGCAGAGTCCCGAATGCAGCCATAAATAACAATGCCCTGCCAGCCATTTTCGACGGCAATCTTTGCCAGATCATGATCAACCAGAGCGCATCGGTGAGAACCGCCGCCATCAATGACCAAAACCCTGTCCTGTACTTTTTCTTTCAGCACTGTTCTGACCAAAACGTTATCCTCAAACGTTTTCAGTGTAGTTATTTGTCCACTGAACGCCGGATTAGCGCCATAAGACAAAAACAGAGGCTCGGCAATCTGGAAATAATCCTCTCCTGAATGGACATCGCAAAGACTGGCAGTTGTAAAAGTCATGATTTAAGGTTCAAGGTTCAAGGTTTAAGGTTTAAGGTTACAGTGTACAGGATGTAAGCTTTTCGTTTTGCACCTTTTACCTGATTTTAACCAGTATACCGCGCCAGCAGCCCCTTATCACTGTGTATTTCCGGCAGCGGGATTTTTACCTCATAACCGCCGCCGGATGCTTCCTGCATGGCGTGTCCGTACATATTTTCCATGCGCTCGACGGTAATATCCTGATTGCCTTCGGGTAGAATGAGTTCCAGTTTGTCGCCGACCGAAAATTTGTTTTTAACATCAATAATCGCCAGCCCCGTTGCCGTATCATAATTTCTGATCTCGCCGCAAAATTGCTGCTGATGGCTTTTGGAATAGCCGCTGATATAGTTTTGCTGTTCATGGGTGTGATGGCGTTGATAAAAACCATCGGTGTAACCACGGTTGGCAAGGTTTTCCAGAACGCCGATCAGCTTCGGCTGAAATGCACGGCCGACCAAGGCATCGTCAATTGCCTGACGATAGGTTTGTGCAGTCCGGGCGACATAATAATGCGACTTGGTGCGGCCTTCGATTTTGAGACTGTCGATGCCGATCTCGACCAGACGCTGGACATGTTCGATGGCTCTCAAGTCTTTCGAATTCATGATGTAAGTGCCGTTTTCATCTTCCATGATCGGCAGCAGTTCACCCTTGCGGCCCTCTTCTTCAAGAAAAAATATATTGTCCGCCAGCGGGTGCCGTTCCGCGCCGCCACAACTGGCCGTGCTGATGTCACCCATGGCAAGCGCTTCGCCATCCAGTACAATATCGCCTTCGGCAGTTTCATGAGCGGGCAGCGTGTCATACTTCCAGCGGCAGGAATTTGTGCAGGTACCCTGATTAGGGTCGCGGTGATTGAAATAGCCGGACAACAAACAGCGGCCGGAATAAGCAATGCATAAAGCGCCGTGTACAAACACTTCGAGTTCCATATCCGGACATTGCTGGCGGATTTCGGCAATTTCATCGAGCGACAATTCGCGCGATAAAATGACGCGTTCAACCCCTATCGCTTGCCAGAATTTAACTGTCGCATAGTTGACGGTATTGGCCTGTACCGATAAATGAATCGGCATGTCCGGCCAGGCTTCCCGCGTCATCATAATTAAACCGGGGTCTGCCATAATCAAGGCGTCCGGTTTCATTGCGATAATCGGTGCAATATCGGCCATAAAGGTTTTAACTTTGGTATTGTGAGGGATTACATTGGTAGCCAGAAAAAACTTTTTACCCTGTTTGTGTGCTTCATTAATGCCTTTGGCAAGGTTGCCGGCAAGAAAATCATTGTTGCGTACTCTGAGGCTGTAGCGCGGCTGTCCTGCATAGACCGCATCCGCGCCAAAGGCGAAAGCATAACGCATGTTTCTGAGGGTTCCGGCAGGGGAAAGAAGTTCGACTTGTTTCATGTTGATGTGTATAAATGAACTGTGCAGGGTATATTCTATCGTAACTTGAGTTGCGCAAACCAAAAAAACAGGAGTATAGAAATGTGGATAGTGTTGTTTATAGTCGCAGTACTGTTCGTTTTAGGCAGTGCATTGATTCTACTCAGATCGGCAAAAATACCGAAAATTCCTGATAATGTTAAATCACAACCCTACAATGACGACAATTCTGATGATTGGTAGCTGCAAATGAAAACAGGCCGGGCAGCATTGCATTACTTAACCAGCAAATACAGTAAAATCAGATTTGTCAACAGCATCAGCACCGTCAGGCTCTTCCAGAAAATCAACGGATTGCGTTGTATGACGGGTATGCGTTCTTCCGCCGTTAAAAACTTCGGATCCGGTGTGGACAAATCATGCAGAAACTCTGATATGTCGTCATATCGAAGCTCCGGGTTTATTGAGGTGGCTTTTTTTAATGCACCATCAATCCAGATGGGCACCATCGTGTTGCAATGAAAACTGGGGACATAGACCAGTTTTGCCAGATTTATCTTGTTTGGTTTTTCCGGCATATCCAGGCCGAAGGGCAGGGCGCCATTAATCATTTCATAAGTGATAACCCCTAAGGAAAACTGATCGGAATTAGCCGTGCCGCGCTGCCCCAGATGATATTCAGGCGCAGTGTAATTCAAGGTACCGAGTATATTCTCTCCACTGCCATGCTCCAGCGGCGTAATTTCTGCGATACCGGCGATCTTAACCGAACCAAAATCGATAATTTTAACCTTGCCGCTGCTGTCAAACATGATATTTTCAGGTTTTAAATCCTGATGCAACATTTCCATGCGATGAAAGGCGCGCAGCGCTTTGGCAAGTTGACTCACAATGTTTCTGACTTTTTTTATGTCAGGTTTGGGGTTGGCCAACATCCATTCTCTAAGCGTTTGTCCTTCCAAAAATTCGGTGACATAATAAATGCAGCTTTTTTCCCGGTCAGTGCCGAGAATTTTAAGTACATTTTCATGATTAATACGTTTTCCTGCCCATTCTTCGTGCAAAAAATGTTCAATGTAATGGGTATCATCGTCATAAAGGATGGACGGCGTTTTTAAAATAACCGTGGCGCCTGTTTTGGTATCAAATGCGCGATAAATCTGTGTGCGTTTGCTGGCATGTAATTCTACGTCAATCCGGTAGCCGTCTAGCACCATGCCTGGCTCCAGCGGTGGTGGAAAAGACAGGTCAGTGTGTCGGCGAATAACTTCGTCTTCTTTGGCAAGGGGCAATTCATCAATGCGAATCAACTGGCAGGTGAGATTGTCATCACTGTGATTAGCAATGGCACGTTGCAAGATGATATTGGCAATCCGGGTCAAATCCGTACCGCTCTGCAGCAGTTTTTTAAAGCTTTTTTCATCGATAAAATCATGCACCCCGTCTGTTGTCATCAAAAACAGATCGCCAGTTTCCAAAGGCAGTGACTTGTAATCGACTTCCAGCCTGGGCTCTATACCCATTGCCCGGTTCAGATAGCTTTTATCATGAGAAACCCAGATGCGGTGGTCGCGGGTCAGTTGTTCAAAATTACCCTTGCGTAAACGGTAAATCCTTGAATCGCCGATGTGAAAAATATGCGCCGTGGTGGATTTCAGGACCATAATGCTGAGGGTGCTGACCATGCCTTTGGCCGATTCATAGCGGACCTGCCCCTGACTGTAGAGCCAGGAGTTTGTTGCAGACAGAATCTTTTGCCCTGCCTGTTTGACAGACCACGAGTCAGGGGTGCTGTAATAATCTTCTAAAAAACTGACAACACAACAATGACTGGCCTGTTTTCCGGCATCACTGCCGCTCATGCCGTCTGCAATGGCAATAGCTATGCCTTTATAAACAAGCTGCGAACCCTCGGGAAATAATGACCCAAAGAAATCTTCGTTATCTGCTTTAATGCCTTTATCGCTGGCAAAGCCGATTCTGACCTGGAGTTTTGACATGCTTGATTTGTGTTTTAATAATTCGATTATGTTAACAGACGAGGTACTTGCAAAAAGCATGTATGTGTTTTGCAGTATTTCAGTCTCTTATAATCAGCAAAAATAAAACATTCTACGCTGCTTTTCTGCGGGCAACGATGACGCCATCGCGGGTTGGATTGATAAAAGCATCAAAGTCAGGATCATTAAAAATGAGTTGATTGTGTTCAATAATGGCTTCCGTCCAGCCGGGGAACATATCCTCATAAAGCTCCACCGCGACCCGTCCATGCCAAAGTACATTATCGGCAATATAAAGGCCGCCGGGCCGGACCCTGTCTTTAGCCATTAGCCAGATTTCCGGATAATCGCCCTTGTCGACATCGTTATAACAGATGTCAAACAGGCCGTCAGTTTGGGCAAAAATATCCTGAGCCATACCTGTCCGAAAATCAATTCTATCCCATAAATCAGCAGAACCGAGGTACTGCTCAGCTTTCTCTTTGTTCAGCAGGTCAGCTTCGCTGCAAATAACCTGTCCTGTTGGGCCTACTGCTTTTGCGAACCAATAGGCCGAATAACCATAGCCGCTACCGAATTCAAACACCCGTTGAGCGTTGACTGTTTTTGCCATCGTTTCGAGAAAAACCCCCACTAAACGACCTACGATGGGGAAGTTATTTTTCTGTGCCGATGCTTCCATCTCAAGCAGCGCCGGATGATCGGTAAGATTCAGCAGGCTGCGCATGTAATCTTCAATAGCAGGATTGACCGGAATTAAAACGCCGGGACTTAAAACTGTCGGGGATTGCAAGTTTGACATTGTTTATTCCTCTAAAAACATGGTTAGAGATAGTACAGCTTTCTGATTAAAACAACCAGTTGGCTCGAAATTTATGCAGCCGGTTCAAGTAGATATAGGAGCCAAAGTTGGTAAAGCGACCTTTGTAATACCCTCACCCTAACCCTCTCCCAAAGGGAGAGGGGACTTTGTGTCGCTTTACCAACGTCGGACTCTATATCTGGACCAATAATTATAGCCTGTCAAAGGAGCAAGATAAAAAAACAAGCACATTCTAAAGTCCAGCGATATCAACTAAATAGGTTATATTTCATCTGGTATATTTGGATCCAGAAGATTTTCATTGTTTTGCTGGACGTTTTCTTTCTCTATCTGTTTTTCTACCGTGCGGTCGACGGTTATATCCTTGATTTCATCAGTGTGTAATTCAACTTTCTGGATGTTTACTTTTTTAGTTGAATCAACTTTTTCTTGTGTTTTTTCTATAGACTGGTCTTTATCATGAGAAATTTTTAGATTGTAGACAGGATATGGCAAAACAATATTTGCCTCATCTAGCGCACTTTTTACCGATTTGATCGCTTCACTGCGCACCTTGAGAAAATCACATTGTTGTTGATTGACCCAGCCAAAAATGCGCATAACAACACTCGAATCTCCCAGTTCCTGGATAATGGCTTGAGGTTTGGGTTCTGTCATAATCCCAGGCAACGCTTTGAGGGTGTCCAACGCTAACCCTTGTGCCTGGGAAAGATTTTGTCCGGTTCCTATACCAAGATCAAATTGAAACCGCCTTTCAGGCTTGCTGGTAAAGTTGGTGATGACTGATTTAAATACCATTGAGTTCGGAATACGTATATGATTGCCCTCTGGTGATATTAAAATGGTCGCTCGAGATGTTAGTCGGGCAACGTTACCCAGGTGACCATTGATATCCACAAAATCGTTGACTTCAAAAGGATTTCGAATACTCAATAAAAGACTGGCGATGAAGTTTTCTACAGTATCGCGCACGGCAAAGCCAATGGCGAGACCGAAGATGCCAGCCGCACCCAGAATAGTGCCCAGAAGCGCCGTTGCATCCAGTAAGCTTAGAGCAAGTATTATGCCGATAACGATGAAAATCAGAAAGGTGATTTTGCTAAATAAATCGGCAATAAAATAATTGACGCTTATGCGACGGTAAAAGCCCTGCCGATTGGAAATCCATCGCCCCATAAACCAGAACAGCCAAAGCACCAGAAAAGCCAGCAGGATCAAGGGCAGACCGGCCAATGCCTGCTCACCAAGTACTTTAATTTTATTTAGGGTTTTATTTAAACGCTTGTTCAGGGCGCGGCTAACTACCAGCTTATTTTCAACTTCAATAACGTTTTCCATCTGATTTGCAAACTGCACGGCTTTAGCTTCCTGTTCTTTCGAACTGATTTCGCCTTGCAAGGTCACCACTCCATTGCTTACAGATGCCCTCACATCTTTCAATTCATCCAGCTCTGAGTAAATCTGCTGCAAGCGTTTTTCGATCATTTTGTCGTTTTGTTTTGAATGATTGACAGTAATGATCTTGTCAGGAGTCGTGGTACTTTCAGTTGCTGTGTTTCCGGTCAGCAGATCAGTTATTTGTTCGGCATTAACCGGATTCGCTGCAAATAACTGACAGAGTAGTAGACAAATAGTCCCTAATAATATTTTCATAATTCAGCCAAGGTATCAGATTGTCGAGTTACCGTCATACCAGCATGGACCACGACAATTATGTAAGGAGGTGACAATAGCTTATCAAATTTCACAAGCTTCGAATCAGCGTCGAGGATAACCAGCCCAAAATATGCCCACTAACCGTATTTTAATTTCCGGTTCGGTTCAGCTTGACCTGCTAATAAAATTAAGTTCAAGAGTAGTTTCAACTTGTTCAAATCGCTGCAAGATCGCTCGCCGGTCATAGTCCATCTCGCATTTCCCGATGGCGGAATTTACAGTCAGTTTAGCAGTTTGTAATACTGCTTCCCGGTCTTCCTGGCGTTTCACAATGGCAGCAAGCTGGCTCAAGGTTTCAAGCAGATAAATGACTACCGGTGGGTTGTCGTTGCTCATTTGTCGGATGATAGTAAAACAGGCATCGCAGATGCTCAGGAATGTTAAATTTTTTTTGATTAATAAAAGCCTGCCCTGTTTGTTGCTTATCCGGGCTGCCGGCAAATCCCGGCCTGCTATAGCGGCCAGTCCGATTCCTAAATAGTCAATGCATGCCATCGCAGTAAAGGGATCATTGATACTTGGAGACAATGCTCTTGCGGCAATCTGCACTAACTGGCGTATGGTAAACTCAATGTCTTGCTCGGCACTCGGTTCATTGCCCAGAAGAAAACCTGAGCAGATGTGTTTGTCAATATCTGTCTCTGACTCGATTGGCGGCCAGACTTCTGCGATAGGGGTTTTCGGGATAATAAATTGTCCGGGTTGACAAAGTAACTTGATGGTGATCTCCTCACTATCTGCAAGGGATTGAAGCGCTTCGGCATTTATTGCTTGAACATACCCGGATTTTATTGCTCGAATAACGCTTGGAGGCTGGTCAAAAATCGGGTTATCATAGCAAACGCTACAATAAGGATCGGAAAATTCGTCGGGTAAAAGCCTCTTGATAGCATCAATGAGTTCATTTCCTATTGAAGCTGTTATGTGTTCTACCCGAATCGACGAAGTCAGATGACTGATGAAACTTATGAAGAGTGCCGCATCAAAAAGCACCATTAAAATAGAAAGGCTTACTGAAATGTTCGGAATACGACCACTATTCGCCACCAACCCCCGCATAATAAGCAGACAGTAAATAAAGGTTGCAATAAACGCACCGAATGTAAATTGATTTAGGGTATCGCGTAAAAAATTACGCAGTAACCTGGGACCAAACTGAGAACTGGTCAGGCTCAGCGTGACCATGGTGACGGAAAAGGTCAGAGTGGCCGCTGCAAATGTAGAGGCGGCGATCGTGGATAGTACAGCTCGTGCGCCCTCAGATGTGGAAAAAACCAGCCAGCCTAGACCTCGATACTGATTTAGATCTAAATGTGCATCAACTGCCAGCAAGCCATAGGAACCCCCAATAACGGTCAGTAACATTATTGCTGGCACAAGCCAATAGCTATTGCGTAGAAATTCCCAATAATGGATCAGCCTGGTTAACATTTTATTTTTTTATAAATATTTATTTTAGAGACTGTATCAAAAAACATATTTCATCTTTTCAAATAGCCAATGTGCTTGAAAATAGCAGTACTATTTTGACTAGCTAATGACGGAATTCCAATGGTTTTTCATTATACCCAACTTTGGCTGATTCATTAATTGACCAGGCCTTTTGTTATCAAAAATATTGCCGGATTAATTTAAAAAATTGAATCTATTCTGCGTTCAACCTTGATGGTATTGATGAATTGACGCTGCTGACCGGTTAACGTCCGGTCATAGAGTGAATAAATGCATAAAATTTGACATATACTAGCATTAATGGGCGGGTCAGGACACTGGCCAATAGCTGGAGTGCTTGATGTTTGCGCGTCTAATCCGCTCTGCGGCCCTGTTCCATTAGTATTTAGTATTTGGCAAGTACTTATACGGATTGCGATTCAACTGGATTGTTGATATTTTATAAAATAAGTTTACGGAACCGGATTATCACTTGTCAGGTCCACCGCATGACCACCCACAAGCAGGAGGTATAAGATGACAAAAATTCTTGTTCTTTACTACAGCATGTATGGCCACATCGAAACCATGGCGAAAGCGGTGGCTGAAGGCGCGCGCAGCGTCGAAGGCAGCGAGGTCGCCATCAATCGCGTGCCTGATCTCGTGCCGGAAGAGGTGGCAAGAAAGGCCGGTGCCAAGCTAGATCAGGAGGCTCCGGTCGCAACGGTGGATGAATTGCCGGACTACGACGCCATTATATTTGGTACACCGACACGTTTTGGCAACATGTGCGCGCAGATGCGCAATTTTCTCGACCAGACCGGCCGATTGTGGCTGAACGGCAGCCTGATTGGCAAGGTGGGCAGCGTGTTTACGTCCACCGCCACGCAGCACGGTGGACAGGAAACCACGATCACTTCGTTTCATACGACCTTGTTACATCACGGCATGATCATCGTAGGCGTTCCCTATTCCTGCCAGGAGATCATAAACATGAGTGAAATCACCGGCGGATCACCTTATGGAGCCAGCACACTTGCTGGTGCAGATGGCAGCCGTCAACCGTCAGAGAACGAAATAAAAATCGCCCGTTTTCAGGGCGCCCACGTTGCGGAAGTGGCTAGGAAACAATCAGCTTAACAACCGCCCCTGGAGAGGACAATAAAATCCACATTGATGCCCCGGTGCCGCGAAGACGTCGCGGCACAAGGGACGCGACGCCTATAAGTGTTTGCCCAGGATTCATTTCTTCAAGAGTAAAATGCATGCGGTATTCTGCGATTGTCTGTTGCCTGGTTCTCATAATTCAAGGGTGTTCGGTACTAAGACCATATTCCGATTCTTCGCTGACAGGCGAAGACGCCATGTGTCTGGGTTGGCTTGAAAATATTGAGTCCTCGCTGGATGAATACGATATAAATGATCCGGGAACTGAGCGTATCGACGGCTTTCCTCAGCTCAGAGTCAACCGCTTTCTGGCCTCTATGAGCGAGCGGGCGACATCACACAGCACCTTTGCTGAATGGCTGGAACAAATGCGGCAACTCGATGCAACGGCTAAAAAGCTTGAGTTTTCCAATTTGCCCGCTTTATCCAGGCAGCGGCTGGTTTCGAAAATACCTGGTGGTTATTCCCTTGAGCAAGCTTTGGAACAATGCGGCAAGCGCCTGAACAAACTCAGTTTACACACACCTGAACACAAGAAAAGGCTTTTGGCACAGGCTCAAGTTCCCGACGCTTATCAAACCTGGAAGCGTGTTGTCGGCGTATATCTGTTGATGCGTTACCCAGCCGCAGTTGGCATCGAGAATTTGCACCGGAAACTGGACGCCAGCTTCAAAATTCCGCTGGAAAAACTGCCGCAGCAAGGCAAGCTTTTGCGCTACAGTCCACCGCACACCGAGCCATTAACGGCTGAACAAATTGCCGCAATGCTCAGGCCAGCTTACGATAACCCGTTGGCGATTCCGTCCCTCACTACCTTGCAATTGCAGCGATTGTTGCAGCATTTCGCTCCCGTATGGGAAATCGATACCCGCAACGATAACGATAAAATAGGCAGCACGGGTTTGGACAACGAGGGACAACCACGGATTGACATCAAGCTACCGGTGGTTTATGTCGCACATGGATATGCCCGTTGGCAGGGCAGGGTGGTGCTGCAATTGATCTATCAGATCTGGCTGCCGGCGCGTGAAAAAACCGGCAAGCTGGATTTATACGGCGGGCCTCTGGATAGTATCATCTGGCGCGTTACGCTAAATCCTGAAGGTGTTCCTATCGCTTTCGACAGCATTCATGCTTGCGGTTGCTATTATCTGTTGTTTCCGGGCCATGGATACCGGGCGATAACGCCGAAAGACGGCGCCGAACCGGTGTTAAGTCCTAAATCCATAGCCACGATTACGCCCGGTCGCCGCCTGCTGCTGCGTTTACAAAGCCGTACCCATTACCTGCAACAAGTTTCATTCATAGATGATAATGTCGAGGCGGCAGATCGCAGCTATGTATTCCATGATTTAAAACACCTGCGCGCTTTGCCTGTGCCTAATGGTGCAAAGCGCAGCCTGTTCGGCGAGGACGGCGTTATCGATGCCAGTGAGCGCGCCGAACGTTTTCTACTTTGGCCATACGGCGTCGAGAGCCCTGGAGCCATGCGGCAATGGGGTACGCACGCAATCGCTTTCATCGGCAGACGCCATTTCGACGATCCATTTTTATTAGAAAATTTGCTGGACAAGGAATGACCTGTCAAAATTTAAAAAATTAAACATACCGCTGCCCCCATCTCAAATCCCGTTCAGGCAGTTACCAGCAAATCAAAGCGCCGGACTCGATTAATTTGCCCCAGGATAAGCTTGATACTTGCTCTTCATAATGATTTGCGCATTTCTTCACCCAGCCACCTTTCAAGAACCTTGACGATGTAAGCTTCCTCGTCCGAAGTCAGAAGGCGGCCTCTGGGAATCCTGTGCCATTTTTCCAGACAACCCCGGCAGCAGCAGGCGGTCGCATGCTGCGCCACAAAAACCGGATGCCCACGAAAAGGTGTTTGTTTGCCGTCATTTACTGGTGCTGCGGACGTCAGACGTTTTTTGACAAAGTCTTTGGCATGTTCGATAACCGTCGGCAGGCCCCTGGTATGCAGATACACAATATCCTTGCCTTGCAGGTGGAATTTGCTGCGGAATGCGGATTTTGACAGTGCGGCAAAGACTTCGTCTAATTCTCTCATATTAGATAAACCGCTTTAGCTTGAATCTATCACAGTATATTGGCGTAATCCTGCTCCAGTTGCCGAAAATTAAGCGATGATATGAAGCGGCTGAAACTTAGCCAGGATGACAATCCCATCAGATCCCTGAACTGCGGGGGCAAAAATCGAGGTGCTATTACTGTGCCTTCTTCTACCAGATCAACCAGCACTTTCATATCCTCGATCATGGTCTTACCGCAGAACAACAATGGAATTCTATCCGGCTTGCCTTTGCTTACAGCCAAACGCATGAAATTATAAGTGAGGACGAAGCCCTTGATATAAGTCAGGTCTTTGGTAAACGGCAGGCCATCCGGGCTGCTGCCTCTGAATACGCGGCTGCTGAGCGTGTAGTTTTCTTCGTCATCAAGTCCCTTGTCCTTGAAGAAAGCAAATATGTCCATAAAATCCGCGCCTTCTTCAGTCAGTGTAATGGCGCGAACCCGGTTAATCAGGCGCATGAGCCGATTGGGAGTAGAACTGAAGGTCAATATTTCCATCAATACCGCCAATCCTTCTTGCGTAATAGTGGCAGAAGGCGGACCTTTGCCAAGAAAAGTGCAATAAGGCTGGGCCATACCATTCAATGTAGTACCTAAATGCACCCATATTTCGTGAACTTCAAGCGCACGCAGATCACGCATATTAAATAAGGCATCCGCGCGCAATTTGATGTAATCGGTGCCGGCTGCGGCATCGGAAAGAATGCCATCGCTAATCATTGCGCGTAGACCGTCATCTGGAAACATGGATTCTATTTTTTCGTTGAGGATGGCGACTGCATCAGCCGCACAAATGGTCTTGGGTTCTTCGGTTAATAAATCCAGTTGCAAGAGTTGTGACAAGGTTTCTTCCATCATACTGCCAAGACTGGCAATGGTCGGGTCGCCTACATGAAAAACATCCTGGGAAGAACCGTACAATTCCTGCGAAATATTGGAAAACATCGGCGTTCCTCTGGCCTCAAGCATACGCACAACATCTTGATATTCGCGGCAAATCCTGCGCATGATAACGCTAAGCGGATTGAGTTGACCCAGTTTACGTACCAGATCACGCTCAATCTGATAAAACTCGTCTTTTTTCTCATCAGGATCAAAGCCTAATGGACGATTTTGATAATATCCGGTTGTTACTGCGGGCGGTTTTTGGCAATTACCTTTAAAAAAGTCCTGTTTGATAGTGTCATCCCATTTAATGGCATCGAGAATCCGGATAGGCTGCTGCGCTTTGACGATTCTATCCGATAGTGTTTTGACTTCAATTACATAGGTCGATGGTTTAATGTTTTTTTTGCTCATGTCTATGTCATCCATTAGCGGTGTAAGGTTCTTACTGCTGCAATTTGCAGGAATCAGATTTACCCATAGCAGAACCAGGCCCAGTATACCAATAGATTGAGATAGCCCAAGGGAATTCCAATACGCGTAAATTCAAAAAGCGATGCGGCTTCTCGCAGAATGGTATGTGAATCTCATAATTCCTGCATATCGTTCAGGCAAAGGCTTATGTCATTCCGGCTACAACTCTCAGTCTTATGATGCGTCAACATCCAATAAGCTGATTTACAAATAGTGCAATAACTACTACACTGGTAACGTCGTACCTGTTAAACACTTCCAATTGTTCCGGGATTTTAAAGTCGTTTGTATCCATGATCGGTTTCATCCTCCTGATAATGAACGAGATTTAAGTGTTTGTCCGACTCATTTTTCCGTTAGATATTTGTAGCTATTAAATATCCATTTAAGCTTAAATTAAGGCTTCTTAAGATTAAATTAAGATTTCGTGGTGCAAAATAGTACAAAAGCGTTACCCGAGATAGAACCATGAACGAACATATATTAAAAACCACAATTGATGAAGAAAGCGCTGTTGCATCAAGACGCAAGTTTTTGAAACAGTTGGCTTATGGATCCTTGCTGGCAATTAGCGGGTCCGGGGTTGCAACAGCGGCGGTTCGACATGTCATCTATCCAGGCCGGCACAGACACAGTAACGCACATCCTGGCCGCAGCCACTCACGGCATCATTACTCTCATAAGTTGGCAAAACATACTTCATCTCCGGCAGGACCGTTTGGTGACTCTGCACACAAAATGCTGAACCTGCATAATATACATACCGGAGATAAGTTAAAGTTAACCTATTTTGAGCAGGGAAGTTACATTAAAGATGCGCTGCAAGAAATCAATTACCTGCTTCGCGACTACCGTACCGATGATATTCACCCTATTGATACTGCATTACTGGATCAGTTATTCGATCTGAAACAGACTCTTGGCGTCAAAAAGCCCTTTCATATCGTCTCCGGTTATCGTTCTCCGTTAACCAACGCCCTGTTGCGCAAACAGGGCCATGGGGTCGCAGAACATAGCTTGCATATGCAGGGCAGGGCTATTGACATTCGGGTTGAAGGCGTTCAAATCAACACGATCAGAAAAGTGGCAGTGGCGATGGCGCGTGGAGGTGTGGGTTATTATCCCGGCAGTAATTTTGTCCACATGGATACAGGTGATTTCAGAACCTGGTAGAAGCGCACACATCGAGCCTCTACCAGGCCAGTTATCTTATCACCGGTATTTTATTGGTGCTGACAAAAATCGACTGATCCGATAAATCCTCCGGCTTTTTAAGAGCTTCCAGCAAAACCGTATCATTACCATAGATATCCGGGTAAAAGACCAGATTATTATACTGGTCAAAAAATGCTGTGACATAAAAAAACAATACAGGGATTGATTTTTTCAAGATAACCCGTTGGGTTTTTCTTGTTTGTAGTGCTTGTTGTATTTTTTCTGCGCTCCATTGGTTTTTAAGCGCAAATTCAGCCAGACCCTCAGGATTATCGACCCGTACACAGCCATGACTGAAATCCCTCCGTGATTTGCTAAACAGGGTTTGAGAAGGCGTATCATGCAAATAGACATTCTCTTTATTAGGAAACATAAACTTAACCCGGCCCAGTGCATTCTTTTTACCTGGACGCTGTCTGATTCTTAACGTACCTTGCTTTAGCCCGCTAATGGATGAGCCGGTAAAAGCAACAGCTTTGGCCTCATTGCCAAAAGCAGTAACCACCTCCATATTTTCCTTGTCCAAATAACCGGGGTTTTGTATTAACTTGGGCAGTATTTCTTTTTTTACGATATTGTAGGGCACATTCCAGTAGGGCTGAAAATCAATAAAACGCATTTCTGCCATCAACACAGGCGTTTCATTTTTCATTGCCTGACCAACAACGACCCGCATGTTGGTTATGTTGGAACCGGTTTTACTGATATCATCAAACGCCCATAATTCAAAGGCGGGAATGTTGACGATGATAAAAGGGCCGGGGCCAATTTCAGGCAGCCAGCGCAGCCTTTCCATGGCCAATTCGATTTGTATAACCCTTTGACTTAACGGTACGTTGATGGCAGCCACGGTTCCTTTACCGATTACACCGTCTGCGTTCAGTCCATGCCGTCGCTGAAAATTTTTAACAGCTGCAACGATGTTGCCCGTGTAGCGAATGGAGTTTTTAGCACCACTGTCATTGTTTTCTTCAGGCAAATCTCCTATTGAAATTAAAAATTCACACAGTCTTTCAAGCTGCGGAAGATTGTCGCCAGGCTTTATGGATTTTCCAATAATCAGCTCGAAATGCGGAAATTTCACGGCAAACAGGCGATAAGCGGCCAACGCCGCTTTCAACTTTTGATATTGGCGCAGTTTCGGCTCTACTTTCAGAGATACCTGGCTAAGAGTGCCTTGCGTCAGGCTTGTTTTAATCAGCGCAGGCAGATCAATCAGCTTTTTTTCCCTTAACTTGAGTTTATAGTTTATCCCCTGTGGATTTACCCGGCCATAATGCAAATCATGCAAAAGACGCAACAAAGACAGACTGATGGCTGTATCATAGAGCGCCAATTGCCTGTAATTATCGGGCGCAAGCTTCAAGGCAGACTGTAGTTTTTGGTGTAGTGTATAAGCGTCATAATCTGCCGCATTCAAACCACTCACCGATGCGTCATTCAATAAATTGAGCGCTTCGACAATAGTCTTCTTTGCCTGGGCATTGCCTAGCCAAAGCAACTGGTAATCCGTCATTTTATAAAGTGTTGCAAGATCTTCCGTGCGATTTAGAAAATTCGGCTGAGATAGGTAGGGGTGATGTTTTGCTGCGATAATAGTGTTGATTTCACCAGCTGCACTGGCTTTTTCATTGGCAATCATTTGAGCCGCCAAACTCGCTGGACGGCCGTCTGGATCGGCTTTTTTGCTGGCGGTATCTTCAGTAATGAGATTGCTTATTGTATTGATTATGCCTTCAGCAAACAGCACTTGAGTTGGCAAACTCAGGATAAAAAAAACCATCAGCCGGCTCAAGGCATAAATAGCAAGTTTTTTAAAACTTGTGCTTTGTACTTTGTGCCTTAGCCAGTTTTTCAAATTACTTTTTTGTGAAAATAATAATTTTCTCGAATCAAGCATATACACCTTTATTCCCAATATACCTAGCTGCATTCAACATACGCCTATCTATTCAATTAGAATGGTCATAAAAAAATCAGTCTATAACTTTACCGCCAACGGGTGCCGCAATGGTAACACCAATTGTTTGTTTTGATAGAAATAAACACTGTATGTCGATTAAACAGCATTGAGTTAATGACCCTTTAGTTGAAATAAAAGTTCTATTTTATTCTGAATTAACTTTACACTACCTTAACTTAAGGAAAGCCGATGGCAAAAAAACTTGATGCCCAGCGCAAGTCCTTTTCATTAGGCACTCTGACAAGAAGAAGGCAATGCTATGACAAGTCTCACTTTCTTAGGCGCAACAGGACAGGTGACGGGATCCTGTTATCTGCTGGAAACCGGCTCCAGACGCATATTGCTGGATTGCGGATTGTTCCAGGGATCAAAGGAAACAGAAAAGCAAAATGGAGTAGATTTTTCTTTCGATCCAGCCGGCATCGATGCGGTTGTTCTGTCCCATGCACATCTTGACCATTGCGGGCGCTTGCCCAAGCTGGTTAAAGACGGTTTTAAAGGCAAAGTATTTCTAACCGAGGCCAGTTTTCACTTGCTGGAATTGATGCTTACAGATGCCGTGCATCTGCAATTGCGAGATACCGAATGGGAAAATAAACGACGGCAACGGGCCGGAAAAAAACTGCTTGAGCCGCTTTATGAACTGGAGGATGTAGAAGCGCTATTGAAACTCAGGCAAGCGGTTGCCTATGAAAAGGAAAAAGAAATTTTCGCAGGACTAACGGTTTCTTTCCATGAGGCAGGACACATACTGGGTTCAGCAATTGTGCGCTTGCGCATCAACGACCATGACGACCATGATAACGTTAAAACACTGGTTTTTTCCGGTGATTTGGGCAATCCAAAATCACCTTTAATGCGCGATCCGGCCATTTTAACTGAAGCGGATGTGTTACTGCTTGAATCGACTTACGGTGACCGCGACCATAAACCCCTGGAAAATACCCTGGATGAATTGCGCGAGACGCTGGCGGAAGCGGCCAAAAGCGGTGGTAATGTGATTATTCCTGCATTTGCTGTCGGTAGAACTCAGGATTTGATTTATTGGCTGGGTAAGATTCAGCGACAAGGCGGATTACCGCAGCAACAAATTTATCTGGATAGCCCGATGGCAATCAGGGCCAGTGAAATCTATGCTGACCATGCGCACTTATTTAATTGTGACGATACCGAATTTACCAAAATAGCACCGAGGGGTTGGCAAGCGTGGCTAAACGGCCTGATTTATTCACAAACGCCCGAAGAATCGATGGCTGTCAATCGAATAGCCGGTGGTGCCATTATTATTGCCGGTAGTGGCATGTGTAACGGCGGGCGCATCCGTCATCATCTCAAATACAATTTATGGCGGCGCAATGCCCATATTATCATCGCCGGTTTTCAGGCTGAAGGTACCTTGGGCCGAACGATTGTTGACGGGAAAAAGAAGTATTTGAAAATTTTAGGATCTGAAGTCAACGTAGCGGCCAGGATTCACACACTCGGAGCGTTGAGCGCCCATGCCGATCAAAGCCAATTGTTGCACTGGGCGAGTAATTTTAAAACCAGCCCCCGACTTTATCTGATTCATGGTGAAAAAACAGCGGCTTTATCTCTGCAAACCTGTTTTCTTCGCACCGGAGGATGGCATGCCGAAATTCCCAGGGTAGGGGAGAAGATTACGTTCTAAACTGATTGACCGGCCGTGTTTGGTTCATCCTGTGAAATATCAGGTGATAAGTGCTAGAATGACATAAATTAACCAAAGACTTTACTACCATTTCATCATGACTGACAGCGTTCCGTGTGAAATCAATGTGAGCCGTAAAGAGCATACGCTGAAGGCCGCTATTGCTGGTGATTGGGTGCTGGGCGCTGAACCTCCGCCACTCGAAGCCGTATTAGCGAAACTGGGCGATGGTTCTGACATCAAAAGGCTTGTCTTCTCAACCGAAACGCTAGGGCGTTGGGATAGTTTACTGATGACCGAACTGATTCGCCTGGTTGATTACGGCGCAAAACAGGGAATTCAGGTTGACACTACAACTTTGCCAGAAGGTATTCAGGGCCTGTTAAGCCTGGTTTATGCAGTTCCTGAACGGGCAGGGGCGCGGCGTCAGGAAATGCGAACTCCATGGCTTGAGATCATAGGCAAGGGTGGCTTGCGCATAGTTAAAGATATCCAGGCGCTGATGGTTTTTATCGGCGAGACGGCGCTCAGTGGCTTTGCTTTAATGCGCGGCAAGGCACGCTTTCGCTCAGTCGATCTGTGGATGAATATTCAGGACTGCGGCCCTTCGGCCTTGCCTATTGTAACCCTGATCAGTCTCTTGGTAGGCTTGATTCTGGCTTTCGTGGGAGCCGTGCAGTTGGCGTTATTTGGCGCGCAAATCTATATTGCCGATCTGGTGGGTCTGGGCATGACGCGGGAAATGGGCGGTTTGATGGCCGCCATTATCATGTCCGGGCGCACCGGCGCGGCATACGCGGCGCAGCTGGGTACGATGCAGGTCAACAGCGAGATCGACGCGCTTAAGACTATGGGTTTTGAACCGATGGAGTTTCTGGTTTTGCCGCGTATACTGGCGCTCATCTTCATCATGCCGCTGCTTTGCCTCTATGCCGACTTAATGGGTATAGTCGGCGGCGCCCTGGTGACGGTCAGCTTTTTCGACGTGTCGCTGGTGGAATACCTGAATCGTACAGCAAACGCTGTTCATATAGCGGATTTCTTTATTGGTATCGTCAAAGGCGGAGTATTTGGTGTGCTGATTGCGCTATCCGGCTGTATGCGCGGCATGCAATGCGGACGCAGCGCTTCTGCTGTTGGCGATGCGGCCACTTCTGCCGTAGTGACAGGCATTGTTTTCATTGTTATTGCCGACTCTTTGATGACGGTGATGTGCAACCGTCTGGGGATTTAAACGATGACAACGCCCTGTCTTACCATCAAAAACATGACGATGGCTTATGGTGATTTTATCATTCAACATGATCTTGATTTTACCATTAATCGCGGTGATATTTTTATCATCATGGGCGGGAGCGGTTGCGGCAAAAGCACATTGTTGATGCATCTGATCGGTTTGCAGCGACCCGCCAAAGGCGATGTGTTTTATGGCGAAGAAAGCCTTTGGCAAGCAGAACACCAGACGCGGCAACGCATTTTACAACGCACCGGCGTTTTATTTCAAACCGGGGCACTGCTGAGTTCTATGACCCTGGCCGAGAATGTGGCTCTGCCTATTAGCGAGCATACCCGACTGGATTCACTGCGTATTAGCGAAATTGTCTCTTACAAGCTTGCCCTGGTGGGGCTTGCAGGATTTGAAGACTATTATCCTTCCGAGATCAGCGGCGGCATGCAAAAACGCGCAGGGCTGGCACGCGCAATGGCGCTGGATCCCGAAATTCTGTTTGTCGACGAACCCTCGGCGGGGCTGGATCCGGTCAGTGCCAAGCTGCTTGATGATTTAATTTGCAGTCTGCGCGATAATCTGAGGGCAACCATAGTCATGGTAACCCACGAGTTAGCCAGTATCTTCGCCATTGGCACCAACTCGGTATTTCTTGACCCGGAAACCAAAACGATGATTGCCACTGGCTCACCCAAACAACTGCTGGCAAAGTCCAGAGACCCCAAAGTAATCCGTTTTCTCACCCGAGGTGAAACGGAAATCCATGATGAAACTAAAACATAAAATCAGGAAACGTGTGACTTATGAGCAAACCTGTTAATCCCTACACGATTGGCGCTTTTCTGGTGGGTTCCCTGGCGCTGCTGATTGCGGCTATCCTGATCTTTGGCGGCGGTCAGTTTTTCAAGAAAAAAACCGAGTTTGTCATTTACTTCGACTCCGCCATAAACGGCCTGAACGTCGGTGCGCCAGTCAAATTACAGGGTGTGCAGATTGGAACAGTCAAGGAGATTTCCCTGGAGCTTGATCGAAATGCTACACGTATTACTAAACCGGTGGTAATCGAGATTGATCCAGGAATGGTAATGAATTCGAGTGGAGAACCCTGGCAAACGGCTCTAACTTTAAAACAACGCCAGCAGAACGCCAAACAATTGATTGAAGCGGGTCTCAAAGCCCAGCTTCGAACACAAAGTTTGCTGACGGGACTATTGTATGTAGAATTCGACTTTTATCGGAACGAACCGCTTAAATTGACAGGACTTGATTTCAAGGATCTGCCGGAGTTGCCTTCAGTTCCCAGTACTGAGGAGCAACTTAAAAGCGCTGCTGAAGAGTTGTTGAATAAACTTCGCCAGTTGCCCCTGGAAGACATTGTTAAAGACCTCGCGACTACCTTAAAGGTGGTTCGCAATTATGCAACTTCGGATGAGCTTAAAAAAAATCGCGCAACTCTGGTCAAAACGCTGGATGAAACTGAAAAACTTGTAACCAATCTGAACCGTGATCTGGTGCCACTGGTGAATAATATGAACCGTACTGTGACCGACACCCGAACTATGATGCAGGATTTTACCCGTGATATGCGTCCGGTGCTTACTTCTACGGAGAAGACCCTTAACACTGCCACCAGTATATTAGTGGAATCCAGGCAAACGCTGGGTTCCGTGGAAGCGCTCTCGGCGCCGGATGCGCCTTTATGGCAATCGCTTGAGGCGCTGCGTGATGCGGCCCAATCCACCAAGGATTTGACTGATTACCTCCAGCGTCATCCCGACTCGATTATTTACGGAAAGGAGTAAGAATGCTATGAAATATGGAGTTGATTATGTGCTGAAGTGTAGATCGGTTTTTTTGTTTGTAATGCTTATGTTGATACTCCTGTTAAACGGGTGTATGCGCGACAGCAAGCCAGTGCAGTTTTATATGCTTAACGCCGATACCGGTGTTGCTGCTATTACTCGGGTTTCTGGTTCTGCTATTGCGTCAGTGATAGGCCTTGGACCAATACACATTCCGGACTATCTGAAACGGCCACAGATGATTGTAGCGGTCACTGATAATCAGTATCAACTTTCAGAAGATCACCGTTGGGCAGAACGGCTGGATCAAAATATCTCACTCGCTTTAATCAAAGCCTTGCCGCGTCAGCTCGGTACGGATCGGATTGTGCGCTATCCCTGGCCGCAGCGGCAGGCTATCGATTATCAAGTCGGCATCGATATACTGGAATTTAATGTGGATGCGAGTGGCCAGAGCCGGTTGATAGCCCAATGGTTCGTTAAGCATAAAGGTAAACCTGTCATTGATACGCGCTCTGTATACCAGTTCCCGGCATCGACCACTGATCATGCAGTTATGGTTAAAGCCCAAAGTCAATGTCTTACCAAATTGGGCCAGGAAATCGCCAAAACTTTACGACAGCTTATGGCAGAACATGACAGTAAATAAGTCATATAGAACACTATGCCTATTAATCTGGCTTTGAAATAATAGGCACAATTTTTGTTTCTTTGCGGCATATCGTAAGGAAGCGCACAACTTTAGGTTTTATGTTAATCAAAACAAACTTTAAACCGGCATGGTGGTTAAAAAACGCCCATCTACAAACGTTTTATCCGGCTTTCTTACGAACATTCCCGACCCTGATAACATTACGGCGTGAACGATTAATCACGCCCGATGATGATTTTATTGATGTGGATTTCTGTGGGGAAGGGGATGTACCGTTAATTATTTTATTACATGGTTTGACCGGCAGTTCTCAATCCGGTTATATCAAAGGCTTGCAGATTGAATTATTAGCCCAGGGTTTTCGTAGTGCCGCTATAAATTTTCGTGGATGCAGCGGCGAGTATAACCAGTCAGCACGGTGTTATCATTCAGGTGAGACCGAAGATATTCATTTTTTATATCAAACATTACGTCAACGTGAACCTGATACGGCTTTTGCAGCCGTTGGCTTTTCATTAGGCGGCAACGTCCTCTTAAAGTGGTTGGGTGAGCAAGGCAATAAGCTATCGCTGTTTGCCGCCATAGCCGTTTCTGTGCCTTTAGTACTGAGCTCCTGCGCCACAAAATTGGATAATGGCTTGTCCAAAATCTATCGTGCTAATTTACTTCGCGAATTAAAACACTATGTATCTGCAAAACAACAGTATTTGGAAAAGCTGGGAAAAATACAGGAAGCTAAAAAAATTAAAGAGTTAGGTGACTTATCTGATATCAACTCATTTTGGCAATATGATGATCGGGTAGTCGCCAGGCTCCATGGTTTTAAAAATGTACAAGACTATTATCAGCGTTCCAGTTCACGGCAGTTTCTTAAATCAATAGCAGTACCAACATTATTAATTCAGGCAATCGATGATCCTTTTATGCCAGCGGATGTGCTGCCTGATTCAGCCGAACTTTCATCGAGTGTAGACTTGGAAATAACTCAAGGCGGTGGACATGTAGGCTTTATTGCAGGGACAATACCGTTTAAGCCCGACTATTGGCTGGAGCAGCGTATCCCGGAATTTTTAAAGCAGCGTACGTAGGGCGCTTGGCAGCTAGAGTTACGATAGAACCTCGTACATTTAACTTAAGGAGGACCACCCTGAACATGAATATCGCGATCGAACCCTTACTGGTACTTGTGATAGGAATATTAATTTTGCTGGTACCCAGATTTTTAAATTATTTCGCGGCCATGTATCTGGTCGTCACTGGTTTCCTGGGGCTAATGCACCATAAGTTTACCTGAAACTGTGATCCCTGGAGCCGAATGCGCAAACACTAAACAAGAAGGGTAGGCCAATGTCCACGATAACCAATCTTCCTGTGGCAGCAGCCTCCCATGGCTGCCTGCTGACGGATTTCGATATTTATTTGTTTAAACAAGGCAGTGATTTTCGCCTGTATGAGAAACTTGGCTCGCATGGCATCACGATTGATGGCGTAACAGGTACTCATTTTGCAGTATGGGCGCCAAATGCCTCAGCCGTCTCGGTAATAGGCGACTTCAATCATTGGGATGCAACATTGAATGCGCTGCAGCTTCGCGACGACGACTCGGGGATTTGGGAAGGATTTATTGCTGATGTTATGGTTGGGGCAATCTATAAATATCGTATTGTTTCCCGCGACGGAAAAATAGCCGACAAGGGCGACCCCTTTGCACTCTGCTGGGAAATGCCGCCGTTAACCGCTTCCCGTGTCTGGGAACTGGCTTATGCCTGGAACGACGCCGGCTGGATGGCGCAGCGCGGAGAGAAAAACCGGCTGAACGCGCCTTGTTCCATCTACGAAGTGCATCTGGGTTCCTGGCGCCGTGTTGCTGAAGACGGCAACCGTTTCCTTAGCTACCGCGAGATGGCAGAATGGCTGCCGAATTACATCGCAGCGTTGAATTTCACCCACGTCGAGTTCATGCCGCTGACAGAACATCCTTTTTACGGCTCGTGGGGCTACCAGACCACCGGCTACTTTGCGCCGACGGCACGCTATGGCACTCCGCAGGATTTCATGTTTCTGGTGGATGCCTTGCATCAGCAGGGTATCGGCGTGATCCTGGACTGGGTGCCTTCGCATTTTCCCGATGATGCCCACGGTCTTGCGCATTTCGATGGCACCTTTCTGTTCGAACATGCTGACCCGCGCCAGGGCTTTCAACCGGACTGGCATAGTTTCCTGTTCAATTATGGTCGGCACGAGGTACGCGCATTTCTGACCAGCAGTGCGTTATTCTGGCTTGATAAGTATCATATTGATGGACTACGCATGGACGCAGTGTCGTCGATGCTATTTCTGGATTATGGCCGCAAGGAAGGTGAATGGATTGCCAACCGCAATGGCGGCAGGGAGAACCTGGATGCGATTACGTTCCTGCGCAACCTGAACGAGGCTGTGTATCGCGATTACCCCGATACCCAGACTTTCGCCGAGGAATCGACTGACTGGCCGATGGTCTCCCGTCCCGCCAATACGGGCGGCCTGGGCTTTGGCCTGAAGTGGAATATGGGTTGGATGCATGACACGCTGGAGTATTTTTCAGAAGATCCGCTTAACCGGAAATATCACCACGCACAGCTTATTTTCAGCATCTGGTATGCATTTTCAGAGAACTTCGTGCTGCCTTTGTCGCACGATGAAGTAGTCTACGGCAAGAGTTCACTGATCGGAAAAATGCCCGGAGACGAATGGCAGCAGTTCGCTAATTTGCGTTTATTGTACGGCTATATGTGGGGGCATCCGGGCAAGAAGCTGTTGTTCATGGGTTGCGAGTTCGGGCAGAAACATGAGTGGCAGCACGATGAGAGCCTGCAATGGGAGCTGCTGCAACAGCCTCAGCATGCCGGACTGCGGCGCTGGATCGAGGATCTCAACCGTTTTTACCGCAGTGAAGCGGCGCTCTATCAGCAAGACTTCAGCCGCGACGGTTTTCAATGGATGGATTGTCACTACGCGGAAAAAAGTGTGTTGAGCTTTGTACGCCGTGGCTACAACCTTGCCGATACCGTGCTGGTCGTATGCAATTTTACCCCCATTGTTCGCGACAATTACCGGGTCGGAGTGCCCAGCGGCGGTTACTGGCATGAACTGCTCAACAGCGATACCGAGCTCTATGGCGGCAGCGGCGTGGGCAATTTTGGCGGCGTTGAAGCAGGCCCTGTATCTGCCGGTGACATGCATCATTCACTGATGCTGCGTCTTCCGCCACTGAGCGTGCTGTTCTTCAAACCGGGGAGCAGGTCATGACTGACATACTAAAAAAACCGCTCATGGGCGATAATAATGCACAATGGATGGAAGATCCGCTCTGGTATAAAGATGCCGTTATTTATGAATTGCACATCAAGGCTTTTTTTGACAGCGACAATAACGGCGCCGGGGATTTCGCTGGGTTGATCCAGAAGCTCGATTATCTCCAGGATTTAGGGGTGAACACGCTCTGGTTGTTACCCTTCTATCCTTCGCCTATGCGCGACGACGGTTATGATATCGCTGACTATCGCAATATCCATCCCGAGTACGGCAGCATGTCCGATTTCAAGCAATTCATGAAGGAAGCGCATTTCCGTGGTTTCAAGGTCATCACCGAGCTGGTCATTAATCACACTTCCGATCAGCATCCGTGGTTTCAGTCTGCGCGCCGGGCTCCTGCCGGTTCAAACAAGCGTAATTTTTACGTATGGAGCGATACCAAACAAAAGTTTCCCGAAACACGCATTATTTTCGAGGATACCGAGAAGTCCAACTGGACCTGGGACGAGGAAGCCCATGCCTATTACTGGCATCGATTCTTCTTCCATCAACCGGACCTCAATTTCAATAACCCACAGGTGGTGAAAGCGGTTATCAAATTGATGCGCTTTTGGCTGGATCTGGGTGTGGACGGCATGCGTCTGGACGCTATCCCCTATCTGTGTGTACAAGAGGGAACCCAAAACGAAAATCTGCCGGAAACCCACGCCGTGATCAAACAAATGCGTGCGGTGGTCGATGCGCATTACCCTCACTGCGTATTTCTCGCCGAAGTCAATCAGTGGCCGGAAGACGTACGCGACTATTTCAGTGACGGCGATGAATGTCAAATGGCTTATCATTTTCCGTTGATGCCGCGAATGTACATGGCTATCGCCCAGGAAGATCGTCATCCGATCGTCGACATCATGCGCCAGACTCCGGCTATTCCGGAAAACTGCCAATGGGCCATTTTTCTACGCAATCACGACGAGCTTACCCTGGAGATGGTCACTGACAAAGAACGTGATTATATGTACCAGATGTATGTCGGTGATCCACGCGCACGCTTGAATGTCGGCATTCGGCGCCGATTGGCGCCGCTGATGGACAATGAGATAGACAAAATCAAGCTGATGAACAGTTTGCTGTTGTCGATGCCGGGCTCGCCCATTATCTATTACGGCGACGAAATCGGCATGGGCGACAATTTCTTTCTGGGCGATCGCAATGGCGTGCGCACACCTATGCAATGGAGTCCGGATCGTAATGCCGGTTTCTCGCGCGCCGATCCGCAGCGCCTGTATCTGCCGCCTATCATGGATCCGGTGTATGGCTACGAATCAGTCAATGTGGAGGCGCAGTTACGTGATAGAGCCTCACTGCTGAACTGGATGCAGCGTGTGCTGGCGTTGCGTAAAAATCATCAGGCATTCGGTCGCGGGACACTGGTTTTTTTGCATCCCGGAAATCGCAAGATACTGGCCTATTTCAGATTATACCAAGACGACATTATTTTGTGCGTTGCCAACCTGTCGCGTGCCGCACAAGCGGTCGAGCTTGATCTTTCCGCTTACAAGGGCTGCGTGCCAGTGGAATTGATGGGCCACGCCGCTTTTCCGCCTATTGGCGAATTACCCTACCTGCTTACTTTGCCCGGCTATAACTACTATTGGTTCCGGCTGGCAAGCAGCAAAGAAGTTCCAGCCTGGCATGAGAAACATTTATTACCGGAGGAATTGCCGATGCTGGTGCTGTTCAATGGTTGGCATAGCTTTTTCCGTCATCAGGTTGAATCCTGGCGTATTGCGATGGCGGAAAAGGCGCGTACCCAGCTCGAAGAAGGCGCATTGCCGCGTTTTGTCGCAGCGCAACGCTGGTATGGAGGCAAGGGCGAGGCGATAAAACGGGTGGTCATGACCGACTATTCCGAGTGGGTCAATGCGGATCATAAGTGGCTGGTAGCCCTGTTCGATATTGAAGGCATGGGCGGAAAGCCGTTTACCTGCTTTTTGCCCCTCGCACTCGCGTGGGAGAATGGCAACGAGGAACACCTGCACGCCATGTTGCCTGTCACTGTTGCCAAAGTGCGCCAGCAGTCTCAAATTGGAATCCTGGGAGATGCATTTGCTGACGGGGCATTTTGCCGGGCGGTGGTTGAGGCCATCGGCGCGCGTCAAACACTAGCCTGCGAGCAAGGCACTATTCGCTTTTCCCCCACTGACGCTTTCGCTGTACTCGACAGGCAGGCATTGGCCAAGCGAACCATAAGGCCAACCGCCATTCAGGGCAGCAATACCACGGTAGTGCTGGATGAACAGTTATTCCTGAAAGGCTATCGGCATCTGCACATCGGTGCACGCCCGGAATTTGAGATAGGACGTTTTCTAACCGATGTGGCTAAATTCCCCAATACGGTGCCAGCGCTCGGTGTAGTCGAGTATCAAGGCAACGACGGCAGCAATATGACGCTTGCGTTACTCCAGAGCCATATCGAAAACCAGGGCGACTGCTGGAGCTACACTCTGGATTACCTGGGGCGATTCCTGGAAGAATGCCGCACCGCAGTCGAACCGGCGGCAGAAGCACATAGCGCTTATCTGCTGCTAATGCACACGCTCGGTCAGCGTACCGGCGAACTGCACAATGCGTTGGGTAAGGCGACCGGGGATTCGGCCTTCGATCCCGAACCGGTTACCGACACCGATCTCGCAGACTGGGTACAGCAGATGCAGGCAGAGGCGGCAACGACGCTGGACCTGCTTGAGCATCGAATGGAAGGGCTTGCCGGGACTGCTCGCGAGTTAGCACAAATATTGCTCACGCAACGCAATACGCTTAAGGATCGTCTCAACGCCTGTATTTGCGGACAACTTAACGCGGTCAAGACTCGCTACCACGGCGATTTTCATCTGGCACAAGTGCTGCTCACCCAGAATGATTTCGTGTTCACCGATTTTGAGGGTGAACCGGTACGCCCGTTCGCCGAGCGTTGCCGCAAACACTCGCCCTTGCGGGATGTGGCCGGCATGTTGCGCTCGTTCAACTATGCCGCCCACACTGCGCTTGGGCAGGCCACTGCAGAACGACCCACGGATTTGGCAAAGTTTGAGCCTTGGGTGCGCGACTGGGAAGCCGAAGTCGGGCGCGTTTTTCTCGCCGCCTATGCTGAAGCAGTACACGATTCCGGACTTTTCGTAGCGGATGCATCGTTGCGCGGCTTACTAAACCTGTTCCTGTTGGAAAAAGCCCTTTACGAGCTGCGCTATGAACTTGACAATCGCCCGGATTGGGTAGTCATCCCGCTGCGAGGCATCCTGTCGCTACTGCAACCGGTAATCTAGCGATAGACAATAAAGCTGGCCGGGGATTATTTCTGGTTCCCATGCTTCAGCGTGGGAACGAGGATATTTCATTCCTTAACGTGAATATTTCAAACCAGAGGACTCAACATGATTAAACCGATAACTTCAGTATGGCCGGGCCGTCCCTATCCGCGCGGGGCCTATTGGGACGGCGAAGGGGTGAATTTTGCTATTTTTTCGGAGCATGCTGAAAAGGTTGAATTGTGCCTGTTCGATGTCAATGGAAAGAACGAAGTCCAGCGCGTCGAGCTCAAAGAGCGTAGCGATATGGTCTGGCACTGCTATCTACCAGAGGCGCGTCCTGGATTGCTTTATGGTTTCCGGGTGTATGGACCTTACCGGCCGCAGGAAGGACACCGGTTCAATCCGCACAAGCTGCTGATAGAACCCTATGCGAAAGATATAGTCGGAACGCCGCGCTGGAGCGACGCCCATTTCGGCTATCGTATAGGCGCCAAGGACGACGATCTTTCTTTTAGTCGCCGCGACAATGCCAGCGTGATGCCGAAGTGCCGGGTTATCGATCAGACCTTCATCTGGGGAAACGATCAACCCCCCGATATTCAATGGCAGGATATGGTGATTTATGAGCTGCACGTTAAAGGCTTTACCATGCAACATCCGGATATTCCGCCCCAGTTTCGCGGCACTTATGCCGGATTGGCGATGGCTCCGGCCATCGAACACCTCAAGCGCCTGGGCGTGACCACGGTTGAACTGATGCCGGTGCATGCTTTCCTGGATGATCGGCACCTGGTCGATCGGGGACTGCGCAATTACTGGGGATACAACTCGATTGGCTACCTGGCGCCCGATTCCCGTTATTCGGCGAGCGGCCAGATCAGCGAGTTTAAAACCCTGGTGAAAACGCTGCATAAGTCGGGCATCGAGGTCATTCTGGATGTGGTCTACAACCATACCGCCGAAGGCAATCAGCTGGGGCCGACGCTGTCCTTCCGCGGCATCGACAATGCGTCCTACTATCGCCTGGAGACCGATAATCCGCGCTATTACCGGGATTATACCGGCTGCGGCAACACCCTGGACATGCGCCAGTCGTGCGTACTCCAGTTAATCATGGACAGCCTCCGTTATTGGGTGCTGGACATGCATGTCGATGGTTTCCGTTTCGATCTGGCTTCCGCTCTGGCAAGAGAGTTACACGACGTGAACCAACTGGGCACCTTCTTCGACACCATCCGCCAGGATCCTGTGCTGAGCACCATCAAGCTGATTGCCGAACCCTGGGATCTGGGCGAAGGCGGCTATCAAGTGGGCAACTTCCCGATGGGCTGGGCTGAATGGAACGACAAGTATCGCGATAGTGTTCGCGCCTATTGGAAGGGCGATGGCGGACTGCTCGGGGAACTGGCGCAACGCTTGACAGGATCCAGCGACCTGTACGAACGCAGCGGGCGCAAGCCGCATGCCAGCATCAATTTCATCACCGCGCACGACGGTTTTACCCTGCATGACCTGGTGACCTATGACACCAAGCATAATGAGGCTAATCAGGAAGACAACCGCGACGGTAACAACAATAATCATTCCTGGAATTGCGGCGTCGAGGGGGAAACCGACGATCCGGTGATTAATACCTTGCGTGCCCGCCAGAAACGCAATCTGCTCGCGACCCTGCTGTTTTCACAGGGAGTTCCGATGCTGCTTGCCGGCGACGAGATAGGCCATACTCAGCAGGGCAATAACAACGCCTATTGTCAGGATAACGCGATTAGCTGGCTTTGTTGGGATCTGAAGCAACAGGACCGGGATTTGCTTGAATTCACTCGGCGTATTATCCGCTTGCGTAAACAGCATCCCTTGTTCCGGCGGCGCTATTTCTTTCAGGGACACGCTATTCGCGGCAGTGAGGCAAAAGATATCATGTGGCTCAACCCGGATGGAGCCGAAATGAGTGATGAAGACTGGAATCACCCATTTTCACGCTGTCTGGGCGTTTATTTTGCCGGCGATTCCTTGTTTGAGACCGACGGGCGCGGACGGTGTTTACAGGACGATAATCTGCTGTTGCTGATCAATGCTCATCATGAAGACATGGCCTTTACGCTGCCGGAATTCGACGGGCATCATTCTTGGGATGTATTGCTCGATACCTTTGACAGCACCGGTAAACCCGGGATTTCCCGCTACCAAGCCGAACAAAGCTATCCGATGCATGGGCGCGCCCTGGTGTTGTTGAAACAAGGCAAGCCGACATGAGAAGCTCGCACGACATGCCTTTTGGAACTGCTATGCTGGCTGATGGCGGCATCCGTTTCCGCTTGTGGGCGCCAGCAGTCAGACAGGTCGAGCTCCTTTATCTGGCAGGACGATGGTTGGCAAGGGCGTTCCTGGCATGAAGCAGTCATCTATGAGTTGCATCTGGGCACATTCACGGATGAGGGTACCTTCACGGCTGCCATCCACCGTCTCGACTCGACTACCTGGTGGACTTGGGTATTACCGCCATTGAGCTGATGCCGGTGGCGGATTTTCCGGGCACACGCAACTGGGGGCTATGCCGATTACGCCGATTAGCCGACACGCTATCTGGCGCGTTGTCTGGCTGAGGGTTTTGCCTTTCAGGGCGAGCCTTCAACGTTTCGCGATGGCCGGCTACGCGGCGAGCTCAGCGGACATCTGCCGCCCGGCGCTTTCATCAATTTTATTCAAACGCACGATCAAACAGGTAACCGCGCGTTTGGCGAGCGCATTGCCATGCTTGCGCAACAAAAGCCGGTAGATACGCATCGCGTACCTTTTTGGGTTTGCTTTATCCGAAATGTTTTGAAAATGGTACGCGATGGGTACCCTACCTGGCTATCGTAAGCTGGGCGCGAAAATCCCAAAAGGTATCCTGCTCATGGGGCCACCGGGCACTGGTAAGACTCTGCTGGTCAAAGCCGTGGCCGGAGAAACCGACGCGTGCCCTTCTTCGGCATCAGTGGTTCGGAGTATATCGAGGTGTTCGTGGGTATTGGTGCATCACGGGTGCGGGACATGTTCGAAAGCGCCAAAAAGGAAGCACCTGCCATTATCTTCATTGATGAAATTGACTCGGTGGGCCGGGCTCGCGGTACAGGTCTTGGCGGCGGCCATGATGAACGGGAACAGACCTTGAATTAAATACTAGTAGTTCGTCATTTTAATTATGACGGATAAAACTGGAGTAGCTATTCAGTCCCCCTCTTTGAAAAAGAGGGGTTAGGGGAGATTTTTTAAATAAATCCCCCTCAATCCCCCTTTTCCAAAGGGGGAGGTGAATATGCGACTGCTGACTAACTCTAATTTTACACGACAAAACAATGCTGACTGAGTACTAGGTGAAATGGACGGCTTTGACCCGCATGAGGCCGTGGTGGTGTTGGCGGCCACCAATCGTCCCGATGTGCTCGACCCCGCACTGATGCGCCCGGGCCGCTTTGATCGAAAAATTACCTTCGACCTGCCAGATAAAACGGTACCTCGTGAAATCTTGGATATACATTCAAACGATGTTACACTGGCCGACGATGTTGATCTGGATCGCCTGGCAGCAATCACGGTCGGTTTCTCCGACGCGGACCTGGAAAATCTGATTAATGAGTCCGCCTTGCTTGCCGGACGTGAAGGAAAAAACACGGTGGATATGGCGTCTCTACTTCTCGCACGTGACAGGGTTGTGCTTGGCGGCAAAAGGGGGATAATTATTGGTGACGAAGAGAAGAAATTAATCGCCTATCACGAGACAGGCCATGCACTGGTCGCCACCTTGCTAACCAACGCCGATCCTCTGGATAAGGTTACGATAATTCCGCGTGGACGTGCGCTGGGCGCCACTGAGCAAATCCCTGAACAGGAGCGGCACAATCTGCAGCAAAGTTATAGGAGCCAAAGTTGGTAAAGCGACCTTTGTAATACCCTCACCCTAACCCTCTCCCAAAGGGAGAGGGGACTTTGTGTCGCTTTACCAACGTCGGACTCTATATCTGCGGGACCGCATTGGGGTTATGCTGGGTGGCCGGTCCTCCGAGCAATTGATATTTGATGAAGTCAGCTCAGGTGCCGAAGACGGTCTTAAACAAACAACCCGTCTGGCCCGCCACATGGTGACCCATTGGGGGATGAGTGACAAGCTCTCGGCCCGGTAGTGTTTTACCGGGGAGAAGAACATATCTTCCTGGGCCGGGAAATGGCACAGCAGCGCGATTTCAGCGAACATGCCCCGCAGATTATTGATGATGAATTTGTAGTCTCATCCACGGCATTGAAAAAAAGTTATGGGATTACTCGAGGAACATTGTAAGCAACTGAATGCATTGGCAAAAGCCTTGCCGGTAAAGGAAACCCTGGAGGCAGACGACATCAACTCGATAATCAAGAAAGAAAACAGCACGATGAAATAAAGGAGCAGACCATGCGGCAGCCATACAAACTAAGAGACTTGAAGGGATATAACTTAAGCGCCCGTGACGGAGAAATCGGTAAACTGGAAGAGATTTACTTCGACGACACACATTGGGTAGTGCGCTATTTCATCGTGCGCACCGGCAACTGGTTGCTGGGGCGCAGGGTGCTGATCGTGCCCACGGTGATTAACGGGATCGATGATGTCGCGAAAACACTCAGCGTCGATTTGACTTGCGAGCAGGTCGAAAATTGCCCGCTCGTCAACACAGCACGACCGGTGTCAAGGCATTACGAGCAGGAGTACTACCATTATTACGGCTGGGAACCTTATTGGAGTGGCGATCCCATGTTCGGGCCCGCGCCATACTTATTACAACCTGCCGAGGAAGCGTCGAAGGAGCCCGAGCACCCCCATCTGCACAGTAGCGATGAAGTGAATAGCTATAGTATTCACGCACGCGATGGCGATATCGGACATGTCGAAGATTTCATTCTAGTAGATCTTGGCGGTGTAATCCGTTATCTCGAGGTCGATACCCGCAACTGGCTACCGGGAAAACACGTGCTGATTGCGCCAACCTGGATTCAACAGGTCGATTGGCTGAAGGCAGAGGTAATGGTCGACTTGACCCGTGAGGCAATCGAAACAGCGCCATCCTATGATCCCGATAAGGTTATCAGCCGCGAGTACCAGCTGGCATTGTTCGAACATTATGGAAGAAAATTCGAGGAAGACTGAAGCTAAACAGTCTAAATCGAAGCATGGGACTATCGGATGCATATCCATTCGTATTGTACTGGCACCATGGATAATCAATAAATTCAGATTAGTTCATGCTATTATTCAAGATCTGGTATGCCGCTGTAACTTAAGCTCGAACCTATTCAAGGTCTTCTTTATGTCGAATCATATTGTACGTTTCAAGTCTCCACCCATCACCCATAAAAATGATGGCAGCCCCAGGCTGGTGGGGTTCGAATTAGAGTTTTCCGGTCTCAGCCTCAGCCAAACGGCCGAGACGCTTCAGTCCTCGCTAGGTGGCAACTTGGGAAAGAAGTCTGCTGCCGAGTGGGTGCTTCACGTCGACGTGTTGGGTGATTTCAATATTGAGCTGGACTGGAGCTATCTGAAACGCACGGCCAAAGAATATGAACAAGAGTATCAACACAGAGAGTGGGTCGACCTGTTGACTCAGGCTGCAACCCTGCTGGTTCCAGTCGAGATTGCCTGTCCGCCGATTCCGCTCGCCGATCTTGAGGCGCTGGTGCCGATGGTCGATACATTGCGGAAAGCGGGCGCGGTGGGTACCGAAGAATCGCTGCTGGCAGCTTATGGCGTGCATATCAATACCGAAATTCCTCAATTGGATGCCGAAACCCTGTTTTCCTACTTAAGAGCGTTCTCCCTTCTTCAATGGTGGCTGGTGGCTGCTCATGAAGTCGATGTAACCCGGAAAATGAGTCCTTATATCGACCTATATCCGGAGGCCTACCTGAAACAGTTGCTGTCCCGGTCGCAAGCCACGATAGAACAGATTTTTGCCGATTATCTTGAGTATAACGCAAGCCGCAACCGGGCCCTGGATTTACTGCCGTTGCTGGCGCATATCGATAATGACGCTGTGCGGCACGCGGTGAACGATCCGAAAATCAAGGCCCGCCCCGCGTTTCATTATCGCTTGCCGAATTGTCATATCGAGCGGTTGGACTGGTCGCTGGCCGATTCCTGGAATACCTGGTGGGTAGTGGAGCAGTTAGCACATCGACCGGATGACCTCGATGATCTGAGCACGGCCTTTCTGGCAGCAGCACGTCCTGTTATCGGTGTAAGCCGCAATGACTGGGTGGAGTTTATTGGCCGATGGCTAAAAGACCAAGAATTGGCGTAACCGGCAATGGCCGGAGCTGGTCTCCAAGTTGGTGGTGCACAGCGCTAGCATTGCGTCTGGCCGGCGCGATCCCGGAACGTATCAGTGTTCGTCATTATCCGAGCGGAGAACCACTGGGTGCGCTTATTATAGGTGGCGGCGACGACATCAGCCCGGAGCACTACAAGGGCGACATCGATGACAAGGTCAAAGTCGACCCGGGACGCGACCGTCTGGAAATCGAATGGATTCACAAGGCGCTGAAAAAAAATATCCCGCTGCTGGGGATATGCAGGGGCGCCCAACTGATCAATATTGTACTAGGCGGTACGCTTCATCAAGACATTCGCGCGCTACGGAAACATACTTATAATCGACCCGGACTGTTACCGACAAAGCAAGTCCAGCTGGAAGCAAGCTCACAACTGGCTAAGATCTGTGGAAAAACGCATCTGCGAGTTAATAGTCTGCACCATCAGGCAATCAAGAAAACTGGTGCCGGACTCAGAACAGTAGGCTGGGATCTTGATCGGATCATCCAAGCGGTGGAGTGCTTCACGGATACCAGAATCATAGGTATTCAATGGCATCCGGAATACCTGTTCTATTTGCCGTCCCAGTACTCAATCTTTCGATGGCTTTTGCAGAGTGCTAGATGATCACATCTTACTTATTGCTATTCGGTTCAGCTTTCCTGGCAGCGACTTTTTTTCCCTTCTATTCCGAAGTAATTTTGTTTGCATTGCTGCGCGATGGAGGAGATCCTTTCATACTGGTGTTTATAGCCACGCTCGGTAATACGCTGGGCGCGGTAGTTAACTGGTTCCTGGGAATTTATTTGCTACATTTTCAGGATCGGCGTTGGTTTTATTTCAGCAAGGCACAGATCGAAAAAGCCCAGCGTTGGTACCAGCATTACGGCGTCTGGTCGTTGTTGCTAGCCTGGATGCCGGTGGGTGGCGATGCGCTGACGCTAATTGCCGGCATCATGAAAGTCCGGCTATGGCTTTTTCTGTTATTGGTCGGCTCAGGTAAGGCGCTGCGCTACATTTTGGTTGTTTACCTTGAAGCTCAGTCGCTGCTGTGAAGTTGACCTTAAATAATCGTAATAAAATTTCCAACCGGAAATGTTGCCGGGCAACCGGCTACCGGTATTGCGGGAATATAAGCTTTCTATACTCAACCCATGCGCGGTTCGTTGCCGAACTAACTGCCACCGAAGTTTGACGAAGAATCCAAGGCAAATAAAAACCGAGTGTCAATTCAATATTGGGGCATCGAAATAAAAGTGGGATAAAATTAATGGTCATTTTTGGCTCAGTTTAATTCGCCATTAACAACTAGGATGGGTTAGCTGTTGATTATAAAAAAATTCCTATCCACAAATCATAGTGCAATTGCTCTGAGCCAGCCGCCCGCCTTTTTCGATGACAATATTAATTCAAGTTCATGCAGTTGGCATAATAGGTTACTGTAGCAGGCCAATCCGAGAAGATACCGAGTACACCCACATCTTGCGCAAGTACATCGAGCATTACCATAGTGTCGCCATCCGTTTTAATGGCATCAGTGACTGACTGATAATAAAAAGAATTGCCGCTGATATTTTTTAAGAGGCCGGAACGTTCCAGCGTCCAGGTTATGATGTCTAACCCGGCAGCCTTGGCGGCTATAGCGTATTCTGATGGAACAATCTTGTTATTGACATCGAGAGTCACGAGAACCCACATCGGAGGCGCAACAATTTTTATACCTTCTGCGGCCAGTAAAGGCAACCTTGCGATCGCTGTTGGCAGGTCAGCCGGGACATTCAAGTCTTCAAGAAAAACCGCTTGCTGGCCAAATGCTGGTTCGTTGGTAATCCAGTAACTAATGTCTTCGAGACTAAAAGATTGTGGATACACGTTTTTGGCCTTAACTCCGGCCAGCTTATATTCATTAATCATTTTTTGGGCATAAGCCTGCTGGGTAAAACCGTCAAAAGGCATCACTACACTGGGCGCCTTTAATTCAGGCGTCATTTTTACGCCCAATGTTTTGAACAACTCAATGCTCTCAGCATGACTGAGCACAGTCCCGGCGGCGGAATATAAGTCTGTACGGAAGCCGAGGGTGGCATTCAGAAATTCCTCAAGCGTTTTTGCATTTCGATTGCCTGCGTCCATCTTGCCTTTCAACGTTTTAAACTCGACCAAGGTAATATCGCTGGTGCAGCATTTCACATTGATATAAGGTGTGTCGCTGGTCAAATCAGGTTGAACGGAGCACTTTCTGGCCAAATTGGTTTCCAGAATATTGGTCGTCGTCTCCAGGTCGCATTGTGAATGGCGGCAAACCAGTTCCTTATCCTTTGTAAAAGTGACGTCGCACTCGACAATACCCGCCCCCATCCGTGCCGCTGCTTCATAAGATTGTTGGGTGTGTTCGGGAAATTGCAAAGCGGCGCCACGGTGGCCGATCGAAAAATCAGTTTTATAAAAGGGGCCTTCAGAACATTGCTGAAGAGTGCTTTTAAGCTCACTCTTCTCCATATCTTCAACCAGGAAAAAAGGTCTTGGACCCAACTGGACATTTTGCTCGGAGCGCCAGCGGTTTTTATGGCCATCGTCTTTCATGTTAGACGATGCGGCAAGTGTTGACAGTGCGGTCATCACACCCGCAATAGTGAGTAGGGCCTTAAACAGGTTCATGGTAGTCTCCAATGAGGGTTAGGTAAATTTATAATGTTCGATCGGGTGATTGAGCCATGAACATTACTTTGTTTTTGTGTCTATTTGATGTTGATTTTGTTAACAATTGATGAAAACCATCTTCATGATTGTTACGTTTAGCTTTATTCTGGGCGATCAGGCCCAAAACGATCATGGCAGGGTTGCAAACACCCGCCCCGCTCAAGCCCATACTGTTGCGTTTAAGGCAAGTGCAGGATTCGATCCAGTAAACCGGGTGATACCGGTGAATTAGCTGTAAAGTAGGATTCCAGGGCATCGCTGTCTTGCGCACCACCCAGACGGTTGCCGCCATGTACCAGGACTTTGAAATTATCGCCGCCGTCAGCAAGAAAGCTGTTAATCGTGACCCGATAAGTTGCCAACGGGTCGACTATAACGCCGTTAATCTTGATGCCGGCAGGATTGATTTTGTCACATGCAGCGCCTAGCGAATCCCATTCGTAGATGAAGCCCTCAGAGACCGACAGTATACGGTTGAATGGCTGAGCGTTCGGACAACCGGTAAATTGCTGTTCGAGTAATTCCTCAATTTGAGCGCCGGTTAATGTCAGCGTGACCAGACTGTTGCCGAAAGGTTGAACAGTGAACGCTTCGCCAAATGTGACGTTGCCATCGCCTTCACCCGCGCTGCTGGAAGCAAATAACAGGTCGGCACGAATCCCGCCAGGATTCATAAAGGCCACCACCGCATTGCCGAATCCCGGAGCTTTAGTGGCGTCAAGCTGGGCATCGGCAATGACATCGCCCAGTGCGGATTCACCCGCAGCATTGGCGGTTCGCGACAGGGTTTCAGTAATGCTGCCGATGACACGGTTGGCAATAGCCTGCACAAGCGTCTTGTAGTTGTCGGCAATGAGTTTAATATCAGCATCCGGAGTAATAATCGCATTCGTTCGATCTACCGCAACATTGACCGGATTAACGCTCCGCACTTTACCGGAGTTGGCATCGATGACCATATCGATATCGGTAAATACCCGGCCTTGAGCATTGGCGCTCGTTACCGGAATCAAATGGCTTTCATCCCTGGTTGTAATCATGCAGTTATAGGCTTGATGTGTATGTCCGGAGATGACCAGGTCAACCGAATTGGAGAGCTGATTGACGATGGTTTTTATCGGAGAACCCGCCAGATTTCCGTCGCACGAGTTGATAGTCGAAATCGCTTGAACCACAGGTATTGTGCCGCCTTGATGGATTAATACGACAATGGCTTTGGCGCCTTTTTTGTAAAGTTTTGGAATCAAGGCATTGATGGTTGCCGCTTCGTCTTTGAATTCCAGACCGGCCACGCCTGTTGGAGTCACAATGGAAGGCGTTGTCTTTAGTGTCAGGCCGATAAAGGCAACTTTGACGTCGTCATATTTCTTGATGACATAAGAAGGAAAGATTGTTTTTCCGGTTGCAGTCTCTACAACATTAGCCGCCAAAAACCTGAACCTAGCGCCTTCAAACGGAACCGGTGTCCCAACCCGATCGCCCTGGCAGCTATTTTCATCAACAGAATGGCAGCCGCCCTTTTGCATACGTAACAGCTCATCCTTGCCTTCGTCAAACTCGTGATTACCAACAGCATTAATATCCAAACCAGCACGGTTCATGGTTTCGATGGTGCCTTCATCGTGAAACAGGGCCGATACCAAAGGGCTTGCACCGATAAGATCGCCTGCTGACACAACGGTTGTATAGAGATTTTTATTTCTTAGGTCGGCGATATAACCCGCTATCCAATCGATACCTCCTGCCGGAGTTGTCGGAGGGTTCGGCAGTGCCGATGTTGCAGGCACATTACGTAAACTGCCTGGAGATTCCATCTGCCCGTGAAAATCGTTTATTGCAACTATTTTGACGTGAACGGGTAGTTTTGGCTTTTTATGATTTTTTTCACTGTCGTTTGCCTGAGTAATACTTGTAACAGCAAATATCAAGGCTATGCCGCTAGCGATTTGTTGCATTTTCATGAGTTTGCTCTTTTTCTATACCTTGATAATAAGGGTTGGGATATCAGTGGGGGTGTTTATTCTTGCCTCTTTGACTGACGCCATTTGCTATTCGCGAGGAGAACCTGATAGATGAATAATCAACTCGGTTACGAATGTACTTAACCATAACTCAACAATGTGAAATTGCGGTTACAACACAATGAAGAATCGGGGTCAGAAGCTATGGAGTTTGAATTTTGGTAATGGGTAAATACCCAGCGCTCAATAATATCGCTCTCTGTTAGGCGTTGTACTATTAAGCAATAGCTGTGTGCAATCCGAAAAACAGCTAACCTCCCTTCAAGGGCAATGTCTACGCATAATTTGTCACAGCCGACTGCCGATGAAAAACAATCGTTCCGGCTTCAGCGTGCCGTCAAAGTCTTCATTCGGAAATAAACCGGCATTGAACGGGCCCGATACGGATTGTCTGGCAGGTAATGAGTAATTATTAATATTTTAGATGATCTGGTGTTATTTTTTTGTTTGCGTTCGGGAACTGCCAGTTATTACGCCGGGTAAGCCGCCTTTTACTTCTTCACGTGTCATTGAAATATAACTGTTAAGTCACATCCTTTTAATAAAAGACAGGTAAATTCAATTGGACGTCCTTAAGCTGACGCCAAAACAAAATTCCGATCAATCTGATTTAACTGGAGTAATTCAATGAAATTTAGCTCTATTTCCTTATCGGTTAGTGTGGCTTTGGCTTCCACTGCTGTATTAGCTTCTCACGACTTTGGGCAAAAAATTGAGGCGCTTGTCAAAGCACATTCCGTGTCTTTTTTTGGCACCAAAAGCACGCTCGACGAATCATCGACGATAAGCGTTTCTGTTGCTACCGCCGAAGCCGATGCCAGAAGCCTCATAACTTTGGCGCGAGGTCTTAAAGCGACGGTTGTAGCCAATTCTCCAAACCTGGGCGCCAACATAGATATGATGGCACTGTGGCCAAACGACATCGCCCCGACTCATTTGATCGTTTGCAACGAACAAAATATCGAGCAGGTTGGCGTACAGCGGGTTAATATCTCGACTCATTCGGTTGAAGATATCATTAGTAGTGGTTTGAAATCTTGCGACCCAGTTCACCGTACAGCTTGGGGCACTATTGTAGTAGGCGAAGAAGCTGGAAACACCGGACAGATACTTGAGATTCTCAATCCTTTGGACACCACTGATATAACGGTTGATCGTGATGCAGGCACAACGAGTTCTGCTTATGTCAAATTCCAGCGCGCTCTGGGTCGCATATCCTTCGAAGGGGTCGGCATCTATCCGAACGGCGTGACCTACTATGGGGATGAAAGACGTCCAGGCAACGGTAACGGCGGTGGAGCTTACTTCAAATTTATCCCGGATTTTCTGTATAAAGGAACTCCAGTCACCGACGGCGTTGCTGCAATCTCTAGTTTGGATAACTCTCCTCTGGCTTCTGGTCGCGTATTCGGTCTGCGCATCGGTAAACGTTCAGGCAATACTGATTTCGGCCAAGGTACTTCTGCCGGCAAAGGCGTTTGGGTCGAAATACCCCCCGCCGAAATTACCGATTTGGCCTTGGCCGCAACTACCGCGAAGCTGAGCACTTATTACCGGCCTGAAGATTTAGCCATTGATCAGAAGGCATTGGCTGCCGGTAACGTCCGCTTCTGCGGAAACAATACCGGCGAGGACGGTACAACACTGTTTTACGGTGAAACCTTTTGTGTAACCGACGGAACCCTGACAGAGGCATCTGCGATTACTACCAGTTCTCAAACGATTGATTCTGCTACTTTCACTCTGAATACAGGCTCCACACCGGAATACCAAACGCTGGTTACCGGCTTTCCTGATTTTGCCATGATGGATAACATTGCTTACCAGCCCGGCAAAGGTAACTGGGTTATCAACGAGGACGGCGAAGGCCCAGACTCAGGCCGCAACAACGATATTTGGTCTTGCCTTGATGACGGTGCCGATAAGGATTTACTTGCCGATGCCTGCGCCAGGGTAATGTCTTTAAACGATCTGAATGCTGAGTCAACCGGTGGTGTTTTTGACGGCACAGGCAATCGCTACTTCGTCAGTATTCAGCACAATGTTACCGGTCACGGCGTTATCCTTGAGATCAACGGCTGGCAGCAATAAATTGACAGGTTAGCTTAACTCCATGAGGAGATGTGTGCCAAAGCGCAACGCGAGCGCACGTCTTCCATCCAGGATCACATTTGGCGGAGCAGCAGTAACAGGAACTTATTTGAGTCATTTCATTTAACTTTACACTGACCCCGGTTATTTTAGTTCCCGTACAGCATGAATCGGGCAGTAGTGTAAAAGGACGGTCACGGCTTTCAAAGGCGGGCAATCCTGTTATTCGCGCCAAACTCTATATGGCGGCAGTGGTGGCAACACGCTATAACCCTGATATTAAAGCTCAGTATGAGCGTTTAACAGGTAAAGAAAAAAGCAAAATGTCAGCATTAGGCGCAGCAATGCGAAAATTGGTACAGATTTGCTTTGGTGTTCTAAAACACCAACAACCCTATCAACCACAAATGGGATAATTTTCCACTTGCGATTGATTGGGAGAGATGGTATCGACGCGGCTCATTTTATAATCAATGCTATCAAGGAACATGGAAATGATCTGGATACAGCTGCGAAAGTTATCGCAGATGAAGCATACGCACAAGGCAGCCCGGATAATCTCACGATTCAGGTTGTCAGGGTTGAAGAATTACCGGATCAGGATGCGGATGAGCTTTATCAGCAGTTAACCGAACTACCGTTCCCGCCGATACTGGACGCAAGGATGATTTTTGACGGGTACAAAATTGTCAGGGAGGTGCACTTCAGCAGTCGCAGTCACGTTTATCTGGCGGTGGATAATGAAACAAACACGCCTGTCATCATAAAAACCCTATCAATTGATCTTCGGGGTGATACGGCTTACCTGGAACGGTTTCTGATGGAGGACTGGATCACCCGGCGCATAAATAGCGCTTATGTACTGAAACCTTGCGCACAGACGCGAAAACGCAACTATCTATACTTCGTCACTGAATTCATTGATGGCCAGACCTTGACTCAGTGGATGATCGACAACCCGAAACCCGACCTGGAAACAGCGCGGGGGATAGTTGAACAAATTGCCAAAGGATTACGCGCATTTCACCGGCTGGAAATGTTGCATCAGGACCTGAGGCCGGACAATATTATGATCGACAGCACAGGCACGGTGAAGATCATTGATTTCGGTTCGACGAGAGTTGCCGGCCTGATGGAGATTACATCACCGATCGAGCGCAACAATCTACTCGGTACAGCACAATATACCGCACCGGAATATTTTTTAGGGGAAAGCGGGACGACACGCTCGGACCTGTTTTCTTTGGGTGTAATCACTTATCAAATGCTGACAGGCAAGCTGCCTTATGGCGCCCAAGTTGCTAAATCCAGGACAAGAGCCGCACAAAAGAAATTGAACTATAACCCGGTACTTGATGATGATCGTGAAATCCCGGCCTGGATCGATGAAGTGCTCAGGAAGGCCGTGCATCCGGACCCGTATAAACGATACGAGGAATTATCCGAGTTTATCTATGATCTGCGTCATCCGAACAAAGCGTTTCTGAACAAGACCCGTCCACCACTCATAGAACTGTCTCTTATACACATCTCCGAGCCCACGAGACGCTCATGAATCTCG
>JAGXGJ010000012.1 GCA_024636875.1 Methylococcaceae bacterium | reverse complement strand
GCTCTTACAGATAATTTCTCAAAGCCAACCGTAACCATTTTTTAGGCTGGATTTAAAAAAATATCAGGGAAACCTGAGGGGTCGTTGTGCCTTATGTTTGAACTGTTCACTACTTTTACCCCAAAATGAAGGGCGCCGTATTATCCATTGTTTCACCGTTTTTTTTGCAATCCTCCACCATCGTCTCCAATCAAACCGGCCATCGCCCGGGTTTTCAAGGCGAGGATTTTGTGCTTGGTTGGTGTACACAACAGCGTCAGAGAAAATAAAAGGGAGTTTGTTTTTATTTTCGTTCTTATGCTGTACAAGCCACTCCTAATAAAACTAAATATTGGCTCAAGTCTCAATAATTGCGACTACAAAGCAGGCATTTAATGAATCTATGGCTCTTTTGAGTCAACAGTGCTAAATTCAGAAAATTACCACAACCGATAGTCATTGATTCTCAATTGGATTGGACAAACAACAACGCCCCCTACTGTAGCCTGGATTTGGAAACCAATGAAAACGGCGATATCTTTGCTATGGGCGCCGTATTCAACGATAAAACGTTTCAGCGCAAAGCGCCTTTCGATGTTCGAAGAGCGCTGGCTGAACTGGATGACTTTGCCGCTGATGCCGACTATTTGTTAGGTCACAATATACTGCGGCATGACCTGCCCATTTGCCGCGCGATTGCCCCTGATCTTGAATTTTTAAACAAGCCGGTTGTTGATACCTTGTTTCTTTCACCGCTGGCTTTTCCTGAAAATCCCTACCACCGGCTGGTCAAGGATTATAAACTGGTCCGGGACAGCTTGAATGATCCGTTAGCGGATGCGCGCTTGGCGATTTCACTTTTTCAGGATCAGTGGGTCGCATTACAGGAGCAACAGCAGCACTTCGGGATTTTGTCTTTTTATCACTATGTATTTTCCGGCGACAAGCAGTTTTCTGGTTTGCAGCACGCTTTAATCGCTATGGGCGCTGAGCCTATCCAGGCAGCAAAAGCGTTCGATTGTTTTAAGCTGCTGACGCAAGGGCGCGTGTGCGCAACGGCATTTACCAAGATCGTTTTAAGTTATTTGCCGGACCCGCAAAAACGCTCGGCTCTGGCGTATTGTCTGGCCTGGTTGCGGGTAGCGTGTGGTAATTCGGTAGTGCCGCCCTGGGTCAGGCTGCAATTCCATGATGTCGCACCGGTTTTAAGTCAACTGCGGGATATTCCCTGCAACAAGCCGGAATGCAGTTATTGCGCCCAAACGCATGACCCGGTTGGCCAGTTGCTGCGCTATTTCGGATTTCCGGCCTTTAGACCGCAACCTGCCACGGCGCATGGCGACAGCCTGCAACAAGCGATCGTGCAAGCTGCCATGTGCGATAAACCGGTGTTTGCGATATTGCCGACCGGCGGCGGCAAGTCCCTGTGTTTTCAGCTGCCTGCCCTGGTGCGTTATCAACGCCGCGGGGTATTGACGATTGTTATCTCGCCTTTACAGGCGCTGATGAAAGATCAGGTCGATAACTTGCGCAATAAAACCGGCGCGCCCAATACAGCAGCGTTGTACGGTATGTTGACCGCACCCGAACGGGGCGCGGTATTGCAGGCGATACAGATGGGCGATATCGCCGTGCTTTATGTGTCGCCTGAACAATTACGCAACATGACGTTTAGAAAAGCCATCAGCCATCGTGAAATCGGCGCGTGGGTTTTTGACGAGGCGCATTGTCTGTCCAAATGGGGCCATGATTTCAGGCCGGATTATCTCTATGCCGCACGATTTATCAAGGAGTTTGCCCGGGATCAGGGCACATTGCTGCCACCGGTGCAGTGTTTTACAGCGACGGCCAAGCAGGATGTGAAAGACGAAATTATTGATTATTTACGCGCCAACCTGGGCCAGGACTTAACTGTTTTTGAAGGCGGCGTGGAAAGAAGCAACCTGAATTTTGAAGTGCAGGCAGCCAACAAGGCGGAAAAATATGCCAGCATCAATCGCCTGTTATCGGAGCGGCTCAGCGATGAGGCCGGCAGTGCGATTATCTATTGTTCAACGCGGGCCAACACGGAAGAAGTCGCCGGGTATTTGCAGCAACAGGATTGGCAGGTCGAAGCCTTTCATGCGGGCAAGGATACGGCGGAGAAAAAGCATATTCAGGAAAACTTTATCAGCGGCACAACCCGGATTATCACCGCCACCAATGCTTTCGGCATGGGCATCGATAAAGACAACGTCAGATTGGTCATTCATGCCGACATACCCGGTTCCCTGGAAAATTATCTACAGGAAGCAGGTCGTGCAGGCCGCGATCAACAGGAGGCTGATTGCATATTGTTGTTTGACGATCCGGATATTGAAACCCAGTTCAAAATATCGGCGATGTCACAGCTGAATCAGCGGGATATTGCGCAAATCCTGAGAGGTTTAAAACACAGTAAAAAAGATAAGCAAGGCAATGTCATTATCACCACGGGTGAATTGTTGCGCGACGAAAATACCGATCTGTCTTTTGACAACGACGCGCCCAATGCCGCCACTAAAGTCATAACAGCTGTCTCCTGGCTGGAAAAATCCGGATTTATTCTGCGTAATGAGAACCGCACTCAGGTTTTTCAGGGCCGGCCCCTGGTTAAAAATCTGGCCGAGGCACAACAGAAAATCGCCAGACTCGATTTGTCCAAACGCCAGAAGGCACGCTGGCTGGCTATTCTGGAAGCGTTGATGAATGCCGATATCGGCGAGGGTTTTAGCGCCGATAGTCTGGCGGAGCTGAGTGAATTTGCCGACACTGAAGAAGAGCGCGAACCCGGCAAAAAACAGGAGACCGCCAGTCAACGAGTCATTCGCAGCCTGTACGATATGGCGTCAGCAGGGCTTATTCAAAAGAGCTTGCTGCTAACCGCCTATGTTCGTTATAAAGTCGCCAATTCATCCAGCGCGCTATTGAAAAAAATTTGCAGCATTGAACGCGCCATGCTCGGGATTTTGCAGGAAGAAGCCCCCGATGCAGATACAGAGAATTGGCAGATTTTATCCTTGCGTCATGTTAATCAACGCCTGCTTGATGCCGGATACAGCGAAAGCAGCCCTGAAATATTGCGCAATTTTCTGACCAGTCTTGCTGAGGACGGACAGGGTTTGGCGGGCAAAAAAGGCAGTATTGCCGTGCGTTACCGAGGTATTGATCAATATGCGGTCAAGCTGAACCGGGATTGGCAAGCGCTGGTAGCGACAGCAGAACGCAGGCAGGCCATTGCGGCGATCGTATTGGCGAGCATTATTGAACGTATTCCGGAAGGCACGGCAAGTTCAGCTGATTTACTGGTGGAGTTCGCCGCCGAGGATTTGTTGGCAGGATTAAAAGCCGACTTTATTGCGTCTTCCGAAGTTAAAGACCCGTTGGCCGCTGTCGAAAGAGCGCTGAATTTTCTGCATGAACAACGGGTGATTACGCTGCAAAAAGGGCTGGCGGTCTTTCGCCAGGCGATGACCATTCAGCTGCTGCCGGAAGCAAAAGGCCGCCGTTACAACAAGGGCGATTATGAGCCTTTATCGCAGCATTACAGCGAACGGGTATTCCAGATTCATGTGATTAATGAATATGCGCGGCTGGCACTGGATAAAATCAGTCATGCGCTGGGCTTTGTTATAGCTTATTTTTCCCAGGATAAGAGCGAATTTGTTAAACGCTATTTTGCTGATCGTCAGGAAATTCTGGAGCGAGCCACCAGTCAGCAGTCTTTTCAACGCATTGTCGGCGATTTGCACAACCCGGAGCAAATCGCGCTGGTAGCAAGCGGCGAAGACGATAATCTACTGATTCTTGCAGGTCCGGGTTCGGGTAAAACGCGCGTCGTCGTGCATCGCTGCGCCTATTTACTGCGCGTCAAGCGGGTTCCGGCTCGGGCTATTTTAGTGCTGTGTTTTAATCGCAATGCCGTGACTGAATTGAGACGGCGCTTATTCGATCTGGCGGGCGACGATGCCAAAGGCGTTACGGTGCAAACCTATCATGGTTTGAGTTTGCGTTTGACCGGCCATGCCATGGACACCCAAAACCACAGCTCTGAAAACTTTGCCGGACTCATAAAGGAAGCCATCGGTTTATTAAAAGGTGAAAAAACCGTCTTGGGATTTGATGCCAATGAAACCCGTGACCGGCTGTTGGCGGGCTATCGCTACATCCTGGTCGATGAATATCAGGATATTGACACCGAACAATACCAGCTGATTTCTGCCCTAGCGGGCCGCACTCTGGATGACGACAATAAACTGACTATTCTGGCGGTCGGTGATGATGACCAGAATATTTATTCATTTCGCGGCGCAAACATCAGCTTTATCCGGCAATTTAAAGAAGATTACCAGGCCAGCGAACATTACCTGGTAGAAAACTACCGCTCCGGCGCTCATATCATTGCCGCTGCCAATACGCTAATCGGGCAAAATAAAGATCGCATGAAGGTAGCGCATCCTATTCGAATTAATCAGGGCAGAAAATCGCTGCCTGCGGGAGGGCGATGGCAGCAACTGGATACGCTGGCGCGCGGCCGCGTCCAGATCATTCGCTGTGCGTCCGAACAGGCACAGACGCAAGCTGTTGTTAACGAATTGCTGCGTCTGCGGCAACTCGATACGCAACTGGATTGGTCGCAATGCGCCGTGCTGGCAACACAATGGCAGTTCCTCAATCCGGTCAGAGCGTTACTGGAAGAACACAGCATTCCCGTTAGCCTGATGCTGCCCGCAGACAAACAGCCGCCGCCTTTTCACATCAGGGAAAATGCTCAATTTTTAGACATCCTCAAGCAAAACCGAAACGGCTTGAGCACAACGGGTTTTTGGTTGAACTATCTGTCCGGAACCTATCGGAACAATAAGGATAATCCCTGGGTTGAACAACTCAGGGAGAGCCTGCTGGATTGGCAGAAAGAAACCAATGATGGCGAAGTTTCAACGCAACAAACCCTGGAATTTCTTTATGAAACGCTTAGTGAGCAGCGTAAGGAACGCCGCCTGGGGCGCGGTGTTTTTTTAACGACAATCCACTCAGTCAAAGGCATGGAATTTTCACATGTTGGGATACTGGATGGCGGCTGGACAAAGGATTCACTGGAAGAACAGCGCCGCCTGCTTTATGTGGCCATGACACGCGCCAAGGAAACGCTGTGTTTAATGCAGCGAAAAGACGCCGGCAATTTGTTCCTGAAGGAAATAGCCGGCGATTTTGTTTTACGCCGGGATGCGGCGAATAGTCAGGACGCGGAGCAGTCAACAGTTACAAGGCGCTATGCCCTGCTCGGATTAAATGATTTTCATATCAGTTTTGCCGGGCGATTTCCTGAAACAGACCCCATTCACAAACACCTGGCTGCGCTTATACCCGGCAGTTTGCTGTCGATTGCCTTTATTAACGGCAAAGTCGTCCTGCAGCATGAAGGAGTTAGCGTCGCCCGTTTATCTCAAAAAGGCCGTAGGGAATGGGCGGATAAACTGTCGAGCATCGAAACTGTTAAAGTGATTGCCATGATCAAGCGTGGCCCTGATGTCAATGAAGAAAGCCGTCTTCCAAGATGCAGGATTGAGCAATGGGAGATTCCGATGGTGGAATTGGTTTACAGGTTATAGGTCGGCAATAGCAGAGGAGAGCACAGACACGAATGGCACTTACTTAACAGCATAGTCACGACAAAACAGTTACTTACGATATACACAAGCTAGCTGAAAACTTGGGGGAAGCCGCCTGAAATCGAAAAACACGAGAGGAATATCGGAGGCTTTTCATCAGCCTGCAACTTAGTCTGATCCTAACTGACTGATTTTACAGCTTATCGGCTTAAGTAAGTGCCATTCAGCACAGACACCATCTCTGTTATTTGTGTTCATTTTTTGCCTGTAATCCCAGAGGAAGGTCAACAACCAACTTGATTCAAATGTTACTGTAAAATTTAGTTTGTCGCGATTTTTCCATGTGTTAATCATCCTCTCTTGCAACCGGCAGGTTTAGGCCATGAAGACGTGGGCTTATCAAGCTTCACATCATTCGCCACCGGTATTTTCACGCCCGTAATTATTTCCAGTTCACCCAGGCTAACCAAATAGTCGTCCAAGCGTTTTTCCGTAGCATCAGTAGAATTCGGCACCACCCAAGCTATGGCTTGTTTATCCTGTCCGGCGCCTCGAATGACTACTTTCCAAAAAGCGTCCGGAGTTTTCACACCGTGGCTCTTTACGAAGTAATCATCAGCCGGTTTTTCCCCCCAAATTACGCCGCCGATAACGGATAACTCATCAATATTACGATAGCAGCTGATGATTTCTTCTGTCAGCAACCATGCACCTCCTGTCATCTCCGAGGTTTGCGGCAGGATATTGGTCATATAATGACTTTGCTGAATGACATCGGACGAATAGTCGAGATGGCTGGCGGGTACCAGACGACCACGCTCGTAGCCATGTCCATAGGCAGCAGTACTGCTCTGCTGGCATTCTTTTGGTACGCTTGGATCAAGCTTAAAGTCTCTGGCTTTTGGCTCGTTTCCGGCGCCATGCCGGACGTTGTATTGAAACTTCACCGCGCCGCGTTTCTTGCAATCGAGCCACAAGGTGAAGCCCTGATAATCCAATTTTAAAATGTTTCCCAACTTCGTTATTTTGGTTTTTTTAACAGTTTCGCGAGTGGCGGCAGTAACAGCCAAATCATCAGCGGCTTTTTTTCTGGCGTGATTTTTCTTTTCATATCCGGAGCAAATTTTCCTGGAGTTGCTATTTTTGCCATTATTGCAAACAAACCTTGTACCCTCACAATGGGAGATTCCTCCTTCCCCCCAGCATGGTATCTTCTCTGCGTAGGCAGTAAAAGGCAAAACCAAACCTATTATAAAGACCGCAATAAGTTTTTTCATAACGTAATCCTGTTAATTAATTTTTAAATAGCGAAAAGCCAAATTGCCTTTTTGATGCCTCGGAAGACAGATTTTATTGGACCAGCAGAGAATTGGGTCAGATTATAATCGGGCTAATTCATTTGCTTGAAGTCTGGTGTACTGAGTGCTGGATTATTGTTTGATATTGGTTTTTTATCAAGTGGCACACTAGTCATGGAGTGGATTGGCAATCGGGGTGTACCTGGAAATCCTGGCAGCATCACCTAATCCTGCACGGCCGTACGGCGGATAAATTACAGGTATTATGCTGGAGCTCGATATTTTTAAGGCTTGACTCGGCACGTTTGTTATTTTAATTTGTGTTTATTTAAATACTGTAAAGCTGCTTATTATGACCGCATTAGTTCACGCAAGGCAAGCCGACATCACAACCCTGGCAGTTGAGGCAATCGTCAAGGCGGAGAACTCTTCCTTGTTAGGTGGTGGTGGTGCCGCAGGCCCTGAACTGGTTCAGGAATGCCGCCTGCTCGGCGGCTGCAAGGTCGGCGATGCCAAGCTCACCAAAGGCTGTCGGCTACCTGCCAGGTATATTATTCACACAGTCGGTACTGTCTGGCAAAGCCAAAGCTGAATTGTTATAACAGCCATGCAGGATGGTCAAAACGCAAAGAAACCCATGCATTCCCAATTCCTCAAGCGATAAATCTTGCTGAAGTCCTAATTATCCTTTGTTTGCTATTTTCCATTAACTGCCTCTGATTGATGCCATGAAACACCCGGAATTTTTACTAACCGACGAATTAATTTATCTTAACCATGCCGCCGTAGCTCCATGGCCTAAAAGAACCGGCGCGGCGGTGATCAGGTTTGCAGAACAAAACACCCGTTATGGTTCACACTTTTATCCGGACTGGCTGAACAAGGAAGCAGAATTGCGCAGGCAATTGCAGACTTTATTAAATGCCCCGTCACCAGATGATATTGCCCTGGTAAAGAATACTTCGGAAGCCCTGTCCTTTGTCGCCTACGGCTTGACGTGGCAGGCCGGCGACAATATTGTGTCCAGCAATGAGGAATTTCCCTCCAATAGAATGCCTTGGGAATCCCTGGCCAATCAGGATGTAGAATTTCGTCAGGCTGATCTGCACAGTACCGATACGCCTGAGGATGCTTTATTTGCGCTGGTAGACCAGAACACGCGGTTATTGACCATCAGCTCCATACAATTTGCCTCGGGCTTGCGCATGGACCTGGAAAGGATTGGCGAATTCTGCAAACGGCGCGGCATTTTGTTTTGTATTGATGCCATCCAGAGTCTGGGCGCGGTGCAGTTTGATGTGCAGGCTTATCAGGCGGATTTCGTTATGGGCGATGGTCATAAGTGGATGTTTGGCCCTGAAGGTCTGGGAGTGTTCTACACCACGCCCGAGGCCAGGGAAAAACTCAAACTGACCCAGTACGGCTGGCACATGATGAAGGACACCCATGATTATGAAAACAAGTCTTGGGAAGTTCACCCCACTGCCCGCCGTTTTGAATGCGGCAGCCCCAATATGCTGGGAATCCATGCTTTTTCCGCCAGCTTGTCCTTGTTGCTGGAAACAGGCATGGCCGCTGTCGAAGCCCAGGTTATTGAAAAATCAGACTATTTAATGGATGCCATTGATAAAAATATGAAACTGGTTTTATTGTCGAAGCGGCAAGGCCTACTAAAATCCGGTATTGTTACTTTTAGGCACTGGACGCTTGCAAATGCGGCGTTATATAAACATTTGCAGGCAAACGGCGTTGTTTGCGCCTTGCGTGGCGGGGGGATACGATTTTCGCCTCATTTTTATAATACGCTTGAGGAAATTGACCGGGCGCTTGAGTTGATCATGATGTTGTAGTCAATGGGTACAAGACTTTCCACTTTGTTCGGTTACAAACCGTCTGGCCGAGTGCTGATGTAGTACTATGTTTATAACTTGTTTTAATTACCATGAAGGCCAAAAGTTGGCGCCTCTAGGCGACATGAAGATAATGAAGGGAAGATATTCAGTGATTTGTCGAATAAAGCTTCCGCTCCTGCTCACGCCCCTTACCTACATCCCTGTAGGCAAGTGCCATTCAGAACTGACCCAATTTTTCTTTTTGTTCGCGGATGTGAAATATTTTGCACTTACCTTATGAATTACTTCACTGACGTCAGGCTTAAATATTTTTATATTGTAACCAGTTTATAGAGTCCGACGTTGGTAAAGCGACACAAAGTCCCCTCTCCCTTTGGGAGAGGGTTAGGGTGAGGGTATTACAAAGGTCGCTTTACCAACTTTGGCTCCTATAAATGTTTCGATTTTGACCTTTCAACTTAATAGACATCTTTCCTAAATACAGGCATAGCGCAAGTTAACAAGAGCCGCCACTAAATTCCATGTCAGCGAGTAATTCTTGTGCTTGCCACGATAAACATCCTTAACGATCCTGAAGATTTTGCATCGGCGATTGACAT
>JAGXGJ010000011.1 GCA_024636875.1 Methylococcaceae bacterium | reverse complement strand
GAATGACCTATGATCTCAGACGGCTGCGTTTACATGGGTTGATCGAACGGCGACCGCATTCCAATCGCTACCTGGTCACGCAAGACGGCATTCGGATCATCCTCTTTTTTACCCGGGCCGAAGCACGCTTCTTTCGCGTTGTACTGGCTCTCGAACAACCTCAGATATCCAGCCAAGCGCCGCGGATTCTGATTCAAGCCAGCCAGGCAATCGACCGGCTCATTCAGGAGGCTAAATTGACGAGCTGAAAACTTGACTCAATTTTAAAGATCAATCTCACTCAAGGAGCTCTAGCTGATTATTTCAAAAGTTTTATTTTCTATTAGTACAAGGAGCAATTTATGCAAAAGACTATTGGCTATGCCGCCTATAATCACAAATCTCCATTACTGCCGTTCATTTTTGAACGACGTGACCCTACGCCGAACGATGTCCAAATTGAGATTCTCTTCTGCGGGGTTTGTCACTCCGATATTCATCAAATACGCAATGAGTGGGGTAGCTCCGTGTTTCCCATGGTGCCCGGCCATGAAATTGTCGGCAAAGTGATCAAAGTGGGTAGCGAGGTAAGCAATTTTAAACCCGGAGACAACGTCGGTGTAGGTTGTCTGGTTGACTCCTGCCGGGTTTGTCCGGATTGCCACGATAATCTGGAACAATTTTGTAATGATGCGGTATTTACTTACAACAGCCCCGACAAGCATACGGGCGGCACCAACTACGGGGGGTATTCCAGGCAAATCGCCGTTGATCAGGATTTTGTGCTGCATGTTTCGGATAAGCTTGATCTGGCGGCTGTAGCACCCTTGTTATGCGCGGGAATTACCACTTATTCTCCTTTGAGACACTGGCAGGTAGGCAAGGGCGACAAAGTCGGCATCGTTGGTTTGGGCGGACTTGGCCACATGGGCATCAAATTTGCCCATGCTTTTGGCGCGCAGGTCGTGCTTTTTACCACGTCACCCGGCAAGGCAGAAGATGCCAAGCGGCTCGGAGCCGATGAAGTGGTAATATCCACAAATCCGGACGAGATGCAAAAGCATCTTGCCAGCTTTGACTTCATCCTGAACACCGTGGCTGCACCGCATAATCTGGATGCCTACACGGCATTGCTGAAGCGTGATGGCACTTTATGCCTGGTAGGCTTGCCTGACCATCCGCATCCGTCACCCTCTATTGCCAACCTGATTTTCAAGCGCCGCCGTATTGTCGGTTCCCTGATTGGCGGCTTGAAGGAAACCCGGGAAATGCTCGATTTCTGTGCTGAAAACGCCATCACATCAGACATCGAAATCATCCCGATCCAGCAGATTAACGAAGCCTACGAGCGCGTGTTGAAAAGCGATGTGAAGTACCGCTTCGTTATTGATTTGGCAAGTCTAAAACTGCCGGCAGATTAAGATGTCGTGTTGAACACCATCGCTTTGATAAACGATTTGGCCTGGTTTCCGATGGCGCAGGAGAGTCCAGGCCGATCATTGCTTACCGGTATCACGGCTTCATTGTTGCAGCCTTTCGTATTCTTTATTTAAACAGATTTTTTGTTGCAGCGAATCATTTATAGGGTAAATTAATAACTCAGCACAAAGAATGGCTGAATCATAATAATAACACCGAGGAAAGCTGCAATGATCAGACTGACTTACGCGAGCACCGCGCTAAAGGAATGGAGTCCGGAGGAACTGCTGGATCTGTTAAAAGAATGCCGAACAAATAATGGCGTTAAAAATATAACGGGTATCCTTCTTTATGCGAAAGGGACATTTTTTCAGGTATTGGAGGGCGATGAAGCAACGGTTAACAGCCTATACGCGATGATAGAAAAAGATAAGCGGCACAAGGACGTTACCCTCATTCAAAAAGAAAAAATAACCGAACGGGCGTTTCCTTACTGGAGTATGGGATTTGAAAAAATAGATGCCAGGGAATTGACTAAAATGGAGGGTCTTAATGACTTTTTTGAACACGATTTTACACCTTCAGGTTTTGCCTCCCATAAAAACATTATTGGTCCTTTATTGTCCCACCTGCGTGGCAAGCTGGTAAAACAGGTTGCAGCGGAGTGTCATGAAGAACTGCCGACGGAACACGAAGATCCCTTTATACGTTTCTTGCACCTTACCATACGCGGGGGGGTAAAATTTTTGGCCTTGTTGATGGTTGGCGTTATTCTGCTGAGCATATGGGACGTGGTTTTTACCATTTATGGCAAAATCAGCGATCCCCCTTATCTGGTGATGACGACCAATGACTTGCTGGAAACCTTCGGGGCATTTTTGGTGGTGTTAATAGCCATTGAAATTTTTATCAATATTACCTTGTACATCCGAAGCGATGTGATTCCGGTTAAATTGGTTGTTGCGACAGCATTAATGGCTATCTCTCGAAAAGTCATTGTTTTTGATTACAAACATCTGGATCCTCAGTATGTCAGTGCTTCTGCATTGGTTGTTGTGGCTTTGGGTATTACCTATATGCTGATTCAGAAGCATGACTAGCGTAATGTTTAGCCAAAAAAACAGCACGTCATACCGGCAATTCCTGCCGGAACGACGTTAATTTATTTGATCAACTCAGAATAGCCGTCTTTATAGCCGGGATAGTGAAATTGATAACCCAGGGCCTTTAATCGTCGATTGTTACAACGTTTATTCATCATACAGTGCTTGTCTACAATTTTAACTATCGGTGGCGGACATTTTAGTTGTTCAGCCAGCCATGACATGATTTCCCACATCGGCGCAAGATCATCATCACTGGCTAAATAGCATTGCTCCAAAGCAACACCCGCCAGGCGGCGTTCCAGTAAAAAAACCAATACGCCAATGCAATCCTGCTGATGGATGCGGTTGGTGAAATAAGGCGGATTTTTTTGTATGGCGGGTGTCTGCCTGGCCATTTTTAACAGATATTCGCGGCCTGGACCATAAATGCCGGAAAAGCGTACGACGATATTACCGGCGTCCAAAGCTATCAGTTTTTGTTCTGCCTGCCTGATAAGCTGACTGCTGGGATTTTCCGGCTGCGCAATGGAATCTTCATCAACCCATTCACCTTGGGATTGGCCATAGACACTGGTTGAAGACACAAAAATCCAGTGCGGATTAGAACCGGCTAGCGAAAATTTATAGAGCAGATTATTCAATCCTGAGTCATAAATAGCACGATAGCTTCCTTCATTACGCCCGTCAGGTGAAACAATAAAATACAGGACGTCAAAATCCATGGGCAAGTCTTTAAGGTCTGCTGATGCAGTTATGTCCGCAGTGAAATAATTAATTTTACCGGTATCTGTTTTGGGCGGGTTTCGTTTCAGTCCGGTGACCTTGTGGCCTTTGGCAGAAAGGACCTGCGCCAGTTGCGTACCGATCGCGCCGCAGCCGATAATTAAAATTTTTGCCATGAGTTTACAACTGATTAATGAGTTGCAATTCCTGTGGATAAGGCGACATATAATAGGATTCTTCTATATAAGGATCGGGGGATTTACGGAAATGATGTTTAAGCAGGGTCAATGGCACAATCAGCGGTATTTCACCCCCACGATAACGCTCGATAATTTCGCCCAGTTCCGCCTTGTCATCGGCGCTTAATTCTTTTTTCAAGTAGCCCTGAATATGTTGCAACACATTAACATGGTTGCTACGGCTAACTACTGTTTTAAGTGTGTTCATCAGCTGCAAAATATAGCGCTCGGCAACCTGGAGCAGATTAGCTTTGCTTAAATCCGCTAATAATTGCCCCAGGTCACGATAATCGGCATGGCTCATAATGATCAGTTTATGACGGGCATGAAAACGCATGAGGCTTCGGGCTGAAAGACCTTCCGCCAACAGTTGTTGCCAGCGATAGAACACATAAACACGCTGGATAAAATTCTCGCGCAATTCGGGATCACCCAGCCGGCCTTCTTCCTCTACCGGCAGCAGCGGATTATTGCGCATCATCTCCTGCGCGAAAATGCCAAAACCATTCCTGTTCGGCTGCTCACCAGCGTAAACCTTGACCCGCTCCATGCCGCAACTGGGCGAATCCCTTTTTAAAATATAACCGCATAATCTGGCATGGCACTCTTTTTGTTGCTCTGCAACATCGCGTAAACGGTCTGTGACATCCAGCTCCGGATCTTTAACGCCGACACAACGGATGGCATTGTCGATTTTTACCAGACGAATGGCAGGCCGGGGTATCCCTAAACCGATTGCCACTTCCGGACAGAAGGGATGAAATTCAAAATATTCACTGAGCGTGCCAACAATGTAGGCATCGCGTTTGTGACTTCCATCAAAACGCACCGGTTCGCCGAGTAAACAACTGCTAATGCCGATAGGAATTTTTTTCATGACGTCTATGGATAAGAATTTAAGTTTTGTGCAACGTTCTTGATTAGCATCCAGTTGATGCAATCGAAATGTTCGTGATAAAGAGTGTATCGATTTTGGAGGTTTTTTCAATTTTTAATGTACGAAAACTTATAAGGTCACCCATGCAAGCAGGTCAATTCCCCAAAAAATTTCACCAGCATCTCTATGTTCAGGTCTTGGCCGCCGTCACCGCCGGTATTTTGCGCTAATACTACTCGGTATCGACCGCTTCATGTCCGAGGTTCGCGCTGACCAATCTTATCGGCAATGCTGTTGCCACCGTAGTCGCAGCCAAATGGGAAATTGAACTGGATGAGCAAAAACTGCATGCCTTGCTTAATCCTGTTAATGTTGAATAAAAAGCAGAATTCCGATAACTTTTTATTGCTGATAGACAGGAACAAACGTGTCAGTGAAAATTTCTTCAAAACAAAAAGTGATTATCCGGGTAATCTGATATATTGCTGCCAACAGTTTTTATGGCATTACTTCTAATATAAAGACAAAGGCTAAACAGTACAATGTCGGTAATACTCCAAAAATTTCCAGCCAGCCGGTTGAATTCCAGGCAAGAATTAATTTCATGCTATCAACGTATTCGCAATACGAGTGCAGCGATTTGTGCTCCGTTGAGCCTGGGTGATTATCAAATTCAAAGCATTGCCGAGACCAGTCCACCAAAATGGCATCTGGCCCATGTTACATGGTTCTTTGAAACCTTTTTGCTAGAGGATTTTCTGCCAAATTACCGGCCTTTCAACCCGGATTACAGTTATTTATTTAATTCCTATTATCAAACTTTTGGCGGTATGCACCCACGTGCGAAACGTGGCTTATTGTCCCGGCCGACTGTCGAGCAGGTTTACCATTATCGAACTGAGATGGATAAGCGCATGTTAGATCTGCTCTCCGGGATTGATGAAAGCCAGTGGCAAAAATTCGCTTTCCTGGTTACCCTGGGGCTGCACCATGAACAGCAGCACCAGGAGTTGCTGTATATGGATATCAAACACAATTTGTGGAGCAACCCCTTGCGACCGGCTTATTTGGACCGGCCCCGGCAGCTTATTGAAATCTCCAGTGAATTACAATGGGAGCAACGTCAAGGGGGCTTGGTCACAATCGGGTTTGATGCAGATACCTTTGCTTTTGATAACGAGCGGCCCAGACATAAAGTATGGCTGGAACCGCATCGTTTGAGCTCTCGTCTTGTTACTAATGCTGAATATCAGCATTTTATCGAAGACGGAGGCTATGAAAGGCCTGAGCTGTGGTTGTCAGATGGCTGGTGCCACATCCGGAACCACCAATGGACGTCTCCGCTTTATTGGGAAAAGCATGAAGATCAATGGCATGAATTTACTTTATATGGACTTGAGGCCTTGAATCCGGCCGCGCCCGTCGCGCATGTCAGTTATTATGAAGCGGATGCTTTCGCACATTGGGCCGGAAAACGTCTTCCCCTGGAAGCTGAGCTGGAAAGAAAATTACTGGAAATGCCGCTAAAAGGACATTTTAGCGATAGTGGCGTTTTTCACCCTCAAGCCGGTGAAGGCCAATTTTACGGCTCATTATGGGAATGGACCGCATCGCCTTATCTGGCTTATCCAGGCTTTAAACCGTGGCACGGCGGCGTGGGTGAATACAACGGCAAATTTATGTGCAACCAGTGGATATTACGTGGAGGTTCCTGCATCACCCCGCTGGATCATATCCGTCCAACGTACCGTAACTTTTTCTATCCGCATGATCGCTGGCAATTTGCCGGGATTCGTTTGGCAGAGGATTTATGAACGCTCACAGCAAAAAAATCAGTTTTCACGATTTCCAGCCTGAGCTGGAAAGCTTTCGTGAGGCTGTGCTTGATGGGTTATCCCGTAAACCGAAGCAAATTCCACCCAAGTTTTTTTATGATAAAACCGGATCAAAACTGTTTGAAGCCATTCTCGAACAACCGGAATATTATATTCCCAACGTTGAAAGAGCGTTGTTGCAGAAACACGCGGACGAATTTGCTGAACTGATTGAACCGGGTGCTATATTGATTGAACCCGGTAGCGGCAGTTGTGAAAAAGTTCAATTGCTGTTGGAAAGTGTGCTTCCGGCCGCCTATGTGCCGATGGATATTTCCGGTGACTTCCTGCAGCAATCTGCCTTCGATTTGGGTCAGCAGTTCCCCTGGTTACACATTTATGCAGCCTGCATCGATTTCACCCATAAGATGATTTTGCCACAAGGCGTGCCGCAAGGCCGGCGCGTTGTATTTATTCCGGGTTCCAGCCTTGGCAATTTTGACCCGTTAGGAGTCCAGCATTTTCTGGCCGGAATTCACCGGCTGGTAGGCAAGTGCGGCGGATTGCTGGTAGGTGTTGACCGCAAGAAAGATCATGCCACATTAAATGCCGCTTACAACGATGCAGCGGGCATAACTGCAAACTTCAATCTCAATTTGCTCAGCCGCATCAACAACGAACTGAATGGCAACTTTGAGCGCGATAAGTTCGCGCATTATGCTTATTACAATGACCAGCCGGGTCGTATCGAAATGCACCTTATCAGTCTGGAAGACCAGCTAGTCAATATTGCCGGGCAGGATTTCTGTTTTACAGAAGGGGAATGCATTCATACCGAGAATTCCTATAAATACAGCCCTGATGAATTCATTAGTCTGGCCAATGCCGGCGGATTCAGGCATAAAAAAATATGGTCGGATAATAACCATTTCTTCAGTATTTACTTTCTCGAAGCGTATTAAAAGTAAAGCCGGTAGCAGTTGTGCCGGATTAAAACTTCGAACTGTCATGTGACTCTCCCGCTGCCATCGAAAGCCTCATGCTAATCCATAATCCAATGCCTCCGGCGGTTTCAAGAAAGATGTATTCTGCATAAAAATCGACCTGATTACGAATGACGGTGCTGGCTGAAGATCTTGCTAATCAAGAAAATTGATACGCTTCCAGTTCACGGGATTCAAATGTTTGGTCTGATACGCTTGCTTCTGATCGCCTTCTCTACTCCTCTGCATCAGAGGTCATGGCTTGCTGGATATGGGGGAAAGTCGGCAGCCTGGAAAACCTGCACGCTTTTAAAAGGAACGGTTTCCTGGCAAGCGTGAAACTCCACACAACAGCTATTCGTTCCTCTGCCTCATAAATACAGCAAAGCGGGGTATCCCGGCCTGAGTAAAACCCTGATACCGGTAAGTCACAAGGCTCCCGATCATCGGCGGATTTTTTCTTTGCTGTTGGGTAAAGCCGCTGCCTATGTAAAACGTCTTGCCATTATCCATGCGGACTTTTACAGCGCCCATCAAGCCGGTATTTTTGCCTTTACCAGGTTTATAGCCGGTAACGATGGCATCAGCATCTTCAAAGGGTTTTACTTTAAGCAAATTATCACTGCGACCGCCATGATAAAATGCGTTTTGCCGATGCAGCATCAAGCCCTCGCCGCCTTGACGGGCAATGTCATCAAGTTTCTGCATCAGGATTTTATGAGTATCCACACGAAACTGCTCAATAACGTCCAGATAGGGTGTCTTTGCCAATTGTCGCATGGCTTCAACTCGTTCAGTAAACGTGCCACCATGAGCGGGTAGATCAAACACCATGAACTTGACGCCTTTCCAACCGTCATGAGGTTTTTGCTTGCGGACGACTGAAACAACGTCTTCATAGCGGCCCCGCCCCATCCATAATTCACCATCCAAAGGCCTATCAGGGAAATTCCGGATAAACCACTCCGGCGCTACAAAGATTATACCTCCGCGTGAAATCAGTTGCCTGCCATCCCATAGGGCCCGAACACCGTCGAGTTTTTCACTCACCCAAAATTGCCTGATATCCTCATGCTGACGATAGACATTTGCCAGCATCACATCAGGGGTTTCAGTGGCAGCAACCGGCAATGCGACTGGCAGCATCAACGACAATGCAATAAGGAAACACCTGATAGCGGGGATACCAGTAGAATCTTCACCGGTTCTTTGCGCGAATTGGTAATCAGACATAAGTAATCTCTTCAAGATATCTATTCCGGGAAACTTGTCCGGGAATGCAAAGTAAATATGGGAAATCTGGCGCACTATAAAGTACTTTGCCGGATTAACGAAAAACGGTCATCAATGATATGAAGACGCTTAAGACGCGCTCGTGCTCTGATTCCTCGTCTATATCGAGGTCAGAACAAGTCATCAAAGGAATATCGATGCAGTTTGGCTTTCGGTGTGATGATGGCTGTTTGATCTGATCTGCAATCCCTCGCAAACAATCTTATCGATAAATTAAACCTGATTCGACTCAAGTTCATGCAGTTGCATGTTAATAATTTTTAGCACTGCAAAGACAGCGGCAAAAACCTGATTGGCATGGACGCCGCGAGTTTTACGCATTTCATGGCCGCAATCCCAGGTAATTACACACTCGGTTAATGCGCTGGCATGTCCGCCTTTGGGTATTCTCACCTCATAATCGGCCAATTCAGGTAATGAATAATCATGCAACTTCATCACTTTGTTAATGGCGTCGATAAATGCATCAAAACCTCCATTACCTGCACCTGATGCGAGATGCTTTGTGCCATTAACATTGACCCATATGCTAACTGTTGACTCCAGATTTAAACCACTGGTGATAGAACAGTTAAGCAATTTTATATGCTGATAATTCTTGCTTTCAAGTACATCCGCAATAATAAAGGGGAGGTCATCTGTGGTGATCGTTTGTTTTGAATCGCCGAGGCTGACAATGCGGGCCAGCACTTTTTTCTGGTTTTCCTCCGATAAGTCAAGCTCCAGCAGTTCCAGATTTTTTTTCAGCGAGGCTTTCCCGCTCATTTTACCCAAAGCGTAACTGCGTTTACGCGAAAAGCGCTCCGGGCCCAATCTGGTTTTATACAGTCCGCCTTTTTGATCGCCATCGGCATGAATGCCAGCGGTCTGGGTAAATACATCGGCGCCGATAATGGGCGCATTTGCCGCGACCCGTTTACCCGAGAAGTTCTCGACCATGTTGCTGATACGAACAATATGGCTCTCATCTATAGAGAGCTGCATATTCATTTTATCGCGTAATACCACCGCGACTTCAGCAAGCGAGGCGTTGCCTGCGCGCTCACCCAGGCAATTAACGGTGCAATGTATTGAATTTACACCGGCGCGAACGGCTGCCATTACATTCGCGGTCGCCAAGCCGTAATCATTATGGGGATGGAAGTCAAATTCCAATTCCGGATAGCGCTTGCACATATCACTGAAACTATTGAATACTCCTTCAGGCGACAAAACACCGAGTGTATCAGGCAGCATGAAATGGCTGATACCGGAATACCGCAGGCCGTCCATCAAGCCGTAAACGTAGTCCGGGTTATCTTGATAACCATTTGACCAATCTTCCAGATAAACATTGACCTTCAGACCTTTCGTCTGCGCGTAATTAACTGTTTGCAGAATATCTTCAGTGTGCTCTGTTAACGTTTTCCCCAACTGTTCGCGGCAATGCTTTTCGCTGCCTTTGGTGAGTAGATTGATAACTTCGCCGCCGGTTTCCAGTATCCAGTCAACACTGCGGGTGTGATCAACAAATCCCAAAACTTCCACACAGCCCGCGTAACCTTCCTGTTGCGCCCACTGATTAATGTTGGTGACTGCTTCTTTTTCGCCCTGAGAGACGCGAGCGGAGGCTACCTCAATACGATCAACCCGCAGCGACTGTAATAGCGCCTTGGCAATATTGACTTTTTCAGAGGGGGTAAAGGATACGCCTTGAGTCTGCTCGCCATCACGCAAAGTGGTGTCCATCAGCTGGATAGTTCTGGAATCTGTGGGCATGATTTTCGTCTGTGCTCTCGTTGCGGTTTGTTGGTTTAAGTGCCGTAGAATGGATAGAGGAAAAGCGAAAACCATCGCATAGATGTGATTAGGATGGGTTTCGGCTATCGCCTCCACCCATCCTCCGCACTACGCGGACTACAAATCATCAGGCGATAATCCGGTTTTTTTGGCTATACGTTGCAATATGCGGCTGCCAATCTCTTCACCTTGATGAAAGGCAAAAACAAAATCATCATAACCTTCTCGCTGCAATACTTTATGTGAACCTGTTTGTCTTTTTAACTGACAAGTCTATTCGGACTAATGTCGCTAATACTCGTGTAGCTTTTGTGCTTGGGAATGAATTCATGCCGCAAATAATAAATTCAACTCTTGGGATGCTTCGCCATGCTCTAAACGATCTGCAAGAATACGCAATGCTAAGGCTTCTATCTTCATAATGGCTTGCTCACGGGTATTACCGTAAACCATTGCTCCTGATAATGCCCCTATTTCAGCTATCCAACGTCCATCCGTTTCTTGTTCTAATTCAATTTGATATTTTTTATTCATGCGTGTTGCCTCTGGTTTGTTTTTGAGCCGAATCCATAAACGCATTAGCAATGTATTTGTATCGGGTTACGATACGCTAACCCGGCACGGCTATGAAATGCTTCTCCAGTCATCAATACTATCCTTATGATAAACCCACTTTTCAGCTTGTTGATTTATTGGCTGGAGATGTTCCCTGATCTTTTTGCTGGCATATTCCAATCCCTCATATCCTACTTGCGCTGATGGATGTGGCATAGCTATCCATTTTAAATTCTTATCATTTATTACCTGTTTTCTGATACAACTAATAAATACTGATTGTGCCGCATTACCAAGCAACACGATGATATGAGGAGATAGACCAAACTCCTCTTCAGTAGAGTTAAAATATTCGATTACTTCGTTCATGTGATCTATAACATAATTCCGAACAGCATTTGTATCAGGTTTTGAACCACCCTGAGTTGCCTTCAAATCCATAAACCTAAAATTATTAAAATCTGCATCATTTTTAACATATGCTTGTCCAGTGCTTTTACCATTTATTCCGTTCAACATAATCACACATCGCATAAAAAACTGTGGATTGTCGTGATAATTATTTTGTGGTGTAGCTGTAGCTGTTCTAAACCAATCTCCCATATCTAAATTTCCGCTATTGGGATTGTCTCCGTTAGGTTCAGAAGCAACAAAAAGTATTCTTTCTTCTGCTTTGTTCCATTTATCAAGATCGTAAGGTGTAAATTTCCAACAAGCCATTTTTATCCCTGTATAACGTAAAAGCTCTTAGCGTAAGCTGGGATGAGCCTAAGCGAATCCCAGCCTACCAATCTAAAATCCCTAAACCCAAAGCCATGGAAAAGTCTGCTTATGCCGCGCCTCATACTCGCCGATCTTATCGACATGCTTTAATGTCAGACCAATGTCATCCAGTCCGCTCAACAGATTCCCCTTGCGAAACGGGTCAATCTCAAAGCTGAAACCATTGCCTGCAGGTGTCGTTACTTGTTGATTTTCGAGATCAACGACAAAACGAACACCCTCATTAGCACTAATCTCAGCCATCAATTTGTCCAGCTGATTTTTATCTACTTTTATGGCCAGAATGCCGTTTTTAAAACAGTTGTTATAGAAAATATCGGCATAGCTGGTAGAAATGATCGTATTAAAGCCATAATCGGCAATCGCCCAGGGTGCATGTTCGCGGGATGAACCGCAGCCAAAATTGTCGCCAGCCACCAGAATTCTGGCGCCTTTGAAGGCGGGCTTGTTCAGCTCAAAATCGGGGTTATCGCTGCCGTCATCATTAAAACGCCAATCATGAAAAAGATGCGCGCCGAAACCGCTGCGCTCCACCTTTTTCAGAAACTGCTTGGGGATTATCTGGTCAGTATCAACATTGCTGCGATTCATCAGGGCAGCAATACTTTCATGTTTTTTGTAGGGTTCCATAATTTTTCTATCTATTGTTACAAGGTGCGGATATCAACAAAATGACCGGCTGCCGCTGCGGCGGCCGCCATTGCCGGTGAAACCAGATGCGTGCGTCCGCCTTTGCCCTGCCGTCCTTCAAAATTACGGTTTGAAGTGGATGCGCTACGCTGACCTTTGGTCAATTCATCGCCATTCATCGCCAGACACATGGAACAGCCGGGATCACGCCATTCCCAACCGGCCTCGATAAAAATCTTGTCCAGTCCCTCATCTTCAGCCTGATGTTTGACGTGATAAGAACCGGGGACGGCAATAGCCTTGACCCCTCTAGCAACTTTAGTGCCTTTTGTCACTTCCGCGGCAATGCGAAAATCTTCTATACGGCCATTGGTGCAAGAACCGATAAAAACAAGATCGATAGGAATATCGGTAATCCTGGTATTCGCAGTCAAGCCCATATAGGCCAATGCACTTTCACACGCCTTGCGTTTTGATTCGTTTTCAAAACTTTCCGGTGCAGGAACGGCGCCATCGACCCCGACAACCTGTTCGGGTGAAGTTCCCCAGGAGACTTGCGGGGCAATGTCCGCTGCGTTAAGTGCAATGACGGCATCAAATACAGCGCCCTCATCACTGGGGAGGCTCTTCCAGTAAGCCAAAGCCAAATCCCAGTTTTTACCGGAAGGCGCAAATTCACGTCCCTTGAGATAGTCGTAGGTTTTCTTATCCGGGGCCACCAGACCAGCTCTGGCGCCGGCCTCAATAGCCATGTTGCAGAGCGTCATGCGTCCTTCCATAGACAAAGCTCTGATCGCCTCGCCGGCATACTCGATCACATAGCCGGTGCCGCCAGCCGTACCAATTTTACCGATAATAGCCAGGGCAATATCTTTCGCCGAGGAATATTTGGATAAAGTCCCATCAACCTGAACCAGCATGGTTTTGGATTTTTTCTGCGGCAGCGTCTGCGTAGCCATCACATGTTCTACCTCGGAAGTGCCGATGCCAAACGCCAGCGCGCCAAAAGCGCCATGGGTTGCGGTATGGCTATCGCCGCAAACAACCACCATGCCGGGGTGGACAAAGCCATGCTCAGGCACAACAACATGTATCACACCATTATTCGAGTTTTTCATGTCATAGAGATTCAAGTCATTCTCACGACAGTTTTCAGCCATCACCTCGATCTGTTTCTTGGCAATGGGATCAGCAATGGGCAGGTCGCGATTTTTGGTAGGTACGCAATGATCCATCGTTGCAAGAATGCTATGCGGATTGCGCACCTTGCGGCCGGCAAGCCGCAGCCCTTCAAACGCCTGAGGACTGGTTACCTCGTGCATCAGATGGCGGTCAACATAGATCAAAGGCGCCTGACCGGCCGCGTCAACCACAAGATGGCTGTCCCAGATCTTTTCGTACATAGTCTTTTTCATAGCGAATTCCAAAGCTTTTACCTACTCTACAGCGAGCGTATGGCGTGTTACAATATAAATCTAAAGCATAACGGATTATGCACAACATTTCATTATCCTACAAAACATACCCGGTTTGCAATGCGTTAAAAATAGTCTCTAAGGGCGATCGGACTATAATCGACGGCACTATACAGGCAAACCTATCGACCTTTGATTTTGATAGAGGTTTCAGCCATACGCCAGGAAGTCTCAATGATTCTTTTACGACTTTTGCGGCCGGGGTTAAGGAAGATAAATAGCGAACGCTTAGAATTTTAATGTATCCATATCACCAGCTTTCATCGTTCAGATAACAGAGCGTGGGGTTGACAAATTTTACTAATAGTCAAAAAACTGCTTGAATCCCTTCTTTAATAAGCCTTCTTTAAGAATTTTGTCGCCTGTCCACAACAAACCCTTTAACTCAAGTGTTAATGCAACATGCACTGAATCGTTTTTATCAATGTCATGACATAATTGATAGGCTTGTTGGCGATTTTCAAGACTAATGAGTTCTTCTTTATATAAGTGAATCTTTTTCAAGTAAATTTGATAGAGTTGAATAATTTCATCCTCAGATAAGCCACTTACTTTTATTATTTTTTCTTTATGTTTAAATAACTCGACTAAAACCATCTCACAGACAAAAAAGTCATTTTCAGTGGCTAATAAAGTTTCTGCAAACTTTGAACGATTTGTTAATAAAGCCGAAAATAGGATATTAGTATCGACAATAACAGGCAATTTTGAGGCTTTCATATTTCAAACAAGCCCTTTTGTTTTTCCCACAGCGCATTGTCAATTTCGTTGATTAACTGGTTTGCAGATTCTTCTGATAACTGGCTTTTTTGTTGAATCGCTTTGATAGACAAGTAATCTAAAAATTGCTCAAGCTTTTCTTGCTCTATTAGGGAGCGATTTAATGTAATAACAACCTCTTGGTTGCTGGTTGTGATTTGATACGGTTTTACGGTTGCCATGGTTGCTTCCTTTAAAATGGATAGATGTTAAGTCCCACAGGATTTAATCAGGTCATCAATGGGAGTTTGTGTGTTTTTTTTTGTAGTCCGTAAGTTGAACGTTAGGTACAAACCTCACACATCGAAGCGGCAAATGTTGGGTTACGCTATCGCTAACCCAACGCACTTGAGCATTTTTCTTTTCCGCCATTAAAAATGGGACATTGGCCACAGCTTTTCCTTGCCCACAATTCACCAAAGGCGCGTTTTTCTCTGGAATCATCATTCGTTGCGTACACTTTGCCTTTATATTCAACGGCCAATAATCGATCATCAAGCAATTCCGAGACAAAATCAGGATAAAACCAGTTTTTTGCAGTTTTGCAAGTTAACAAACGTTTAAACGTTTTTAAACAACTCATCCAAATGCTGATTGCTATTCACATTTAACACCCTTTGTCGATGGTGATTGTCATTCACATCCAGCCGCTTAATATGAGTACCTTCAACGCGGATTAATTCAATACGGCCAAATTGATCGCCATGTTTGGATGCAAATTTAGCTAATCCAACCGCTTTCGCGGCGTTGTCGTCATAACCGGGGTTATGCGGTTCCAGAATATCGATAATGAAATCCCCAGTTTGTTGGCGAATAACTAAAAAATCTGGATACATGGGTAGAAAGCTTCCCTTAAATTCATAAGGCAGGCAAAACGACCATTGTTTGCGGACTTCATTCCGAAGCCAAGCGACGACTTCTTGTTTAGTAATCTCAGTCTCAATAACCAATTTCTCCCAGCTATTTAGAAAAGACAAATATTTGCCGTCTTCCGCCAAGTACAGATGCTTGTTCCATTCGATAGCATTAGCCGGTGGATTAACAATGATTTCATCCGGCAATTCCCAATCAATTGGCTCAGGGTCTTTTGCGACAACCTTCAATTTATTGTATTTTTCCCGTTCCGAGCTGGCCAGCTTACCGATTTTCGAGTGGTTTTGATTCAGCAAATCGTTAAATTGCTGCAAACTCCGTTTTTCCAAAGCCTCCCAAACGGATTGCTGTTGCAGCCCTAAAAACAATTCCAGTTTAGGCCGTTGCGAGTCGTTGGCATCGTAATATTTTTTCCAATATTCAATATGTAAACCTTCACCTAACCGTTGCCCTGTGCGTTGAAACAACTCTTCGATATTGGCTTCCGATAACGGGATTTTTTCCGTTTCGCCCACAATACTTGTCCACTTGCCTTGATCCACGGTGACCGGTTGAATGGCGATTTCATGACAACCGTGCAATTTTTCGGCAAAATCGGCATCGTTTTGTTCTAACCGTTCAATTTCAGTTTTCAGCGTATCCAAGATCAACTGTTTGGCTAATTGTAAGGCATCAGGTGCGAGGTCATGGATTGCAGTTAATAATCGCGCCAGTCGCATTAAACGGCGCGTATTGGAAGTCTTGCGAATGCGCTCGACACGATAGCTTGGTAAGTCTTGTAGCGCGTCAAAACAGGCGGCATGTTCGGCAGAACGGTATAAAGTGACTTGTTCGGCACCCTCAACCACATCGGTCGGCGGTACGCTTTCCGGGTCGGATTTCAAATTTTCGATAACTTTATTCAAACCATCTTGGTCGAAATGCGGCAAATACAAGGAAACCGAATTTAAAAAATCCTGATTTTCGATTCGACGCGCCAACGGTGTGCGCACCATGCGCCCGATTAATTGCGCGATCAAAGTATGGTCGATGGCTTTGCGGAACGACATCATCACTTCAGCGCGCGGACAATCCCAGCCGGTGGTTAAACTCATTTTGAAGAGCACGAATTTAATCTTCTCGTCATCCTGGATACGGGAGGCTTCAATTTTGCGAATTTTACGATTGCCTATCAGTAGCGGTTTGTCGTCTTGGAAACTATGCGCCAGTTCATCGTCCTGAATAAGCCCCACTTCCTTTTCCAGAACCGCAATAATTTCACTGATTGACGTGCGACTAATCGTGCTTTCGTTACCATCCTCGACCTGAATCACCATAATAGGCTTAACGGCGGCAATGTCTTGTGACTGGGCATAAACGTTCCATTTATCGCCCATCTTAACCCATTGTCTTACAGCGGCGGCCAATAACGACCAATCCGTTGCTGACTCTTCAAGCGGATGATAAAGCACGATTTTATCTTTTAATAAACCGGAAGCGATCACGTCCTCCGGGTTGACGTTGACGGGATGCTGAACGCGGGAGTGATAGTGCCGCGTATCCTGCAATAAATCCTGAAAGCGCCTGGGTGTCGCCGAAACGCCGAGAATTAACTGAATAGCAGGCAATTCGTTGTTACCGAAAACAAATTGTTGCACAATAGTTCTTGCTGCGTTCGCGTCCCTGGATGATTGATTCATGCCCCGATGCGCTTCATCGATAATCAGATAAAACTTATCTTGTAAAACATCCTGCGTTTTTTGAATCGTTTCCCAAATGGTGGACTGGCGGTTATCACCTTTGATTTTGACCAGGTTTTTATCTTTCCCCAGCTTTTGCGTATTCAGAAAGTACACTTTGCCGCCATCAAAGGTTTCCTGGTCAAAATTACTATCGATCACGATCAAATCCGCGTCGCGTAAACGGCTTGAGCACAAAGCAATCTTACGTCGCGATTGTTCGTTCAATTCCGGTTGATCGGACAACCACAAAAATACCGCATCCGGTTCGGCGGAAATTTCATCAGCGCCCTGAAAAATCGTCTCGATCAAAGCAGCGACCATGACGGTTTTACCGGAACCGGTGGGTGAGGATAAAATAATCGCTTGCGGATTGCCCTCCTTAATGAAATGCTTGGTGTTCCGAATGCTTTTAAGCAGTTTTTTAACAGTGTCTTCCTGAAATTCCTTTAGCTCCAGCTTCATATACGCCCCCGTTATTCCGTGTTGATTTTGAATCGATCGAGATAATTTTTATAGAGTTGCGTCACTTGTAAGCCTGCATCAAGTTCGTCCCGCATCGAGAAAAAACCTTCTTCCGAGTGCGTCACCAAAAACACATGACTAATGTCCGGTCGCGTTTGCAGTACCTGTTTGAAAGACAAGAAACAATGCTCATCAAGCAGAACCGCAAACGGGCAGCGTTCCGGTATAAAAAATGGCTTACTGTCATCCGCATCAGGACAAGCCCCTTTTGCCCCCGCCATTAACCATAAAATAGGCACCAAAGCGGCAAACTGGCGACCTAACTGCACTTCATCAGGATCAAGAAAATCCAGCTTGAAATAGGCCAGATTCACTTCAAACCCGGCGCTTAACGGACGTTTTTCGTCCTCGCTGACTTGCAGCGGGCCAAGCGACTCGTTGATCGCGTCTTTCAAGCGGTTGAATAGTGCGTTATTGGCTGTGACCACATAAAATGTTTCAATATGCGTCATGTCGTCCAGGGCGGCCAGATAAACATCTGCGCAAACATCGTCGAACAACACCGACTTCGTTTCTGTCTCGTCTACAAAAAAAGCCGTGTCTTTATTGATTTTCGATTGAGGAATGCCGTCCAACAAGGCCGCCAATTCTTTTTTTCGTGCTGCCGTGGTGAATTGCGCTTTGTCGATAAAGCCGATTTGTTTAAACGTGCGGCGTTTGTCTTTGGTAATAGTGCTCCCGATCAGATAATCACCGCTCAGCAAAGTGCCATCCTCGCGTTTGCCCAGGATGGTGTATTTACTGCGCGGCCAGGTGACCGACTGGCAAATGCCATGTTTTTCGTACTCGGCATTGCCGGGTTTCAATCCTTGTTCCTGCAAGACTTTCGCTTCATCCGCCGAAACTTCGTTATTGGTTACCAGGATGCAGCGGCGCTGGCCTCCGTCAACGGAGTTTAGAAGGTTTAATGCGTGTAGGGTTGTTCCGCTGCCAGCGAAAAAGTCGACTAGCAAGGCATTTGGCTTATTTGCCAAAAATAACTGCAAGGTGTCGAAAACAGCATAAATTGACTTCGGGAAGGGGAACTTCCTGTCTTGAATAAAGGTACCAACAACTTGGCTACCATAGTAGTTTGCATCATGCAGATTTTTCTTCCATGCTGTCGTGCCTTTTTGAGCTTTTCCGCCTGGTATGACAACGAGTTTTGAACCATCTTCCTTGACCCCGCCTATACGGTAGATACCGTCCTTGACTTTTTGTATGGTGGGAACTGTGATGTATGAGAAATTGTAAGGTTGATATTCATTGCTACTCTTTGACACCCTAACAAATCCTAGGTCGATAGCGTTTTGGAGACTTGGCCCTATCAACCCCCAGTTCATATGTTTTCCATCATCTCTGATTGGAAAAACGGGAACGGCACCTTCCACATTGGGTACGCACTCCAAGGATTGCTCTGGTGAAAGCGGTTTTCCAATAGCCACGATTCTTTCGGATCGTTCATCTACGTATATTGGATAAAACTGCCTTATACCACCTTTTATTGTACCTCTGGCAGACTCTACATCGCTTCTGCGTAGGTATGGCCAACGAACCTCTACTTCAGAGCTTTCAACAGAAATCTCCTGCGCTTGGGCATCACCCATATAAACAACGATTAGGTATTCATCTACTTGCGATAGCCGACCATCGCGTGCCTTACCCTTTGGATTGATTGTTACGTTAACAATTTGTTTATCACAACCTTTGAAAACATCATCAAGCAATAACCCTAGTGTGAAAAGTTCGTTGTCATCGATGGCAACAATTAAAGTTGAATCGGCTGGATTTAGGAGTCTTTTAGCAAGCCACAACCTCCTTTCCATAAACGCTAACCATTTGCTATGCCGCCACCTGTCATTCTTGTCTACATAGTCATTGTTATATTTCCAATCTTTAGAGCCGGAGTTATAAGGCGGATCAATATAAATGCAGTCCACTTGACTTGCATACAGATATTCCAGCAATTGCAACACATGGTAATTATCGGCTTCGATCAAGGTATGAAAAGGCCGCTCGCCGCCGTTTTTAACGGTAGCCATCGGTATTAAGGCGGGATAAATCGCCTCGCCGAAACGCTGAACAACCACCAGCTTATCCAACGGATAAACACATTCGCCACCGTCCGCGTCCTTGCTCAAAAAAGCTGAACCGTCCTTGATGCGATTGACGCGGAAGGTTTCCAGCAAATCACCGTCTTTTAACGCCACTGTCGTACGTGGTCGTACTGTGGCGCTATACATTGGCACCAACTCAGGCACATGCTCTTCAAACACCAAGCCGAATTTTTTCTCTTTCTTGAGCTTTTTTACTTCCGCCAGCAAAATGTCCCGGAGCGTTTTATCCTGAACTTGCTGAATTTTATCTTCGAGGTAAGCCAAGTAGTTTCCTATTTTTCAAAAATGGATTTCACAGCTTCAACATGAATGGAAGCAGGGTTTTCCAGAGCAAAACTATATCAATTTATCGTTAAAAGGTGTTTTGCGTTAATGAATTCAAATCGAGATGTTTAGAGCAAATAAACTGTCGGGTTTCATACTATACCGAGGAAGTACATAGATAAAACTGGCAGCAAGTAGCAAGTAGCCCGTATGAAGTGTAGCGTAATACGGGGATTATGTGCCTCTCTCTGAGCTCCCGGATTCCACAATGCTTTTTCGGGCTAATCTATAAAACGTTTACCTAAATCGCCATAGGCGTCAATTCTGCGATCACGCAGATAAGGCCATATTTGTCTGACCCGCTCAAGGCGTGAGCTATCCAGTGTGCAGGTTAACAGTTTTATTTCTGAAGCATTGGCCTTGGTGATTATTTCGCCTTGTGGCCCTGCTATAAAACTATTGCCCCAAAAGTTGATGCCTGTTTCTGAGTCGGGCGCTTGTTCAAAGCCGATGCGGTTACAGGCAATAACCGGAATGCCATTAGCGACGGCGTGAGAACGCTGAATTGTGATCCAGGCATCCAGTTGGCGTTGCTGTTCTTCAGGTGAATCTTCCGGATCCCAGCCTATAGCGGTAGGGTATATTAAAACTTCTGCGCCCGTTAAAGCCATTAATCTGGCGGCTTCCGGGAACCATTGATCCCAGCAGACTAATACCCCTAATTTGCCGATAGAAGTTTCTATCGGTTTAAAACCCAGGTCGCCCGGGGTGAAGTAATATTTTTCATGAAACCCGGGATCATCGGGTATGTGCATTTTTCTGTATTTGCCGGCAATACTGCCATCCTTGTCAAAAACCACGGCGGTATTGTGATAAAGCCCCGGCGTTCTTTTTTCAAAGATGGTCGAGACGATAACGATGTTGAGTTTTTTAGCTACGGCTGACAGAATTTCTGTTGCCGGTCCTGGAATAGGCTGGGCCAGATCAAAATTATTATAATCTTCGTTCTGACAAAAATAAGGCCCCAGATGCAATTCGGGCAAGACCACCAGGTCGGCATTAATAGCGGCGGCTTCATGAATTTTTGCAATGGAAAAGTCGAGGTTGGTTTGTCTGTCTTTATTGCAAGGTTGTTGAACAGCGCTAACGATTAGGGTTGGTTTCATAAGTCTGGGGTATGCAGGAAATATTTGCTACTAGAAAATAAGTCAGAAAAAAGGGTGAAATTCCCTATAACTTAAGCCGCTTTTTAAGACTCGTCCATTAATGGGTTTAGATAATTCAAGGTGTCCTTTTCTCAGTTATTTAGCTGACTAGCCATCGGTGTTTGGCTGCTGGTTATAAACTCTTCCAATTGTTCCATGATATTTTGAACGTTTATGGTCATAATTGGTTTCATTTTCCTGCCATGAACAGGATTTTAGTGTTTGTGAGCATTATTTTACATTGTAAGAAGCTTGTGTTGTACTCACAATAAGTCAATAAGCTACAATATAGCGTGCAATTGCTCAATTGATTACGCCATCTTTAAGGAAATAAAAATGAAAGTAACAGTATTTGGTTCTGGTTATGTAGGGTTGGTAACGGGGGTTTGTCTGGCCGAGGCGGGTAATGATGTCGTGTGTATCGATGTCGATCAACAAAAAATTGATAATTTAAAGAAAGGCATTATTCCCATTTATGAACCGGGGCTGGACGAACTGGTTAAAGACAATCAACAAGCAGGCCGTATAAAATTTACCACAGATATAAAGGAAGCTGTCAGCCATGGCGTTTTTCAGTTTATAGCAGTAGGTACGCCGCCTGATGAGGATGGAGCAGCCGATCTGCAATATGTCCTGGCAGTGGCCAAATCCATCGCTGAAAATATGAATGATTATCGTATCGTCGTTGACAAATCGACAGTACCTGTTGGTACAGCCGATAAGGTGAAGGAGACGATTCTTCGAGTGCAGGCGGAACGGGGCGTGGATATTGATTTTGATGTAGTGTCAAATCCGGAATTTTTAAAAGAAGGCGCGGCGATTAATGATTTCATGAAACCGGATCGTATTATTGTCGGCACGGATAATCCAAGAACGGCGGAATTGTTAAAAGCGCTCTATGCGCCGTTTAATCGCAGTCATGAGCGTATCATAACCATGGACGTGCGCTCGGCTGAATTAACCAAATATGCGGCTAATGCGATGTTGGCCACGAAAATCAGCTTTATGAATGAATTGGCCAATTTGGCTGAATTGTTGGGTGCTGATATAGAGCATGTCAGAAACGGCATAGGTTCTGATTCACGCATAGGCTATGCTTTTATTTATCCTGGCTGCGGTTATGGCGGTTCCTGTTTTCCAAAAGATGTCAAGGCGCTTGAGCGTACGGCACAACAAATGGGCTATAAAGCCGAATTGCTGAATGCCGTAGAAAATGTCAATGACCGCCAAAAACAGGTTTTAATCAATAAAATCATTCAGCATTATAAGGGTGATTTGCAGGGCAAAACCTTTGCGCTGTGGGGTCTGGCGTTTAAACCAAAAACCGATGATATGAGAGAGGCGCCCAGCCGAGTAATCCTTGAAGCGTTAATTGATGCGGGTGCAACCGTTAGAGCTTTTGATCCGGAAGCGATGGCCGAAGCAAAAAGGATCTATGGCGACAAGCCGGGTCTAACGTTGGTCGAGACCGCTGAAGAAGCGCTGCAGGGTGCGAATGCCTTGATTGTAGTAACAGAATGGAAAAACTTCTGGAGCCCCGACTTTGATCTGATAAAAAATAACCTGAAGGACGCGGTGATTTTTGATGGCAGAAATTTATATCAGCCTGATTTACTTAAGAAACAAGGGATTGTTTATTATGGCATTGGCAGATCCAATTAATATAAAATGCTCAAGGAAACTCCAGGGGGATACTCGGGTGAAAATTCTTGTGAAAGAGTTTCAACGCATAGCTTTTTAGAAATATTCATATTCCGTTGCTAGGAAGAAAGGAACTTTTAATGGCGCCCTTCATTTTGGGGTAAAAGTAGTGAACAGTTCAAACATAAGGCACAACGACCCCTCAGGTTTCCCTGATATTTTTTTAAATCCAGCCTAAAAAATGGTTACGGTTGGCTTTGAGAAATTATCTGTAAGAGCTGTTCCAACCAATCCCCCTCAAGCGGAATGCCGGTTAGCAGCTCAATGGGGGCTTTCCCTTTGCGTTTTCCGCTCTTGTAGAGGTGATGATTGTGGTAAAACATAATCAAATTGAGGTGCTCTTGGGTAATTTGACCTTTG
>JAGXGJ010000010.1 GCA_024636875.1 Methylococcaceae bacterium | reverse complement strand
CCGCGACCACCGGCGTGACAGGCCGGTATTCTAACCAACTGAACTACCACTCCAAAGTCTGGTGGGTGCTGAGGGGTTCGAACCCCCGACCCTCGCCTTGTAAGGGCGATGCTCTCCCAGCTGAGCTAAGCACCCGACTAATACCCCATTGTAAAGCATTTATTTTAAAAATCTTCAGCTTTTTTAGGATTTTTCTAGTAATGGATTTAAACAATCCAATAAAAAGAGTCAGTTTACAGCATCTTTTAATGATTTTCCAGCTTTAAATGAAGGAATTTTTGCCGCTTTGATTGTAATTTCTTCTCCGGACTGTGGATTACGGCCTTTTCGCTCCGCTCTTTCTTTTACAGAGTAGGTGCCAAAACCAACTAAAGCAACTGAATCACCTTTACTCAATGCACTTGTGACTGTACCAATAAAACCATCTAAAGCACGTCCAGCATCTGCCTTTGTTAAGCCGGATGAATCAGCAATAGCGTCTATAAGTTCCGATTTATTCATTATTCCCCCTGAGGAAGTTATTTTATGTGTAGTGTAAAAACCATATGGTATATTTTTATGTTATATTCTCATGCACGATCCACAGCAACACAAGAAACACAGGCATTTATATCAATAGCTGTGATACAGTGTCAAGCTTTAAAACCCCTGGAGGCCATGATTTTTAAGGCTGCATTGAAAAGCCCACCAAAATCCAAAAATAATTTTAATGTGCTGTAAGACCCTGTTGAATTATTTTAACCGGGTCTGCTTCATTTTTACCCTGCTCTTCGTCGGCTTTTTTATCAACAGAAACAGGCATATATTGCAAAGCAATTGCCAAAACCTCGTCTATCCAGTGAACCGGTTTGATATCGAGGTTTTGCTTGATATTGTCTGGTATCTCAACCAGGTCCTTTTCATTTTCAGCTGGAATGATAACGGTTGTTATACCGCCACGATGCGCTGCCAGCAGTTTTTCCTTTAATCCGCCGATAGGCAACACCTCGCCGCGCAAAGTAATCTCGCCAGTCATGGCTACATTTGCCCGCACAGGGATTTTGGTCAATGCTGAAATGATGGCAGTGCACATGCCGATTCCCGCGCTGGGACCATCTTTCGGCGTAGCCCCTTCTGGTACATGAATATGAATATCATTTTTCTGGAATAGCTCATTGTCTATCCCTAAAATTCCTGAACGGCTCCTGACCACAGTCATCGCAGCTTCAATAGATTCTTTCATGACCTCGCCAAGCTTGCCCGTGGCCGATTGCTTGCCCTTACCTGGGATGACTGCTGTCTCTATCGTTAATAATTCCCCGCCTACTTGCGTCCAGGCCAGACCGGTCACCTGTCCAATTTGATCCTGCTCTTCGGCAAGACCATAATTAAAACGCCTGACTCCCAAATAGTTGTCGAGATTTTCTGGAGTAATGGAAACTTTGGTTTTCTCCTGTTTCAACAGCAGATCTTTTACCACTTTACGGCAAATTTTCGAAATATCCCGCTCAAGGCTTCGAACACCCGCTTCTCGAGAATAGTAACGAATCATATCCCTGACTGCGGTTTCTGAAATTTCAATCTCACTCTCCTTAAGACCGTTATTTTTAACCTGTTTGGGGATCAAATAGCGAATCGCGATATTGATTTTTTCATCTTCAGTATAGCCGGCAAGACGGATGACTTCCATTCTGTCCAGCAATGCAGGCGGAATGTTCATGGTATTGGCCGTAGCGACAAACATCACATCAGACAAATCAAAATCCACTTCCAGATAATGATCGGAAAAAGTATGATTTTGTTCAGGGTCCAGCACTTCCAGTAAAGCCGATGCCGGGTCGCCCCTGAAATCAGCCGCCATTTTGTCAATCTCATCAAGTAAAAACATCGGATTTCTTGTCTTCACTTTTGCCAGATTCTGCAAAATCTTGCCTGGCATGGAACCTATATAGGTACGTCTATGCCCGCGAATTTCGGCCTCATCACGAACCCCGCCCAAAGCCATACGTATATATTTGCGATTGGTTGCCCTGGCAATTGATTCGCCCAACGAGGTTTTACCAACACCCGGGGGGCCCACCAGACACAAAATAGGACCTTTGAGCTGTTTAACCCGTTGGTGCACCGCAAGATATTCAAGAATCCGTTCCTTGACCTTCTCCAGGCCATAATGTTCGGCTTCCAGAACCTGCTCGGCGATTTTTAAATCATGCCGTACTTTGGTGGCTTTCTTCCAGGGTACATTAACCATCCAGTCTATGTAATTGCGCACCACTGTCGCCTCAGCGGACATAGGAGACATCAATTTCAGCTTATTGAGCTCAGCATCGGCTTTGGTTTTCGCTTCCTTTGACATGCCGGCGTTAGCTATTTTCTTTTCCAGCTCCTCAATTTCATTGGGTACATCATCCATGTCGCCCAGTTCTTTCTGAATTGCCTTCATCTGTTCATTCAGATAGTATTCCCTTTGATTTTTCTCCATCTGTTGCTTGACGCGCACACGAATTTTTTTCTCCATTTCCAGAAGGTCGACTTCCCCTTCCATTACTGTCATCAAATTTTCCAGGCGTTTCTCAATATCTGCGGTTTCAAGTATTGTCTGCTTCTCACTCACTTTCAAGGTCATATGAGCGGCCATCGTATCGGCAAGCCGGCTGGGCTCATCAATACCTGACAGGGCATTCAACACTTCGGGTGGAATCTTGTTATTCAATTTGACGTATTGATCAAATGAACTGATTACAGTCCGCTGAAGTACATCTTGCTCTTGCTCGGATAACGTTAAAACATCCTTCAGTTCCACCACGAGTGCAGAAAAAAAACTTCCCGTTTCTTGATAGCGAATAACCTTGCTGCGTTGACTCCCTTCTACCAGAACCTTGACAGTGCCGTCAGGCAACTTCAATAACTGTAGAATATTTGCCAGCGTACCAACCTGATAAAGATCAGGAAATTCAGGCTCATCAACTTCAGCCTCCCTTTGCGCTACCAGTAAAACCTGCTTGTTATCGTTCATGGCGGCCTCTAACGCATCAATAGACCGCTCTCTGCCGACAAATAAGGGAATAACCATGTGCGGATAAACCACTACATCTCTAAGCGGTAAAATCGGAATCAAGGCGTGTATTTCTTGTAACTCTGTCATTTTATGCGTTTCCATAAACGGAACCTTTAACAATTTCTTGGATTAGAAGAGTATGGGGTCGCTAATTAAAATAGCAAGTATTTAGTCTTAAATATAAAGAGGGTATCCAATGATACCGCACTTCGACTAACCCAGTGGAATGGTTTTTATCTTGATTAATGGGCTACATGACTGGCAGACTGTGAATTTTTCGAATAGACGACCCATAACAGTAACCTGTTTTTAGAACCTCCTCCAGAAAAAACATTATAAATTCTGTTGACCGGCTATGCCATTTACTCAAAGAGTACTATAGGGAGCATAACTTCATCAATGCTGCTCACAACATAGAGTGTTTGCTTGAGCAAGGTGCAACCCGGCATCTATTATTGCCTTGAAGAACACATAAGACGTGAAATTTTATATTTTTTTGTGTATCTGGTGAATAAAGGTCTAAATTGCCGCACAAAAAAAGGAGCTTTAAAAATTAAAGCTCCCTTTTCATCAAAAACAGTACTATCAGGATTCGGCTGAAACCTTTTTCTTTTCGGTTTCATAAACCAGAATAGGTTCGGACTGACCTAAAATAACACTTTCATCAACAACAACTTTGCAAATATTATCTGCCGATGGCAGTTCATACATGGTATTCAGCAAGACATTTTCAACAATGGTTCTAAGCCCTCTGGCGCCGGTTTTTCTTTCCATCGCCTTCCGGGCAATTGCGCATAAAGAATCATCACGAAATTCCAGATCAGCACCTTCCATTTCAAATAAATGCTTGTACTGTTTGGTTAATGCGTTTTTAGGCTTAGTCAATATTTGCACCAAAGCGTGCTCATCCAGTTCATCTAACGTTGCAATGATCGGCAGACGACCCACAAATTCAGGAATCAAGCCGTATTTTATCAAATCTTCAGATTCAACATCAGCAAACAGTTGACCCACATTTTTTGACTCATCCTTGGTTTTTACATCGGCTGAGAAACCTATGCCGCCTTTTTCAGAACGCGCCTTGATAACACGATCCAAACCGGCAAAAGCACCACCGACGATGAATAGAATATTGGCGGTATTAACCTGTAGAAACTCGCCCTGAGGATGCTTGCGCCCACCCTGAGGAGGTACTGAAGCAACAGTGCCTTCAATCAATTTCAGCAAAGCCTGCTGAACGCCCTCACCTGAAACATCTCGGGTAATTGAAACATTCTCGGATTTTCTGGAAATTTTATCAATTTCGTCAATGTAAACAATGCCGGTCTCAGCCTTTTCTACATCATAATCGCATTTCTGCAGGATTTTCTGAATGATATTTTCTACATCCTCACCCACATAACCCGCTTCCGTTAAGGTAGTGGCGTCAGCGATAGTAAACGGCACATCCAGTAAGCGTGCTAATGTTTCAGCCAGCAATGTCTTGCCCGAGCCCGTAGGCCCTATCAATAAAATATTGCTTTTTGCCAATTCAACGGACTCTTTTTTAGCCTTGCTGCGCACACGTTTATAGTGGTTATAAACTGCCACGGCAAGAATTTTTTTGGCTCGCTCCTGGCCAATAACGTAGGCATCGAGCTCCTCTTTAATCTGTTTTGGTTTGGGTAGTTCGCCGCCGCCAAAAGAGGAAGCATCATCTTGTAATTCATCTTTTATAATGTCGTTACAAAGCTCTACGCATTCATCACAGACATACACTGAAGGACCGGCAATCAGCTTTCTGACTTCATGCTGGCTCTTACCGCAAAAAGAACAATAAAGCAGTTTATCATCATCTTTGCCGTTTTTATCATTACTCATATCTTGTCTCCTGCAAACATCCGCAAGGATGTTTTTACTTTCGATAAAGCATAGGATATCGAAATGCCAAAAGAATACCAACCGTTATTATTCAGAACCTGTTACTCTTTTCGATAATACTTTATCAATCAGTCCATAGGTTACCGAATCATCCGAGCTTAAAAAATTATCTCTATCGGTATCTTGCCGAACCTTTTCCAGAGGCTGACCGGTATGGAAAGCCAGGATTTTGTTCAGTTTTTCTCTGATATTCAGAATTTCCCTGGCATGGATATCAAAATCAGAAGCCTGTCCTTGAAACCCTCCCAACGGCTGATGGATCATCATTCTTGAATGCGGTAAACAGTAACGCTTACCTGCCGCCCCGCCGGTTAACAGCAATGCGCCCATGCTGGCGGCCTGCCCTATACACAGCGTACTTACGTCCGGCTTGATAAACTGCATAGTGTCATAAATAGACATACCAGCCGTCACCGATCCACCAGGAGAATTGATGTACAGATGAACGTCTTTATCAGGGTTTTCTGATTCCAGAAAAAGTAGCTGAGCCACCACCAGATTAGCCATGTAATCTTCAACCTGACCTACCAGAAAAATTACGCGCTCCTTTAATAGTCTTGAGTAAATATCGAAAGAACGTTCGCCTCTGGCTGTTTGTTCGATAACAATAGGTACTAATCCACCCGCCGCTTCCAAAGCCTTCGCTTGATTCATTACATACTGCTGATACATTAAAAATCCTTACTGTTGCTGTTTTTCCATCGCATCACTAAAACTTATCGTTTTTTCTGATACTTTTGCCCGAGCGACCAACCATTCAACTGTTTGATCTTCCAATACCATTTGCTGGACGTCATGCAATCGCTTTTCATCTGCATAATACCACGCAACGACATCTTCAGGACGTTCATAGCTTCTGGCCATATCCTCAATGTTAGAGCGTACTTTATTACTATCCAATTTAATAGCATTTTTTTGAATTATTTCGCCCAGGATTAATCCTAATGCCACGCGACGTCTGGCTTGTTCTTCAAGCACATCTTTAGGCGGCAGCAACTCCTCCGGCTTCATCTTCTGTTTTTTAGCTGTTTCGATGTAAGGTTTCATCAGGTTTTCGACCTCTTCATCGACCAAGGTATTGGGTACAGTAAACTGAATTTTTTCATACAGAGCATCCATTACGGCATTTTTCAACTTGCCTTGCAACACCTGCTCCAACTCTCTTTCCATACTGTTTTTAACATCATCACGAAAAGACTCCAATGAGCCGTCTTCGATGCCGTAGGCTTTAACAAAATCCTCATCAATTTCTGACAGCACGGGTTCTTCAACTTTAATGACATCCACTTCAAACTCAGCCGCTTTACCTGCCAGTTTTGCGTTGCCGTATACTTCTGGAAAAGTTATAGAAAAGGTTTTATTAGCACCAGTCGCAAGACCTTCCAGATTATCTTCAAAGCCTGGAGTCATTTTATTCGAGCCACAAACAACCTGAAAGTCTTCTACTCTACCGTCGGTAAAATTCTCGCCTTCAGAAGTGCCTGAAAAACTGATGGTTACTCGATCATTTTTTTGCGCAGCACGATCAACCAGGTGCCAACTTTGCTTTTGCGCTCTAAGCTTCTCAATCAAGTCATCAATATCAGCATCACTGATTGTGGCAACCGGACGCACCACTTCGAGTTGATCTACCTCCGCTAATGATATTTCAGGATAAACTTCAAACACTGCGGTGTATTTAAAACCTTCAGCTTCATCCAGCTCCTGAATATAAGGACGGCCCGCTGGTTTTAGAGCCTGATCTTGCAATGCGTCAAAAAAAGTTGAGTTAATCAGGTCGCCAGAAACTTCACTGCGAACTCGTTCACCGAACATTTTATTAACGACGTGCTGAGGGACTTTGCCCGGACGAAAACCATCGACTTTAACTTCGCGTGCTAACGAATTTAAACGCGACGACATTTTCTCCTGGACAACTTCTTCAGGCACGCTAACAGTCATTTTCCTGCTTAATTCTGATGTCTTTTCGACAGAAACTTGCATTTCTTTACCTCACACATTTTTGAAGAGTTTTTATGGAATACGGGGAATAGTTTGAAACAACTGAAAAGTTTGGCGGCAAATAGCAAACTTTAGTGCATTGGGTGGTGCGAATGGAGAGACCCGGACCCGCGCCTGTAAATAATAAGTTATTGATTTTGTGGCTCTTTTTTGTTTAGGAGAGAAACAATTTGTATCCAATCAATTATATATTATATTCTTATCCCCCCATTCTAGCAATAGCAAGTGTTAGCAACTTTTGGGAGCATATAAAATGTCCGGTGTTGCAGCGCATAAACTGTCCGGTTTTCATACTGTTCCGGGGAGGCAAAGAAATTAAACGGGCAAATGTGGGGTTCTGTTATTGGTTCTGCCGCAAATTTTTGTCAGTTTTAGCGATAAATGAGCAATTTTAGTAATTGAAAAACCAGTGAGTAGCTTTACATGTGCTCACTTTACAAAAAGATATTATTCTCTACGCTGTTTTTTCTACATCAGATAGGGTGTCTCTTATCGTGGCCTTGAAACCATTATGGAAGCAAGAGGCGTTAAAGTTGATCATGCCACGCTCAATCACTGGGTTATCAACTACTCATCTTCTTTGGTGCTGGCGGATGAAAAAACTCTTAATGCCTACGGCCTTCAAGACAACTTGATAGAGCAAAACTCATAATCAGAAGCGTCATCATGATGGGGTATAGCAGGAAATGTTGCTGTAATTCCAGACTGACTAAAACACAAAGCATTAAAATCCAGGGTTGAATTAGGCTTTTTTTAGAAAGCGCTTTCATAAAAACAAAGCTTTGCTTATCAATTTTTTGCTGTTGACCAATGATAAATAAAGAAATAAAAGCCGTTATCAATGCAAAATAAAGCGGGTAGAAAAAAAATATCGGCGAATCACCGTTAAACAACGGCTTCCAGTAGGCAAACCAAACGAGTAATGAGCTACCGGCAAAAATGTCATACCAAATCGTAGCCGGCATTTTTTTAATGGCGATGCCAACCATACTGATAATGGCAAAAATCAAACCGGTATATATAATCAACGGCGATATCAGTAAACCTTGCTGTGGAACAGCAGCTTGCACGATGAAGCACAGAACGAGACTAAGAAGAATGAAAAGCGGCATAATAATCCATTGATATTGTGGGTTCAAAAGTGAAAATAGATAGCCTTCGAGTGGTTTAAACTTTTTTATATAAACGTTTTAAAATGATCCTAAAGACCTCAGTTGAGGCGCGCCATGAACTGCTCGTGCTGAGCCACGCGCGCAGGGCTTACCTCGCTCAAGACGAACGGGGTTTCGGAAGGTCCGGCTGATTTTTTTGAGTTAACGCAATTGTTTCATCCGATCTTTGAGAGCAAAAAAATCCGTATAAACAGCCGCCGTTCGTCATGGAAAAAACTTAGCTTGCCACAGTGATTTAACTGAAGACGAGTAGCTAGTGAAACTGCTGGCTTACTGCACGGAAATCTTTTAACAGGGATGGATTCCAATGATCGATTGCCCAGTTAAGCAGCTCAGTTGAGGGTGCATTTTGAAGCTCGCACGGCGGGTTTTGCTGTAATAATTCAAGCAAGCCAAAGATTACAAACTGAGGCGTTTTTATATCAACCGCTGTTGCACATGTTTGTTTACTGAGTTTATAACCCTGCTCATTAATAATAACCGGAACATGCATATAGCCAGGCGTAGCAAAGCCCAGCATTTGCTGCAAATAAATTTGCCTGGGTGTTGAATCCAGCAAATCAAAACCGCGCACAACATGATTGATCTGCTGCAGGGAGTCATCAACCGCCACAGCAAATTGATAGGCAAAAACCCGGTCTTTTCTTTTTAAAATAAAATCGCCATGCTGCCTGGCCAGATTGTGGGAAATTAAACCTTGCAGCTCATCCTGAAAAGAGATGATGCGTTCATCGGTTTTAATGCGTAACGAATGCTGGCTGTTGTGCAGATGCTGCTTATTTCGACAGAGACCGGAATAAATGCCGGCCAGTGTTTTTCGACTGCATGTGCAAGGGTAAATAAGACCATTTTTTGCCAGTTTATCAAGAATTTCTTCATAAACATCGAGATGCCGACTTTGATAAACGACGCTGTCGTCCCAATACAGATTAAAGACATCCAGCGTTTTTAAAATGCTATCGGCAGAACCTTTTATATTCCGGAGAGTGTCAAGATCGTCAACACGCAGCAGCCATTTCCCTTGATGCGAACGAGCCTGAAGAAAACTGGCAAGAGCAGTGTAAAGTGAACCAAGATGCAAGGGGCCTGTAGGTGAAGGCGCAAATCGGCCAATATAAGGTTGTTTGCCTGGCACGACAAACTTTCTTAGCCCATCTGTTTTTCCCGGATTTCATCGATGGTTTTACAATCGATGCACAAAGTGGCAGTGGGCCTTGCTTCCAGACGGCGAACACCTATTTCAATGCCGCATGACTCACAAAATCCATAATCACCCGATTCGATTTCCTTAAGAGACTCATCAATTTTCTTGATAAGCCTACGTTCACGATCACGCGTTCTTAATTCCAGACTAAATTCTGATTCCTGGGTCGCCCGATCGTTAGGATCGGGAAAATTAGCAGCATCATCCTGCATGTGGTGCACGGTACGGTCTACTTCGTGCATTAATTCGGCTTTCCAGTTTTTCAGAATGGTCTCAAAATGTTTTAATTGAGCTTCATTCATATATTCTTCGCCTTCCTTTTCTTCGTAAGGCTTAAAACTGAAAGGTGATGCAATCGGTTTAGCACTTTCGGCCATGCATTAACTCCTAAGACAAGATTAAATAACCGCGCATTTTTAGCAGAATAGTCACTCCATAGCAAGTTTTATTGGTATCATTTGTTTTTTTAATGGGTAGGAGCGATGATGAGTAGACAACTGGCAGAGCGAATCCAGGGAATTTCCCCTTTTTATGTCATGGAATTACTGTGGCGAGCCAGGCAACTGGAAGCCCAGGGAAAAGATGTCATTCACATGGAAATCGGCGAACCGGATTTTGCCACACCTGAAACTATCATCGATGCGGCTGTTAAACATATTTTAACCGGTGAAGTTAAATACACGCCTGCCGCCGGATTGCCGGCATTGCGAGAAAAAATAGCCCGGTTTTATAAACAACGCTATGGCGTTAGTATCGCCAAGGAACGGATTTTTGTAACGCCTGGAGCTTCTGGTGCGTTTTTATTGGCTCTTGGCGTCAGTTTAAATTCTGGAGAAGAATTGTTAATGGCTGATCCCTGTTATCCATGTAACAGTAATTTTGTTAAATTTTTTGACGCTAATTGCAAGACTATCCCTGTCGATGCATCGAGCGGTTACCAGCTAACCGCCGAGTGTATAAAGCAGCATTGGACGCCAGCCACTAAAGGCGCGTTGATTGCGTCCCCGTCCAATCCTACCGGCACTCTTATTACACCGGAAGCATTACAACGAGCGATTCTGACCGTTAATGCCCTGGGCGGTTGCTTTTATTCGGACGAGATTTACCACGGCCTGGTCTATGGACAAAATGCCGCTACAGCGCTGGAGTTTAGTGACAATGTCTTTGTCATCAACAGTTTTTCCAAATACTTTGGTATGACCGGTTGGCGCATAGGCTGGTTAATTGTGCCTGAGGAATTTATGGTCGCCACTGAAAAACTGGGGCAAAATATTTTTATTGCCACATCCACACATTCGCAATTTGCTGCCCTGGCTGCTTTTGATGAAGACACGATGGTTGAACTTGAACGCAGACGTTTGGAATTTGCCGCGAGACGGGATTTTCTTTATGATAATCTTTTACGTTTAGGTTTTGAAATCCCTGTTAAACCGGAGGGGGCTTTTTATATCTATGCTAATTGCGCCAGATTTACCGATGACAGCTTTAAATTCGCTCTGGATTTATTGGAAGCGGAAGCAGTTGCCATAACGCCGGGAAAAGATTTTGGCAGTCATGAAGCGCATCATATGATTCGTTTCGCTTATACAACATCTATAGCTAGAATGACTGTTGCCATCCAGCGCCTGGAACGATTTATAAAAAAGGGTAACAATGACTTTTAAACATCTATCACCTACAGAATTAAAAAATAAAATTCAACAGAACGATAAACTATTTTTGCTGGATGTTAGAGAACCGCATGAATATAAATACGCCAGAATTGCCAACAGCGTATTGATTCCGCTTAATCAAATTCCGCAAAGACTGGGTGAACTGAATAGCGATCAGGAAATCGTCGTGATTTGTCATCATGGAATGCGCAGTCAGCAAGCCGCCAATTATCTGGCGACGGCAGGATTTAAAAATATCGCCAACTTAACCGGAGGTATTGATGCCTGGTCCTGTCTTTGTGATAATTCAGTGGCCAGGTATTAGATTATCTTTACACGGCCTCCACTTTTGTGGGGATCAGTGTAAAGCGGTGTAACTCACTAAACCTTGCGTTATTCGCCGTCAATAATCTCCCTTAACACCGCAGTCGCATAACTTCCCGCTGGTAACGTAAAACAAAGCTCCAATACCCTGTCATTAACAAACTGCCAGCGTAAGTCCTGTACTTTGACCCGTAATGCGCGCCTGTCTTTATCTACGTTACACGCTATCAGGCCCCGAACCAATTGAGGAACTGCATCGATAATACCTTGCTCAATGCTCAGTGTATCGGCCGATACACCTGCCTCTCCCCTGCCCCACAATGCACCCGTAGGATGGATTTCTTTTGCCTCCAGCCGACTGATAATTTCAGCATCAGGCTGCTCCGATTTAAAACAGCTATGCGACAGATCAAACATGTAGGTATCGCCCGCAACAGGCTGATTCCAGTTTTTCCGGGTAATCCGATAGACTAAAATCTGATTGAACAAATACGAGCGCGCCGCCGATAAATACAGACTGCGTTGTTCTCGGCCAACTTTCGCACCCTGAAACATTGCCAACGCTTTATTAACATTCTGGCCTTCATGGCCAAATCGCTGCGAGCCAAAATAATTGGCAATGCCGTTGGCTTTTATAGCTTCCAGTTGCCGGTTGGTTTTATCTTTATCGCCCTGCCAATCCCGAATGATAATTTTAAAACTGTTACCCGACAATACGCCGCGTTTTAATTTTCGGGCATGACGCACGGTGTGCAGCACTTTCATGCTGTCTGTTGCAAACTGCGTCCAGTCCGGATCTGCTTTGCCGGGCAGCCAGACGCTAAACCATTGGGTCGTGACAGCATGCCGGTCTTTTAGCCCTGCGAAACTGACATCACGCTGCCTGACATTGGCGAATCTCGCTAACTGTCGCGCGACATAATCGGTATTTTCGCCCGTCTTTTCTATTTGCAAAAATGCATGCTCACCCGCACCAGACGGTTCAAATGACAGATTTTCCTTGACCACAAAATCTTCCGGGACGCTGCGTATTTTACCCTGGCCAGAAGGCCCACCGTAAACGTAAGGCCAAATGGGGATTTCGATAGTTTGCATAAAAATTAAGTTACGGTTATTGATTTGGATTAGGTGGGAGCTGCTTTAGCCGCGACAAACCCGGCTAAAGCAGCTCCCACAGCGTTACTCGCTTCACAAATATCTACTTCACCAATTCCATCAACTTGCCATAGCTATCAACAACATCATATTTGACCTGTTCAGAAGTAATTTTGGCGAAAAACTTCCGCGCGCAATCGATTTTACATTCCTCGATTTTCCTTAAATCCATCGACGACATCGATCCTTTGGTTTCAGCGATAAAGTAGATGTGTTTTACCGTACCTTCCTTGAATGAAATAGCCCAGTCCGGGTTGTAATCACCCACGGGGGTGGGAATATAAAAACCTTTCGGCAGCTTGGCATACACCACCACTTCTTTGCCGGTATCCAGTTCTTTGACGAAGGTGCGTTCATTATCAGAGTCGGTAAATACGGAATCATAAATGTGCCGATTCAATTTATCACCGGTCTTGCTAAAATCCACCTTCCGTTTGTCTTGGGTAAAAATGTCCAGGCTGTGAGTTTCGTCGATAGTGTCATAAGCCAGATGCTCGACGATGACGGTGGCTTTTTGCTCATTAATCAGCCGCGAGGTTTTAGCGATGAAGTCTTCCGGATTGGTTTTAAATTGGTCGAATACCGCGTTATTAATCTCTTGGAGAATACTGGCAATGGTGCGCCGGGTAAGTTTGGTTGCTACCGCCAGTTTACCAATGAGGTCATATTTGACGTCAGAATGTATAGAAACCTTGTTCGACTCCGTCAAAGTCTCTTTAATCTGAAACGACTCACCTTGTTTGACGGCATCATAAGTGGTCTCGTCCGTTTGTTCACCGCGTTGGATGGTGTATTGCAAAGGACTTACACGCAATTCTTTATCCAGGCCAACCACGCATTTCTTGATCAGTTCAGGCGTTGCAAAATCGACGGCATAAGCGGCTTTGTGGTTGATGCGATTCCAAAGCTCCTTAAACTCTTTCTTGTCAAAATTGGCATTAAGTGGGTTAGTTTTGGCATTGCGGCCATTGTCAATGGGCGGTAATTGAGCATCACTGAAGACGCTATCAATTAGCTGAAACACTTGTTCGATATGAACTGCCAGTTCCGGCGGCAACTCGGCAAGCTGCCCTTCTTTTTTGGCATCGTGATAAGCAGGTGTGATTTTGTCGTCATCATCCGTGTAATCGTTTTTATTGAGATAACGATATATTAGCTTGGCAATGTGTGTCGTAACCTCTACATCGCCAGTCGGTGTTTTAAGCACTTTCCCGGTGAAATACTTTTCATCAGCGATGCGGGGACGCTCTGACAGTGATTCGCTAATGTCGCGTTGCAGGCCTGTAACAAACTCCGTGTAACTCTCGCTGGTCACCACTGTGAGAACATTCACATCATGTACAGTGGCCGGGTTATCCATACGGTCGCCCGTTTGATTGACCGAAAGCCGCATACCGCGACCGACTTCCTGGCGGCGGGAGATCATATTATCGCTATGCTTGAGAGTGCAGATAACGAAGATATTGGGGTTATCCCAGCCTTCCCGTAGTGCGGAGTGGGAAAAAATGAAGCGAACCGGTTCTGTCAACGACAGCAAGCGTTCCTTGTCTTTCAATATCAGATCATATGCAACCACATCGTCTGTTTCGTTGGATTTTTTCCCTGTCGTTGGATCAACCAGGCGCTTGGACTTCTTATCAATTGAGAAATAACCTTCATGGGTTCTGGACGCCTCAATACCCTTTAGATAATCATTGTACGGGTTATCATCCTCGGCAATTGCTCCCTGCATTGCTCTACCTCCTGCATCCATGCAGCCGAGCGTCAGGACTTCATTAAGATGGCTGGTGTATTCCTCTTCAAATATCTGGGCGTATTCGCCGGAAGTTTCCCCGTTTTCGTCATAGCATCGATATTTGGCTACTGAGTCAATGAAGAATAGGGACAGCACCTTTATACCGTCATTAAACAGCGTTTGCTCTTTTTCGAAATGGGCTTTAATGGCTTCGCGGATTTGGATGCGGCGCAGCGCGGCTTCGTTGACATCGCCGGTAACCTCACCAACCCTAAGTTCTTCACCATTGGTAAAACTCAGAGTATTGGTATTGGCATTAATATCAGCAACCACGAAGCCTTTATATTGATCCAGTCCACCAGATAGATCGAAAAGATTATCGCCTTTGTACAGCTTGCGCAGCACCCGTTTAATGCCGGATTTTTGTTTTATTTCAAGCTCAACACCGACAACAGGCGGTTTACTGGCCGATATTTCAACACCACCCAGATACAGATAAGCGTTGGTTCCGCTAAGACCTTTGACCGAAATGCCGCGCACGGCTATTTTTTTCACCAGTTTCTGGTTATAGGCATCCAGCGCGTCGAGTCGATGAATTTTATTGTGTTCGGTTTTGTGAGTGGCTGAGTAACGCAAAATCATCAGGGGATTGAAGCCTTTGAAGGATTCCAGCGTTTTCGCTCCCTCCATCTTTTGTGGTTCATCGAGTATCAAAATGGGGCGATTGCTCTTGATAACGTCAATGGGACGGCGGGATTGGAATTCATCCAGCTCTTCATTGATACGGCGGGCATCCTTGCCGGTGGCATTAAAGGCCTGGACGTTGATGACCATCACATTGATCCCCGCATCGGAGGAAAAGCTTTCCAGGTTGTGCAGTTGCTTGGAGTTATAAATAAAAAAGCGGATACGCTCGCTGCGAGACAGGAGTCGAGTAGTCCCCAGAAGCGATAGTGCATGTGTTTTCACGAAGCGTTAGCGTAGTGAAAATGCAGGCTTTACGAAATCGCGTCGAGTCATTGGAGAGCATGTGAGCCATCCCCTTGTTGGG
>JAGXGJ010000082.1 GCA_024636875.1 Methylococcaceae bacterium | reverse complement strand
ATTTATACGGGCTTGAGTATCGAGATCGGGGCGGCGGGTAAATTTAATGATCTTCTCCTTAATATGTGATTGCTCTAAATGCATATCACAACACCTGGGGAAATTTTGTTAAACTGTTAATTGGAAAATGAAGGGTGCCGTATTTTTTTATGTTTATAATTACCAAAGAAGTTTATTTCTGTTACGGGCATCGATTAATGAATCATCCCGGAAAGTGCCGGAATTTACACGGTCATAGCGTTAAAGCGTCGATTTCAATACAGCAGGAGCAGCTCAACGAGCAAGGCATGGTCTGCGATTTCGCCGATATCAGGGACTGCGTTGAAGAGTATATCGATCAGCATCTCGATCACAACTTTCTGCTGCACAAAAGTGACCCGATTATCCCTGTGCTCAAGGACAATAACGAACGTTTCCTTGCACTCGATGAGCATCCCACCGCCGAAGTGTTGAGTAAAATGATTTATCGACATTTAAAACAGGCCGGTTTTAATGTTACCCAAGTGGTGTTGTGGGAAACTGCCAGCGCCCATGCCTGTTACCGGGAAAACTGATAGCAGTTATGGGTTTAGTTAATCCTGTCAACAAGTCGATCTGCCTTGAGCAAATCTGCGAATCTAACTACCAAAAGCTGTTACGGTTAATTCCTGATTTATTCACCTTTAAAGAGACAGCCATTGGACTGGCAGCACATAACACGATGCTGCATCTCAAAGTCATTGAACATACCCCGTACACAATGACAGTTGAACTCAGTTATTGCTTCAATAAAAATCTGGAAGAGTTTCTGGAGCCGGCCGTCAACATACGCATTTATCTGGATGCACAACTGGCTGAAGTAATAAGCGACCATGCCAGAGCCAGTGTGGCGCAGGTTTTTAAAGATCCGGGTTTAAGCCGCGAGATAATGAATTACAAATGGCGGTTAAATTATTTTCTGCAAAAGTGGCTGGATCATTGTTTAAAAAAAGACTATCAATTCGTTAGCCTACGCTCACCCGATCTGGCTTGTATTTGAGATGTAATGGGCATCGAATGGGGGTACTGTCTTTATGTTGAAAAAATTCTTTAAAGCAGATGACTTGGGTTGTTCAAAAAACGGCAACCCAACCGGCGGCTGATCTTGATTTAATCTGACAAGCACTAAAAGACTGTATTCGTAGTCGTTTGTTACAAACGACTACGAAGCCACTTCAGCAGATAGTTTCCAGCAGATCTTCAACGCCTGCATCGATGATTTCCAGACCTATTTTTTTACAAAAACGCTGTTCTTTATTGCTCGGATTTTTATTCAAAACCCAGCCTTTTCGTGCTGCCGCCCCATAAACTATATCGCTCATCACCATACGTTCTGAATCCCTGTTTAACGGCATTCCTATAAACAGATATTGCTTGCCCTTGCGGTACTCTTTAAGGAAATCCGGAATAGCGAAGCCACCCATTAACTCGGTTATATAATCGACATAATCAGCATCAGAAGCGATGTAGTTGGCTTCCGGTTTAGGTGAACCCATTGGTTTGAATAAAACGGGTAGTCTGGGGTCAATCTGTTCCTGCGGTATTTCAAAATAATCACTGCCATCATAGTGATATATTTTAAAGCGAAACTGGCTGGCTGATATTCTTGCGACCCCTACAATCAGCGTATGTTCTTCATCGGCATAGCTGTCTTGCAATTGCGTATCTCTATTTATATCAATAACATAAGCCGGTTTCCATTGTGCCAGCCAATCATGTATCGCCGCGCGTGTCCATTCTGTTTCGCCATATAATCTGGTAAGAAACTCCCCCAGAAAATTTCTGCCTCTTTTAAGCTCCTGATTCATGGCCGCCCTGGGAAACTCATACATGAGTTTGGGCGCCATGGGCTGGCCGTTATTCATAGCCAAAATCAGGCTATTGCTATCAGCCGGCATGGCAGCTCCCGTTAGTTTGTTGGTGGCATCAAAAAGTGCACCCGGACCCAGATAAGGTACGACCTGATTTTCATATAAACCGTTTAATATTTCAGAAAAGACGTCAGAAGACATTGCTAAAACTCCATTAATTTAAGTATGTGTATTCTGCTACCCATGCAAAAATCAATCCAATTTTCAACAGCTTTCAATAAATACCATAACCTTATAATTAACAGAGGTTTAAATAAGCGGCTAGTGAAGCTCCAGAAACTGGTAGTCAGAATTTTGTTCTATTTATAACAATCCTTCTGTTGCTTAGCCTACCTGTTGATTAACCGGGCTGTGCACATTGCTTAGCGTAGGGCGTGCCGTGCCGTTCGCCAGAGGGGAGGTAACGTAGATACGTAAAATATTGCGTCTGTACCCGAATTAATTTCATTCGGAAAAGGTGCGCACGGCACACCCTACCCGATTTGACTGACTACGGCGCTCAATTAATAAGGAAAAAAAGAGCAATAACCCTACTGTTAACAAGCTTACAGAAACCTGACAAAATGTTTGAAACACAACGCGGACTGATCCTTGTCATAGAAAAATAGTTTATATAAATCAATGTAATAAGTAGATTATATGCAGTTGGCACAGCGTTTGCTTTATCCATCATGTCATTAACTACAACGTCCTACAACGAGGAGAAGATCATGGCATTACGTCAATGTGCAATATACGGTAAAGGTGGAATTGGTAAGTCTACTACAACTCAAAACCTGGTTTCTGCGCTGGCAGAACTGGGTAACAATGTAATGATAGTTGGCTGCGATCCAAAAGCCGACTCTACCCGTTTAATTCTGCATGCGAAAGCCCAAACGACCATTATGAGTCTGGCTGCTGAAGCGGGTAGCGTTGAAGATTTAGAACTTGAAGATGTACTGAAAGCCGGTTACCGCGGCATTAAATGTGTTGAATCAGGCGGTCCTGAGCCCGGTGTCGGTTGTGCAGGCCGCGGTGTAATCACTGCGATTAATTTCCTCGAAGAAGAAGGGGCTTATGATGATGAACTTGACTTCGTTTTTTATGATGTACTTGGGGATGTTGTGTGTGGCGGCTTTGCCATGCCAATCCGTGAAAACAAGGCGCAAGAAATTTACATCGTCTGTTCGGGAGAAATGATGGCGATGTATGCCGCTAATAACATTGCCAAAGGTATCGTGAAATATGCCAACTCAGGCAGTGTGCGCTTGGCCGGTTTAATCTGTAACTCGCGTGAGACTGCACGTGAAGATGAACTGATCTCGGCGCTGGCAGCAAAAATCGGTACCACAATGATTCACTTTGTACCGCGCGACAATGTCGTACAACGCGCTGAAATCCGTCGTATGACGGTTATCGAATACGAACCGGAAGCAAAACAGGCGGAGGAATACCGTCAATTGGCGACGAAGATTCGTGATAACAAGAATTTCGTTATTCCAACACCGATTACTATGGATGAACTGGAAGAATTAATGATGGAATTCGGCATTATCGATGATGTAGATGAATCCATTATCGGTGTATCGGCAGCCGCCGCAGAAGCGGTCGCTTAAAATCGAAAACCTGTAGGGTACGCTGTGCGTACCCTACAGATCCCCGTCCTAAAACCTGTCTGTTGGGGGATTACCCACGGCATAAGTAGGAGACAATCATGGCAGCTCTAACAAAAGAAGAGACCGAAGCGCTTATTCAGGAAGTGCTGGAAATCTATCCCGAACAAGCAAGGAAAGATCGCGCCAAGCATTTGGCAATTAATGATCAATCCCTGGAAAAATCCAATAAATGTATTACTTCAAACCGTAAGTCCCAACCCGGCGTAATGACTATTCGTGGTTGCGCTTACGCCGGTTCCAAGGGTGTGGTTTGGGGGCCGATTAAAGATATGATTCATATCTCGCACGGCCCGGTCGGCTGTGGCCAGTATTCACGCGCAGGACGCCGAAACTATTATGTAGGGACTACCGGCGTTAATACTTTCGGCACGATGAACTTTACTTCTGATTTTCAGGAGAAAGATATTGTTTTCGGCGGCGATAAAAAGCTTGCCAAAATCATGAACGAAATTGAAGCATTATTCCCGCTTAATAAAGGCATCAGTATTCAATCGGAATGCCCGATCGGTTTGATTGGTGATGATATTGAAGCGGTCGCAAAAAAAGCCAACAAGGAAATCAATAAACCTGTTGTGCCGGTGCGTTGCGAAGGCTTCCGCGGTGTTTCCCAATCACTGGGCCATCACATCGCTAACGATGCGATTCGGGATTGGGTACTGGAAAACCGCGATGGTGACGAAAGCTTTGCAACCACTCCTTATGATGTCGCTGTTATCGGCGACTACAACATCGGCGGTGATGCCTGGGCTTCACGTACCTTACTGGAAGAAATGGGCTTGCGTGTAGTCGCCCAGTGGTCCGGCGACGGTACCATTGCGGAAATGGAAAAAACTCCCAAGGTGAAACTGAATTTGATCCATTGCTATCGTTCAATGAACTACATTGCACGGCATATGGAAGAAAAATACAAAATACCCTGGATTGAATACAACTTCTTTGGCCCCACCAAAATTGCCGAATCGTTGCGCAAAATTGCTGCGTTATTTGATGAAACGATTCAGGCAGGTGCTGAAAAAGTTATCGCCAAATATCAGGCTGAATACGATGCGGTTATCGCCAAATACAAACCACGCCTGCAAGGCAAACGCGTAATGCTCTATGTCGGCGGCTTGCGTCCTCGTCATGTGATCGGCGCCTATGAAGACTTGGGCATGGAAGTGGTCGGTACCGGTTATGAATTCGGCCATAACGATGACTATGACCGTACCATCAAGGAAATGGGTAATGCGACGCTGATTTATGACGATGTGACCGGTTATGAGTTTGAAGAATTCGTCAAGCGCGTTCAACCCGATCTGATTGGTTCCGGCATCAAGGAAAAGTACATTTTCCAAAAAATGGGTATTCCGTTCCGGCAAATGCACTCCTGGGATTATTCAGGCCCTTATCACGGTTATGACGGCTTTGCCATCTTTGCACGTGATATGGACATGACATTGAATAACCCTTGCTGGAAGCAGGTGAAGGCGCCCTGGAAAACAGCTGAAAGTTCTGACGTAGCGGTCGCTGCAAGCGTTTAATTTTGTGTAGGAGCGGCTTCTTCCCCCGGCCGCTTCTACTCCTTCAACCGTCGTCCACAGATTAGTGGCGCGTAGGAGATTATCATGAGTCAAGAAGTCGAAAACATACAACCCAGCTATCCTTTATTTCGTAATGATGAATACAAGGAAAGCCTGAAAAACAAACGTGAAGCTTATGAAGAGCGTCACCCTCAGGAACAAATTGATGAAGTTTTTCAGTGGACGACCACTAAAGAATATCAGGAACTCAATTTTAACCGTGAAGCCTTAACCGTAAATCCGGCTAAAGCCTGCCAACCTTTGGGCGCTGTATTATGCGCATTGGGGTTTGAAAAAACCATGCCTTATGTTCATGGCTCACAAGGTTGTGTCGCTTATTTCCGTACTTATTTTAACCGTCATTTTAAAGAGCCTGTTGCCTGTGTATCAGACTCCATGACGGAAGATGCGGCGGTTTTCGGCGGTCAGAAAAACATGATGGCCGGCCTGGAAAACGCCAAAGCCTTATACAAACCGGACATCATTGCGGTTTCTACTACCTGTATGGCGGAAGTAATTGGTGACGACTTAAATGCCTTCATCAATAACACTAAAAAAGCCGGACATATCGAACAGGATTTTCCAACGCCTTATGCCCATACCCCAAGTTTTGTCGGCAGTCATACCACTGGCTGGGATAATATGTTCGAAGGCATGATTCGTTATTTCACGCTGAACCACATGGACGACAAGAAAGTCGGTTCAAACGGCAAGATCAATCTGGTTCCCGGCTTTGAAACCTATCTGGGTAACTACCGCGTCATGCATCGCATGATGAAGGAAATGGGTGTTGATTACACATTAATGAGTGATCCTTCTGAAGTTCTGGATACACCCGCAGACGGCACCTTCCGCTTGTATGCAGGCGGCACAACTCAGGCTGAACTGAAAGACTCGCCCAATGCCATCGATACCTTGCTGCTGCAACCCTGGCAGTTGGAAAAAACCAAAAAGTTTGTCCAAAGCATTTGGCATCAACCCGCTACCGCCATCAATATTCCGATGGGACTGGAATGGACCGATGAATTCCTGATGAAAATTTCAGAACTGACCGGCAAACCAATTCCTGCTTCTCTGGAACTGGAGCGCGGCCGCCTGGTGGACATGATGACTGACTCGCACACCTGGCTGCACGGCAAAAAGTTCTCCTTGTATGGCGATGCGGATTTTGTCATGGGTATGACCAAATTTTTGCTGGAAATGGGCGCTGAACCTACCGATGTCTTATGTAACCATGCCAACAAGCGCTGGAAAAAAGCCATGGACAAAATGTGCAAGGATTCGCCTTATGGACAAAAAACCGAAGTCCATACCGGCAAAGATTTATGGCATTTCCGTTCCTTGATATTCACTAACAAACCGGATTTCATGATCGGCAATTCTTATGGCAAGTTCATCCAACGCGATACTTTCTATAAAGGCGAAGAGTTTGAAGTGCCATTGATACGCATTGGCTTCCCGATCTTTGACAGACATCACCTGCACAGAATGACAACGCTGGGTTATGAAGGCGCTATTTATATGCTGACAACCCTGGTGAATGCAGTACTGGAGCAGCTGGACAAAGAAACCAAAGGTATGGGTACAACGGACTATAACTACGATTTGATTCGTTAAATCCAAATCCTCCTAGCCCCCTTTAACAAAGGGGGAACCGTTCATATTCCCCCTTTTGCAAGGGAGAATAGTTTCCCCCCCCCTTAAAAAAGGGGGGTTAGGGGGGATTTATCAACGCGTGTAAACGGAGAACTCCATGCCCAGTGTCATGTTGAAAAAAAATGCAGAAGGCAAATTAGTCTTCTACGTACCCAAAAAAGATTTGGAAGAAGTGGCGGAATCCATTGAATTCGACAACCCCGAAAAATGGGGGGGTGAAGTTCTGCTCAGTGATGGTTCTAAGTATTATTTTGAACCGATGAATGAACAGCCGGATTTCCCCGTTACCTTACGCGCAAAACGTTTAGATTAGGAGAATAATCATGGCCTTATATATTGTTGAAGCGGATTGTATTTCATGCGGCGACTGCGAACCGGTGTGTCCGACCAATTCCATCACGGAAGGCGCTATTGTTTTTAAAATCGACAAAAAAACCTGTACCGAATGCGAGGGAGATTTTGACGTACCCCAGTGCGTCAAGGTCTGCCCAATTGATAATTGCATTCTGCCATTAGAGGCATAAACGCATGAGCAGCCAGGACACACTCTCAAGAGAACTGGCTTTACGTATCGGGCTGGCCGCACGCGCCTTGCCCGATACGGATGCCAAACGCCTTTTTAACGTATTGACTCATTGCGTTGGTTTACCCATAACGGAAGATAAGCTTGGCAGCATCAACCTGAAAACGCTTAAAACAGCTCAAGAAGGCGAGTTTTCAAACATTGATGACCTCCAGCTAAAAAAGGCATTGCACATTCTTAAAACTGATGCCGAGATGGGTGAAGCACTGGCGCCGGAAATTGATGCTTATAGTGAAGGCGACATGCCGGGGTCAGTTCGTATTGCCTTCGCCAGCAATGATGCTACTAACGTAGATGGTCATTTTGGTTCCTGTAGCCAATTCATGATCTACCAGGTTTCAGCCGATGAAGCCCGCTTGATCGACATTCGCGATACAGGCATCCCGGCAGGTCTGGAAGTGGATGATAAAAACCTGTTTAGAGCAGAACTGATCCAGGATTGCCAGGTCATTTATATAGCCTCCGTGGGAGGCCCTGCCGCGGCAAAAATTGTCAAGCTGGGTATCCACCCGATAAAGCTTACGGGCAGTGAAAGCATTGCCGGCATCATCGAGCGGTTGCAAACTGTAATTGCCGGAACGCCGCCGCCCTGGCTGGCTAAAGTCATGGGTATTGAGGCAAACAATCGATTCAGATTTGAAAGGGCGGCAACGGGATGATTACCACCGAACAAGTCAACGCCATAGCGGCAAAAATCGAAACATTGGGTGTTGATGAAAGCAGGGATTATGAAACACATCCCTGTGTTTCACCCTTCGGGCCAGCCGATGGCTGTTCAAATTCGCTCCAGGCGAAATTGTCGGTACTAAGACAGCAATACCCAAATATTCATTTCACTTACTGTATGGATGATGATCTGCCCAATAATAAGCCCGTCATTGAGAATAAAGACTTCAATCTTTATTTGATAGATGGCCGGGAACACTGCCTGTGCCTGACCAATGATTATGAAGTTGCAACGGGCATTGTCGTTGCAGAAATCATCGCTGACTAAACGGAACTGGGTGCATGTCTGGTCGTGAAAGCCCTGTTAACGTTCCTGTTGCTAATTGCAGTTTATGTCCATTTCGCGGGAAAACTTTGTTAATGGGGCGTTGTATGCCCGGTGATACCTGCGTATTCGTTGAAAGCGGCCGGCAGATTGACCGCTTTTTTCGTGTAAACCCGGGTTTTGCCGAGCACTATCTGAACGATAGTTTTTGGGAAAGACGTGCGATTGCCGTCCGTTATGCGCCGCAAAAATCGTTGTCTGAACTGATTCACGATGAAGATGAAGTCGTCAGACGCGCTGTCGCCTATCGCCTGCCGCAAACTCATTTAAATCAACTGATAGATGATCCGGACCGGGAAGTTCGCATGACCGTCGCTGATCGCATTGTGCCTGAAGAACTGGAAAAACTGGCTGATGACCCGGACTACATTGTCAGATTGACTGTTGCCAGGCGGCTGCCGGCAGGCCGCTTGTTTCGTCTTATTCGTGATAAGGATTTGCAAGTCAGAAAAGTGGTTGCCGAACGCTTGCCCGAAGTCAGTTTGGGATTAATGGCTCATGACAATGCGCCAGAAGTAAGGCGCATCATCGCTGAACGGATGAGTCCAGCAGATGCCGTTATGTTATTAAATGACCTTGACTGGGTGGTGCGTTATACCGTAGTTCAGCGCGTTGCGCCCGAGGCATTGGTCAGTATGCTTGATGATCCTGAGCCGGATGTCAGGGCGGCGGCGAGGCAACGATTGACAAGCCATTTACAAAAGGCAAATGGGAATGAGAAACCGGAGGCTTACAATGGCTGAACAACCTTTTCAACTGGATGGGCAACAGCTTGCAAAAATCTGCAAGCAAACATTGCCTGGCCGCAACAGTATGGATGCAGAAACAGCGCAGCGGTTTACCGAGGATGATGAACTGTTGCTATCAAAGCTGCAATCGCTTAACCCCGGTTATCCGATGCGCCTGGCCAGAAAGGGTGATGAATGGTATCGACTGGGCGGTATTGTCGACATGGACGGTTACCGTATCGCCAACGATCTGATTGAATGGACAGAAAGAACCTATATAGAATGCGGAAAAAACCTGCAAACCCTGATTGATCATGCACGTGAGCAAAAGCTGATTGCCACGCGGCAAACCGGCAATACTCTGCATTTTGTTGTGCAAACAGGCAGCAAGGCAGAACAATTTATACAGATCGACATTGATAAAATCCGTGAAATGTCGGATCGGCTGCTTGTCAATGGACACAATCCGCCTGAAGATTTGGAAGAATTTATTGATCCATTGGAGCCGGAGTTTATAGAAACATCCTGCATTGGAAGCCCGCGTTATTCTTACCGGCGTAAAACTGATGTGTCGGTTTTCATGGCAGAAATCAATAAATACCATATCGAAGAACATCCGGTGCAACGGTTTCTGGATGACTGGAACAGAAGCAGCGCCCTGCACAAAGCCGTATTTTCCGATGACTGGATTGTTCGGCCTTTCCGGCATACCGGACGCTTCGGAGAACAAATAATTAACGTTGAAATCGTCAATACCCAGCAAAAAAAAGTGCCGCACCTGGAAGGTATCCATGGCAAAAAAGGCGTCTCGCTGCAACAGCTGTTAACCCGCTTTGATCGTCACGCCGGTTATCCTTTTGCCTGGTTCTTTTATATGGTTAAAGGCAAACTGGTTTCTACGGACAGCGGCGTAGCTGTTTTTAAGGATGTCAGCGGCGATTTTTCCTATTTGCCCGAACGTGATGTCGCGGTTCTTAAAGACTGGATCAATACGCCTTATAGCGTGTAGCAAAAAAATTTATTTTTCATCAACTGCTTTGCAAGACAAAGCACATTTTTAAATAGTTAGGAGTAAACACTATGTCAATTGCGCAAATAAAAGCATTTTCTGAACAAGCCAAAACAGATCCTGAATTAAAAGAGAAGCTGTTAGCGGTACAAAAAATCAGAGAACTGATTGCATTAGGCAAAGAATATAATTTTGAACTGGATGAAGTTGAACTTTACCCACCCAACGAGCCGCAATTTGTCGAAGCACAACTTTCGGAAAGAATGGCTAAAGCGTTGCTGAGAGTATAGGTTTTTACTGGTTCGCGGTGAGGTACAAAACCCCAACATTTTATGAGCCGAATTGTCGGGCTTAGTACCTCACAATAAACCAACAAAATACCCATGCCATGAAAGCATCACATTTCGCGACGCTGCGCGAAGGAACTGGAGACAAGCCCAGTGTGATTTTACTGGCTTGACCATCCTCCCGAACAACTTGACCCTAAAGAGCATTCACTGTTTAACAAACAGTCCGATTTCCGCCTCTGCCAATGCCTGGCGCAAACCGGTACTGGCTACATCCAGAGCGTAGCCCAATACACCGCTGCCGATGACTACCCGTTCAAATTCAAAAACGCCTGCATCCACCAGGATGCGAACTGACTCGGGCAGGGCGACAGGCGGCACTGCGCCGATCGGGAAGCCGGTCGCTGCCAATACTTCCTCAGGCTGAGCCATCGTCAAACGGCGTTCGTTCAGATGTTTGCGCAGCATGCTCCAGTCCGCCTTACCGCCACCGGCTACAGCCAACAGAATGAAGCCGCCAGAACCGGTCCGAAACACCAGGCTGCGCACAATTTGCCCAGAATTCCGGTTTTGTCCTGCAAGCAGTTCTTCCAGAGACCGGACAGGTTTTTTATCGGGATCGAGCGGTATCCCGATCGCTTCATAATTTACCCCAAGCGTATGCAGTTGCCGGGTTACGGGGGAATCTAAATGTTCAGACATCGGCTGCTCCTAATGCCAGTTGATAAGAGAAATCACCACGAAGGACATGAAGAACACGAGGTTGTATAACAAAATGACTTTGTCAAAAGGTACTGTTGCGACATGTATCAAGCCTTATTTACCTTCGTGGTGAACTTTCATAATTTGACGATTAACTTGCTTTGCAAACTTGTTGCCAGGCCGGGTGCTGTTGCAGGATCGTCAGTGCCGATTCCAGCAGTGCGCGGCCTGGTTCGGTCCGATGCCAGGTCGACGCGCCGGACGGATGGGGCAGGGGGATCGCTTCGGTGCGGTGGCCGTGAAAGGTGACCGGGTGAAGTTTGCCGACCACATCGTTCAGTTTTTTTACCGGCAGCAATTGGCTGATCGCCAGTTTGCCGACCGGCAGGATCAGATCGGGTTTAAGTAAATCGATTTCAGCTTGCAGCCAGTCCCCGCAGTTTTCAATTTCGGCCGGACTTGGCACACGATCGCCGCTCTTGAGATTTTTACCCGGAAAGCATCGGCACACCGCAGCCATGTAAATATGCTGCCGAAAAGCCTCTTCCCCAAGCCCGATGCGCTCGAACCATTTGAACAGTGTTTTACCGGCCGTCCAGGCAAAGGGTTTGCCAAAGCCCCCTTCCTTATCGCCGGGCGCCTGGCCGATCAGTAAAATCGATGATAGTACCGGGCTCCCGCTTACAACCGGGCCAATCATCGCTGGGCATTTACTGCAATTCGCCAATGCGGCGCGGTGGTCGCGCATGAGTTGTTCGCGTTCAGACATCGGATTCCTTGAGCTTAACAATCAATCTCGATGCCGACCGGACAATGGTCAGATCCGGTAGTATCCGGCAGAATAAAGGCCCGTTTGACTTTACCGGCCAGCGCTGTGCTGGTCAACATGTAATCGATTCGCCAGCCGACGTTTCTTGCTCTGGCGCCGGCGCGGAAACTCCACCAGCTGTAGGCGACGGTGTCCGGATGGAAATGCCGGAAGGTGTCGACCAGTCCGGTATCGAGAAAACGGCTGAAGCCGTCTATTTCAACCTGGGTATAGCCGGCCGATTTATTGTAGTTCGGCTTAGGACGGGCGATATCGATTTCCCGATGCGCGACATTGAAATCGCCGCCGATGATCAGCGGTTTTTTGCTTTGCAGTTGCTGACAATAGGCCAGAAACTCAGTATCCCAAATTTTTCGGTAATTCAGTCGGGCCAATTCCTCGCCCGAATTGGGCACATAGACGTTGAGCAGAAAAAACTGTTCGAATTCAGCGACGATCACGCGGCCTTCCTGGTCATGTTCAGCAATGCCGATATCGTTGATGATTTGCAGCGGCGCCTGCCTGGACAAAATCGTGACGCCGGCATAGCCCTTGCGTTCGGCGCAGTTGGAATAAATATGGTAGCCGTCGATGCCCTCCAGGGCCTTGTCAATCTGATCAGGCTGGGCCTTGGTTTCCTGTAGCAGAATGCAGTCGGCATCGAGCCAGGCGAGCGTTTCGGCAAAGCCTTTGCTTTGAACCGAACGAATACCGTTGACATTCCAGGAAATTATTTTCATACGATGATTCCGTCTGATGTGTTTAAAGTTGTGTCTTCAATAGTGAAAATGCGCTTGGGCGCTATTGTAAACTTATGCTTTTTGACTAACCAGACGTTTCGTCTGGACCCTTGATATGGCGTTTACGAAGGTGTAATTTCAATTATGACTAGGAGCTTGTCCGAGAGCTAACGTTTAACTAATTCGCCTACTATATATAGTGCCTCGAAAGAATTAAAAAACACTACATATTGATAGCCACTGACAGGCATGTTAGTTCTCGGACAGCCTCCTAGAAGGGTTTGCTTTACAGAGGAATTGTAGAAGAAGATGTTAATGTGAAAACTTACCTGTTTGTTGATTAGAACGGCAATGTTGTTTTAGACGCCGTACGTGTGCTTCTTCACTTAGAGGCAAATTAGTGTTGTTAGGCAAGCCCACCTTTTTTTGATACAGTATCATCTATTGCTCTCATAAAGAAAATAAATACATCCATATAGGCCAGTAAATCGGAGAACGAAATATCCATTGCTTTATTATTTTGATAAACAATATTGTCTTAAAGTAGTGAAATAAAGGCATAAAAATATAAAATATATCATATTCTTCTAGTGAATTATGCCACAAACATTTTTCTCAAAAATAGTTAAATTATAGCCAGTTTCAATGTTTCACATTTGACCCTTTTTATCAATCGCCCAACATTGGAACAAAGTACCTAAGCTGATTATGTTTACTGTCCGGTTTATATTAACCATACGATTCTAGTCAGGTTGGTTTACGCGGTAGAACTCATTCGCTAAGGTTCTGGTCTTTTGGCAATAAGCTGTGGACGACTCCAAAAGCCCAGGAATCTATCTAAATCTAGCGACAGGTTTGACGCTATATATTTTAATTATGAGGAACAAACCATGAAATTTAATAAAAATACAGCCCTGCTCTCTGCAATTGGAGCTACTTTATCTTTTTCGCTATTTACTTCACACATTGCATTTGCTGATGTTGACGGCATTACCAGTGACGAGAGCTCTCAAGTTGAGATGATACAGACTCCGAATTCAGAGGACTATGCTACTGCTAAAAGCGAGATGCCAATGGTAGATTCTCTTCCAGCTTCTGCATTCGATAATAATGTGCTGCAAAGCGGACCAACGCAAGTGGTTAGCGGAGATGGACACGAACCTCGAATAAAATATAGAGGCAAGGCGAAAACTCTTTTTAATCCCACTCTATTTCCTCAGGATTCACAGGCTCAAGATCAAGATGCGCAGGCCATACCCCAGGCAGCAGGGGGAAACGGACTTCAATTCACCTCGTCCAGAGTATTCCCACAAGCCAGCGATACCACATACCCCATCAGCACTACCGGCAAAATCTGGTTTACCATTAATGGTATTTGGAAGGTCTGCTCCGGCAGCATGGTGAAGCCTGGAATCGTTGTTACTGCTGGCCACTGTGTACACTCCGGCAATAACGCTGGTAGTGGATGGTATTCCAACTTCCAATTCGCACCTGGCTATCGAAACGGAACTGCGCCCTATGGAATCTGGACAAATTGGGCTTTCGCCAATACCACAGGCACTTGGTATAGTGGTGGCGGAGGCGTTCCAAATGATGCCGACTACGCCGTTATCGTTTTCAATAAGAATGCTTCAGGTCGGCGTATTGGTGACTATACCGGTTGGTTAGGTTGGCAATATCCATCCATGATTGGCCATCATGTTACTACACTAGGTTATCCAAATAATTTAGACAGTGGTAGCGTTAACCATCGGGTGGACAGCAATGTCAATCAAGGCGGTGGCAATACCGGTGTATTTGGTTCTGATATGACAGGAGGGTCAAGCGGCGGCGCTATTGTGCACAATCTACGGCAGGATTACACAGGGGTAGCCTCCGGTTGGGAGCACAATCCAAACCGGCTGGTATCTGTTGTATCATACGGAGCTATCGATACCTCACTAATGAGGCAAGGCGGAAGCCAATTCGACAGCCGGTTTCAAACTTTACTGAACAATACCTGCTCAAGGTATCCTTGGGCATGTTAATGCACTTATAACTTACGTCATAAAAAAGCCCGGTTAAACCGGGCTTTTTTGAACCTCTCGACCACTGGCTTGAGGTCTATTTTTCCTGCGTAGTCGGCTCCTGAACCGGCGCTTCGGAATCGTAGAGCTTCGCCGGTTTGCCTTTATACTTTACGCTCGGAGCCTGTCCGGCATCACTCCCTTTTTTTGTCGCCGTCGTCGGCGGTACGTTATTATCATAAGCCGATGGCGGTACCGAATCCACTGTTGGCAATTCCCCTTTAGCATTTTTGTAGTCTTCCGCACTGGGCGCTAACGGAGGTTCAGTCTGGGAGTCAATTTTATTTCTGATACCTTGGACATCAGCAAAAACACTAAAAGAAGCAAATAAAGTACCGATAAAAACCAGATAGAGCATATTCATTCCAAAACCCTCTTACTTAACAGTTATTGAACGCTTTACACGTTTTTGACCAGATAAAACTAATGATCGTTTTTGGGTTATACCGAATATTATATTTTTTTACAAATATAAAAAATGGGTCAGCAGGGTGGGCAGGCTTTTTTTGCCCACCATTTAACTATTATCACGACTCCATTCCGCGTGGGTACGAAAAGCATATGCCCACCTTACCAATTAGTTAAATTGTCCAGTCTTCGATAGGCAATTTCGCTACCTGAAAAAAAGCGGGGCGTTTGTCACCATCACGCGGTCATGCTCGGCAATGCCGATATCGTTGATGATTTGCAGCGGCGCCTGCCTGGACAAAATCGTGACGCCGGCATAGCCCTTGCGTTCGGCGCAGTTGGAATGAATGTGGTAGCCGTCGATGCCCTCCAGGGCCTTGTCAATCTGATCAGGCTGGGCCTTGGTTTCCTGTAGCAGAATGCAGTCGGCATCGAGCCGGGCGAGCGTTTCGGCAAAGCCTTTGCTTTGTACCGAGCGAATGCCGTTGACATTCCAGGAAATTATTTTCATGCGATGATTCCGTCTGATGCGTTTGAAGGTGCGTTTAAAAAAGTGAAAAGGCGTTTGGGCGCTATTTTAACCTTCTGCTTATTGGCTAACCAGACGTTTTTAGCTTTTAAGACGGTATCGACGTGATTTTTTCTTTACGGTTCGCAACGCCGTCCTTAATGGGGGTTTATTTCTGATAATTCGCTTTTCGAACCACTGCTTGTAATTTTTAGGTACTCGAAGCGGGATTCTGAAGCTTTAATTGCGAGCCAGACAGAAATACTCGTACCGATAAAATGCGCCATGAGTAAATTGAAATTAACGAGCAGTATAAAGACATCGAGCGCCCTGATAATTCGGGTGGGATCGGTGATCGCAATGCCCGGTGGTTGTGAAACGGTTTTTGCGATCAGCAGCGAAATGCTTGCCCCCACGCCAGCGAGGGAGAGTAGCAATCCCAAGCTGCCGGCAATTATTCCCAAGCCGAGAATCCAGAAAGACATTTTTCTTTCTGGATTGATATAGGTATTCGGAGTCGAGGCAATTTTTTTTGCTGCTCGAGTGTAATAAAAAGCTATCGGGAGTGTTAACAAAATCATGATAAACGCGTAATGAGCCCAAAACATGCCGTCGCCTAATCCATTTGCACCGGGACTGAAGGTTTGACCGGATGTGGCAAAGATCAGGAGGAGTCCTGAAACGAAAGCGAGGGCAAGTTGCAACCAGAAGTCGATCCATCCGAAAAATCTGACACTCCGCGCTAATTAATCATAAGTAAACCCCCAGCTCTGCTGGGGGACTCACAAAGTTTGACAATTACGGGAATCATCGAGAGTCTCCCTATCCGTGAACCGCCTAAAGTTCAAAAGATAAGGAAACAAACGATGAATTCACCAGAGAGT
>JAGXGJ010000081.1 GCA_024636875.1 Methylococcaceae bacterium | reverse complement strand
GATTCTAGCTAATCAGGAAAGCAAACCCCGTCACGCTCAGGTTTTCCTGATTAGCTAGAATCTTCAGATGTTTGCAGAAATCGTTATACCGGCATGGAATCACGTCAGGCTATCCTGCCTGACGCCCTGCAGGTAAATGCAAATCCACGCCGGACGGGGTTTGCAACCCCGTCTGAAACGTTTAAATACTCTTGTAACCAGCAAAACGTGAGTAACGGGGTTGCAAACCCCGTCACGCTTATAGGCAAATAACAGAATTTGCTTTATATTTTAAATAAGAAAAGGGATGTCTTGTTGATGTTTCTTTATATTGCCTCTGCCTAAATCCACGCCGGACGGGGTTTGCAACCCCGTCTGAAACGTTTAAATACTCCTGTAACCTGCAAAACGTGAGTGACGGGGTTGCAAACCCCGTCACGCTCAGGTTTTCCTGATTAGCTAGAATCTTCAGATGTTTGCAGAAATCGTCATACCGGCATGGAATCACGTCAGGCTATCCTGCCTGACGCCCTTCAGGTAAATGCAAATCTGTTCCAGACAGATTTGTGTCGGTAATCAGGTCACAGGGATGTAGTTTCAATATGCCATCCCTTACGACTACACTCAGGACAGGGCTTGGGTGTTTATCAGTTTGTTGAGGCAAAAACAAAGCAGCCTAATTTTGAAAAGTTATCGAATTATACAAAAAAAATATTTTTTAGTTTTTAACTAGGCTGCTTTATCTTTCAAACCAGGATTTATTCTTTGCCGCCGCTGACTTTCATGTAAATAAAAGCCAATTCAGCCGCAATCAGTAAGAGTATTGCTGTATCAATGGTTATATTCATTATGGTGCCTCATAGTTTAGACGTTAGAGTTTTAATTAAAACACTGAAGTCTATACATTGTCAAAGAATCCTTTAATTTAGATGTCAGTTAAAGAACTCAAGTCTGATTTTTTGTCTGTTCGGTGAGTTTCGTAAGCCGTTCATGCTTCGTCAAGGCTCAACATGAGCGGCTTCCACATGTTGTTGCTGTGGTCATTATAGGAGCCAAAGTTGGTAAAGCGACCTTTGTAATACCCTCACCCTAACCCTCTCCCAAAGGGAGAGGGGACTTTGTGTCGCTTTACCAACGTCGGACTCTATAGGTCGAATACCTGAGGAACGAGCACGAAATAAACTCGCCAATAAAACAGTGAAGGGGCGAATGAATTCGCCCCTGCAGATGTGCAAGTTATTTCATGCACGTTGCTAAGTTACTGGTTCGATCTGGCGCCCAAGTATCTTCTGATGCATTTCCTCAGCTTCATCTATATTCAGCCTGTACCCAAACCCTTTGACGGTCATAATCCATTGCGGATTGTTAGGATCTTCTTCTATTTTTTTTCTTAACAAGTGCATGTATTGATAAAGATCCGATTTGGTTGCCCGTTTATTATCAGGCCAAAGATGATTTATGATTTCATCAGTCATAAAAGTGCGGTCAACATCCGTTAGCAGCAGCTCAATCAGCTCAAATTCCTTGGGTGTCAGAAAGACTTTTTTTCCTTTCAATATCACACATTTGCTGCGTTGATCAATTTGGATGTTTTTAAATGCCGGATTTTCGGCTTTATGCTGATTACCCGGAACTTTGGTTTCTTTATAACTTTCGCCACCATTACCGTTTAATCCAGCTCTTCTTCTTTCTGTATCAGAACGCCTATTCTCGCCCCTTCTTTTCTCGGTCAAGACAATGTTCAATAAATAAAAAGTTTTTTTAAGGTATCTGTCAATCTCGCTGATATCGAATGGATCATTGATAATCACATCGATCCACTCTGATAACCCGGTTGAGATACTGTCAGTTGGGCTTTTATTTAAGCCGCAGATTGTTAACTGATTTCTTAAAACAATCCGCATTAACAAATCTGTTTCAAGGCACTTATTTGAGGTGCTTATTAAATCGAGCGAAATAATGATTAAATCCGGTTTTATTTGTTCCAGTTTATTAATTCCATCCCTGTTGAAGCCGGACTCTGTCATCTCAATATGGTTTGCATAACAGTATCCTTTCAACAGGGATAAAAAACACCTGTCATTATCAAAAACTGCAATATGTATTGTTTTCATTTTTTAAAAGTGTGGAATGTTATGAAAAGGAACTTATTTTCATCCTAAATGAATGGCTTGCCTTGTTAGGGGTCACTCCTGATTTGCAACTTTGCCAAAAAAATATAATGTCAAATCAATCATAGTAAAGATAATTGAAAATTCAACTCCCATAAGGTTAACAATCAGTTGAGCATTTAGAAATCCATTCGTCCTGTGCTGGTCGAAGGCACAGCACGAACGGCTTCCACATGTTTCAATTGCGATTTTCAGGTTGAATTCGAAAGTGATGAGCTGTTACAAGCCGGTGTAGCTGACATAAGCCCGGTAAGTGGCAAACGCTGACAGAATCAGGAAAATGGTGCCGCTGATTTTATGCAATAACACTAAAGGGACTTTTTGTAAAATTGTGCGGCCGGCCAGAATCCCCAAGGCTGATGTTGAGGCGAGAGCCGCTGTTGAACCCAGCCATACAGCAATCGGTACGGCGGTGCTGCTTAAAGCGACAACAGCCAGTTGGGTTTTGTCACCGAATTCAGCTACGGTAATCAATAAAAAAGTGGTAAAGAAAATTCCGTGGCCGCTTTTTTCCTTAATCTCCACATCGTCATCATCCTCTTGTACACGCAAGGAATGGATCCCGAAGGCCGCAAACAGGAAGGCGACAGTTGCCGCTACGATGTATTCCGGCAGCCAAGAGGCGATGGCCACGCCAAAAACAACGGCCAGGGTATTTAAAAAGGCAAAGGCAGCGATAGCGCCCAGCATCACCGGCATGGCTCTGTGTCTTGATGCCAGCGTCATGCAAACCAATTGGCTTTTATCGCCAATTTCTGCGGCTGCAATCAGGGCATAACTGGTCGCTGCCGTGGCCGATAACCCGGCAATATTGCCTGCGGTCAGTAGCGATAAAAACTGTTGTAAATAGTTATGAAGGGCTTCGGAAACATTGATTGTATTCAGGAACGTTAAAAACTGCTGAAAACAGTGTTGAAGTGTATTCATTGTTGTTTTTCAAAAACGTTAAGTTATGGCGGTAAATTTCCTCTCCTTGGGGGCTAATCTATGCACAACATTAGGTATGCGTAAAAAGTCCTCTCCCTTTGGAGAGGGCTATTTTTCGGTGCTGGCTGTGAAGGATTAGCTCTTAAATTGCATATACAGGAGCCAAGGTTGGTAAAGCGACCTTTGAAATACCCTCACCCAAACCCTCTCCCAAAGGGAGAGGGGACTTTGTGCCGCTTTACCAACGTCGGACTCTATAACGGCATTGATTGTTGTCCCTGGAAACGCGAGTGTAATTTTAGCCGTTACGCTCCAATCACATCCATGCCGGTATGACGTGCTTTTTTTATGGTATGAACAAATTGATAGACGGCTAGCCGGTCAGTCATTGATGTAAATATTAGCCCAGCATGTTGTCTAAAACCATCATGATGATGAAACCGACCATCAAGGCGAAGGTTGCATAGCGCGAACGTCCTTCAGAATGAGTTTCCGGGATAATTTCTTCACTAATAACAAAAAGCATGGCTCCCGCAGCAAAGCCCATCGCAATCGGCAGAATGGGCTGAAAGATAGTAACCATGGTGATGCCAAGCAAACCGCCGACAGGTTCAACCAGGCCGGTTAATGTGGCGATACCTACCGCTCTCCATTTGTTATAGCCCAAACCAACCAGGGGCAGGGCAACGGCCAGACCCTCAGGAATATTTTGCAAGGCAATGGCAACTGCCAGAACGATACCGTTTTTCATCTCTCCCGAACCAAAACTGACGCCCACAGACATGCCTTCGGGAAAGTTGTGGATGGTGATGGCAATGATAAACAGCCAGACCTTTTTTAGAGAAGTCAGATGAACATCTGAAATCGAATCAAAATGGATATGCGGAAGCTGGCGGTCTGCGTAATGCAGAAACACAGCTCCAATCAGCATGCCAAGAGAAACGATATAGATGCCTTTGCCTGGCCAGACTAAATTGCCGTATGCCATGCCGGGAACCAGCAGGGAGAATGCAGTCGCTGCCAGCATTACGCCAGCTGCCGCGCCCAACATGCTGTTGAACAGGTTTTTCGAGATATCCTTGAAAAACAGGGCGGGTAATGCGCCCAGGCCTGTGGCTAATCCGGCCAGTATGCTGGCGAAAAAACCGATAACGACAATCTTGCCAAAAATCAGATATAAACTTCCGAAAACCACCAGCTGGGATAATAAAAATAGACCAGCTACAGTCGCCCAGCGTTTCAGGGGCGGCATGGCTAACAGCTGTTGATAGTATTCGCTGGATTTTATCCGGGTGATTTTGGTTTCAAAATAGCTTTGCAATTTTGCTATAGTGTCAGTTGTTATTGTCATAAGGTCTGCCTGTATCAGCGGGTTTCAGAAAAGCGTGGTATTATAGCTAAATACAATTATTTTATACGGTTATTAAACCTGGATAGAGTAGTTTCGTAGATTGGTTTATATGCACATCGTGGGAGCGACGCCTACGTCGCGATTAAAAGCGTGCATGAATTAATTTGAGTATCAGATCCCCTCTCTCAAACCCTCCCGGAGGGAGAGCATGGGTATCGACACAAGAGGGTGCTCCTTCTCCCTTGAGGGAGAAGCCTGCCCTGAGCGGTGTCGAAGGGGTTGGGATGAGGGGAATATAACCTGTTGATTTTATTCTCCTCTCCCCAGCCCTCTCCAGCAGGAGAGGGAGCTTGACACTGTTGCAACCCATTGTTTTTACTATGCAGAAAAGTTGTGTGGATACTTATGGAGGGAGAGTAAGATGCAAAGTTATTTTAATGTTCGTTCCAGTCGCGACGTAGGCGTCGCTCCCACACCCACCCGGCTCGCATCCGTATTGAAAACTCTTTTTACAGTGCACCTTAAATGAGTATGTTGCTTTCACCACAAACCATAGAATCAGCATTATCCCGGTTCAAAACAATCCGGCACATTTATATCGGCTACAGCGGCGGCGTGGATTCACATGTTTTATTGCACTTGTGCGCTGGAATAACAACGCTGAAAGACAAGATTACCGCTGTTTATGTGCATCATGGTTTGCAGGCGGAAGCGGAATCCTGGGCTCAACATTGCGAAAAAACAGCGCAAAACCTGGGAGTTGATTTTAAACTGCTGCGGGTTAATGCCGTTGCAATTCCGGGAGAAAGTCCGGAAGAAGCGGCCAGGAATGCCCGTTATAGCGCTTTAAAGCCATTAATCGATGAAAACGATGCGCTGCTGGTTGCCCAGCACAGGGAAGATCAGCTGGAAACCGTTTTGTTGCAATTATTTCGGGGCAGCGGTTTGCCAGGCTTGTCCGGAATGCCTGAGAGTATGGCGTTTGGCCGGGGTGTGCTGTTGAGGCCATTGTTAAATATTTCCAAGCTTGCGATTAATGATTATGCTCTGGCGCACGCACTGGACTGGGTTGAAGATCCCAGTAATGAAAGCAACAATTATGACCGCAACTTTTTACGCAATGCGGTTATACCGTTATTAAAACAACGCTGGCCGGTCTGTGATAAAACCGTTGCACGCTCGGCAGGGCATTGCGCTGATGCGCAGGTTCTAGTCTCTGAAGCCGCTGAAGAACTTTTTTTGTCCGTTTTTAATTCAACGGATAAGACGTTGTGCATAGGCAAGTTGAAGTTATACAAAAACTCTCGGCAACAACTTGTCATCAGGCATTGGTTTCAACGTCTGGACTTGAAAATGCCTGCACAGGCCTTTGTTAACCGCCTGCTGTCTGAAGTGGTCGAGGCAAGAGCAGGCAGTGATCCGGTATTATCAGGGCAGGGCTATTGTGTACGCCGCTACCGGGATAAATTGTATTGTCTGAAATCAGCCGCACCGGAAATATTGCAGGCGAGTGTTTGGCCTGCGGGGCAAACATCGGTAAGGGTATCCAGCCATCAAACGCTGTCTTGTGTGCTGTCATCGGCCGGGATATGCCGTGAACGGTGGCAGAATGCCATTGTTACTGTGCGATTTCGCCGCGGTGGGGAAAAAATCCGTTTGCCGGGGCGAAACGGCCATCATGCCCTGAAAAAGCTGTTTCAGGAGGCGGGCGTTCCGCCTTGGGAAAGAGAGTCCATGCCTCTGGTTTATCTGGACGACAGGCTTGCCGCCGTTGGCGAACTATGGATAAGTGCAGATTTTTATGGTGAAAAAACGCAGGACTGCATTAGTTTATACAGGTCTTCCTGATATAGAGTCCGGCGTTGGTAAAGCGACACAAAGTCCCCTCTCCCTTTGGGAGAGGGTTAGGGTGAGGGTATTACAAAGGTCGCTTTACCAACTTTGGCTCCTATCAAGGTCTGATGCCGTAAAGTTGTGCAGGGTAAGCGGGATTTTTTACCCATCCTGCCGCAGGAAATAGCATTTACTTAGCTGAATAATCATTAAAATGTCGGGCAGACAAACGCTGGCAAATCCATATAAAATATACTGGAATTAATCTTTATTAAAATATCTTGCGGACTGCAAACTACAAGGTGTAATCTTCCTCAGGATAGGTTAAAAAATAGCCATGATAATTCCTATCCATATAAATTTATATAAAGAACGCTCATAGTATTTTAACTCATAAATGAACGAGACCTGGAAAACAGCTAATCCCGGAATACCGGTAACTTGCTTTTTCGAACTTGTTTAGCGGACCTGATACTTGTGAGCATAATAAAACCTTAACTACGAGAAGCTAACTATGTCTAAATTCCCGATCGATCTTGACGCCTATCAGCGCATAACGCTTGATCCCAGTGTTTCTACTCTTACCGACAGACAAAGAGCCAGTCTCAAAGCCAATATTCAACTTTGTCGGGATGCTATTGTCTTCTTTACGGCTACTGGCGCCGCCAGAGGCGTAGGTGGACATACTGGCGGCCCTTACGATACCGTGCCGGAAGTGATGATTATGGACGCTTTATTTCGTGGTTCAGCTAGTAAATTCCTGCCTATATTTTTTGATGAAGCCGGACACCGCGTAGCTACTCAATATCTGATGTCTACTCTGAACGGTGATCTGCCGGCTGAGCGTCTGATGGAATACCGCGCCGCGCATTCTCATTTGCCGGGTCACCCTGAGCTGGGTTTTACTCCGGGCGTCAAATTCAGTTCGGGACGCCTGGGTCACATGTGGCCCTATGTCAATGGCGTAGCTGTAGCCAATCCACATAAAGTATTGTTTTGCCTGGGTTCTGATGGTTCCCAGCAGGAAGGTAATGACGCTGAAGCCGCACGCTTTGCCGTCGCTCAAAATCTGAATGTCAAGCTGCTTATTGACGATAATAACGTCACCATTGCAGGTCATCCGTCACATTATCTGCCCGGCTGTTCGACTGCTAAAACCCTGGCTGGCCAGGGCTTGACAGTATTGGAAGGCGACGGCGAAGATATTGATGATCTGTATAAACGAATCTGCACAGCCATCAATACCGATGGCCCGGTTGCTGTGATTAACCATCGCCAGATGTGTCCGGGTATTGTCGGCCTGGAGGGTTCGACTCATGGCCATGATGTGGTCTCTGTAAAAGTGGCTCTCGAGTATTTGGAGTCTCGCGGTCAACAAGCGGCGGCAGACCACCTGAAAACAATTAAAGCGCCAAAAAATGATGCGGTATTCCTGGGCTCCAGCGATAAGTGGGATGCCAACCGCAATGTGTTTGGTGATGCAGCAGTTGCGATTCTGGGCCGGATGAGCGCTGCCGACCGCTTCGACAGAGTTCGGGTCGTAGACAGTGACCTAGAAGGTTCCTGCGGTCTGATCAAGATTCACAATGCTTATCCTGAAATATTTATTTCTTCCGGGATTATGGAGCGCAGCAACTTTTCCGCGGCAGCCGGTTTCGGGATGGAAAAAGGCAAGCAGGGTATTTTTGGTACTTTCAGCGCCTTTCTGGAGATGTGTATTTCCGAGATCACGATGGCGCGTTTGAATAATTCCAACGTACTCAGTCATTTCTCGCATTCTGGCATAGACGACATGGCTGACAATACCTGCCATTTTGGTTTGAACAATATGTTTGCAGATAATGGCTTAAGCGATGGTTATGCGACTAATCTTTACTTTCCGGCTGATCCGCTGCAAATGAAAGCCTGCCTTGAAACTATTTTCTTTGATCCAGGTTTGCGTTTTGTCTTCTCGACTCGCTCAAAAGTACCGACTATTCTGGATGCTGACGGCGATGAGTACTTTGGCGGCAATTATAAATTTGTCTCCGGCAAAGACGAAATTATCCGTGAAGGGACCCAAGGTTATATTGTCAGCTTCGGCGAAGCGTTGTACCGAGCCCTGGACGCCGTAGAACGTCTGAAACAGGAAGGCATTGATGTAGGTTTGATCAACAAACCAACCTTGAATGTAATCGATGAGGACATGATGGCGGTTTGTGGCAATTCACCGATGGTATTGGTGGTTGAAGCTTTTAATCGCAAGACGGGTCTGGGCAGCCGCTTTGGCTCATGGCTGTTGGAACGTGGATTTACACCGAAATATGCGCACATTGGCACTCACAAAGAAGGTTGTGGCGGCCTGTGGGAACAATACCCTCATCAAGGTATTGATCCGGCAGGCATTATGGCCAAAACCAAGGAGCTTTTAGAAGGCTAGTAGTTCGTCATTTTAATTATGACGGATAAAACTGGAGTAGCTATTCAGTCCCCCTCTTTGAAAAAGAGGGGTTAGGGGAGATTTTTTAAATAAATCCCCCTCAATCCCCCTTTTCCAAAGGGGGAAGTGAATATGCG
>JAGXGJ010000080.1 GCA_024636875.1 Methylococcaceae bacterium | reverse complement strand
GCGTCAGGGGCAGACTGCCGCGCGCAACATATTGGGGTGGCGGGAACGTTTCGATGCCGTTCCATTCTTTTGGACCCGGCAGTACGACTTTGGCATCGCTTATGTGGGTCACGCCGAGCGCTGGGATCAAGTCGAGATAGACGGGCAACTTGACGCGCGCGATTGCACGATCACTTATCGACGCGGCGGCAGAAAATTAGCAGTCGCCGTGATTAACCGGGATATCGAGGGTCTTCGCACTGAAGTCGAATTCGAGCGGGAAATCGCCACAATAGAGTGATCGCTCCTTTACAGATGAGGAAATAAATAAGCCATCTGATTTTTTTAACTATTGGAAATTTTTCTCGGGAAAATGATATGACAACATCAACAAGCAACTTGGCGGATCAAGACAACATAACTTATTGCGCTCATCCTGGCTGTCATTGCCAAGTAAAGACGGGCGATAAATACTGTTGTGTTATTTGCGAGAAACAACAAGACGATGGCCCGTGCAAATGTGGACATTCAGACTGTCTACTCGAGGACCAGGATATGTCATGAATGAAAACGTCAGTGATTTTTTAGTGAACCGTTTAGCCGAGTGGGGCGTCAAGCGTAGTTTAGGGTAGGCCTCTCCTTCAATAGATGGATCGGCTTGTATCCATCTATTGAAGGGGCATCAACTGAGCAATTCCTCCAGGTCCTCTACATGCTCCTCTTCCACTGAGAGAATTGATTCTACGAGGCGCTGACTCGTTTGGATCCTGCATACTCAGATACTGTATAAATAGCAATAAATGTCGCTCAGCTACTAGGCATTCTGTTATCTGGTTGCCCGGCTCAATAATAACTATTGAGAAAATTTCTGAAACCTAGTGAATTAATTCAATAAATTAGTTTGTTTATTTCGAACAATGCGTATGCGCGACATTAAAGTCGACTTGCCCATTGGCTTCTTTATCCATGCAAAGCCAATAAGTTAGCGGTTTCAAATCCTTTTTGCACGAATCAGATAGCGACGCTACCGCAGTTTTGCCCGTCTCTTTGGCACTTTCCTGTTGTTCGAAGCGCTGAGTAGCGCGTAAGCAGATATTGAAGGCTTCGCTTTGCTTGTCGACAGAGTCTGCACTACGAGCTTCATCAACTCGGCCTTTTATTTGGTCTTTGTTCATATGGGTTTCCTCTTTGGTTTCTTCAGCACAAACGCCAAATGAGCTAACAAGCAAAGCCAGGATTGCTGATAAACCGATGGTTTTCATGTGGGTGATTTTCATATTTATATCCTGTGATAAAGTTATTTACGAGTGTCTTGAAGAGCTGTTAGTCTGGAAAGGGCTGCGCTGAGCTGCGCAGCCCGTTTTATTTGCTTTTTTTAATATCGTCCTTAAGATCACCAAAGCCCGCTTTGACTTTACCAATTTTTTTTTCGACATTGCCTTCCACCTCCATCTCATCGTCGTTCAGTATTTTGCCGGTGACTTCCTTAACTTTACCTTTGGCTTCTTCGACTCTGCCTTTTACTTGATCTTTGTTCATGATTTTCTCCTGATAATTATTTAGTCATGACTACATAGCCATGAGCAAAGCGTGGGATGAAGTTTCCTAACGCCTACTTGAGATATTACAGATAAAACCGAAGATCGTCTGTACGGTAGCGCACAAAGAAGTGTAACCCTGCATTCTATTCAGGTGAGCGGCCGCTTTCGAGGGGGCGCTTTTGACAGGCAAAAGTGGATAATTAAAAATTACGACTGCTGCAATTTGGTTAGGAGCGGACTCTCACTGCGCGGTTTACCTCATTTCATAGACATTGGAAACAGCAACATGCTGTCAAATCACCTCAGGCTTAGATCGCAGCCGCCCTACCGCGTAAGCGGTTTAGTTCCATTGGTCGTGAGTCGCCAGTCACACGGCATCAAGATCAACGACAGCTATCCAGAAACGCTTGCGTGTCGAGATTGAAATGTAGCGCACGCCTGTTTTAGGCCAATAACTTCCACTGTATCCATCGTTTCCGACTTCGTGGCAAATGGTTATCAGACCATGCAGCATGTTTCCACAAGCCCCCTGCAATCCCGGACGGCCAGATTTCCCGGGTCCGGTTTTGACCTTGATTTACCTTCGGTTGTCTTCCCATTCGATATGAAGCTTAAGTGCTGACACACATACACCCCTCTACCCCATGGTTTACTTCCAAGGTCGCTTCTATAACTTGTTAACCGGTCCTTCATGTCCGGTCACTCAAGAAGCTATCAAGTGCCCAGAGCCCCTTTGCACGTTCAAGGTGTTACCTCTTGCGCCGGAGTGTCTCTCACCCCGTCAGCAGACATTACTCTGCCTTCATCGCTCATACGGACTCATGCGTCAATCCTAAATCCTCCCACCACCTTGGAAAACCTTAGTGGCGGGTCTTTGCAGGTTGCTGTCAGCCCCTGCTGGAAGTAGGCCCTTTCCGGCGTTATCTCTACAAATCTTTCTCTACGTGCTTGAACCCATACCCCGGCTGCTCCTGTGGTGCGCTTACCCATTTCTTCCCACAGAACAACGGCCTTCCCGGACTGCTGAACCGGTCGGCGCTTAGCAATACCCACACTGCAACTTCTGTGTGGAGGGTCTTTCGAGGCTGCAATTATTCGTTTATCTTCAGGCCCGTAGATTTGCTCGCCACCCAGATTGCTCCCACCGCTGTAACTCTAGTACACAGGGCGGCCATGGCTTTTACGTCCCCGCATATCTCGGTCTGTTACCTCGCCGAGCAGGGGATATGCTAACCGTCCGTTTTGGGCAACTGACGGCAGAGGGACTTTCACCCTCCTAGATTCGCAGCCTTGCCGGCCGCTCCCAGCAGCCGACCCATTCGCGCAAGTGGAGTTATGTAGAAATTAAACCCACTATTGAAGTGGATTTTGAAATAGCGATTGTGAACCTCTTCAACAAATTTCAGAGGCTGATTTGACAGGAATATTTATCCATTACCCATCTTCCATTTCTTCCTGAAGTGAACCTTTATTTATCGTTTTATATACACGATGTTCAGTAAAAACAGTCCATTGTGCCTTGCTGTCTGACGGATGAATTTGCATGGCTTTTAATGTAGCAAGCAAATCATTCATACAAGCATCCGGACCCAGCATGTAGCTGGAACCCCAGCATCGCCAAAACTTCCAGCCCACACGTTCCATCGTTCGTTGCCGTGACCAATCTTCCATCCATTTTTCCGCAGGATGGTATTTGTCGCCATCCAGCTCAACAGCCAGCCGTCTGTCCTGATCCCCCTCTATCACCATATCAATAGAAAACGGTCCTACTTTTACTTGAGGTGTTACGTTATAACCCAATGCCGTTAATTTACTGAATACATCTCTTTCAAAGTAGGATTCGCATAACTCTATCAGGTTATTAGTTTGGATTTGGATAGGCATTGGATTGGCAAAATGATGTATTACTTTAAATTTGAGGTCGTTGCTGTTTTTCAGATGCTGGGCTTCAATACTTCGATAAAGATATATGCGGTCTCTTGCCCTGGACAACGCTACATTAAAGCGCTGCTCATCTTCACGCTTGGTCATTACAGCGCCTTGCCCAACTCCTACAACCATTGAAAGAAACACAATATCTTTTTCTTTGCCCTGAAAGGCTGTTGCATCTCCGCAGGCGATATCGTGGGCCTGATATTTATCCTCCCCCAGATCGAACAGCAATTTTTCTTGAATGGCTTTGGCTTGTTGTGCGCCAATTAAGGAAATGACGCCTATGCTGCGACCTGCCATTTTCGGATCGGCAACAATGTTTTTTATTTCCTCAGCAATGGCATCCACTTCCAGCGTATTGACTTTTTTATTTTCATCGCGCATTCCATCGGGTATATAAACATCAATCAAGGGTGGATCCAGGCGTTCCGAAGACTTGGGTAATCTGAGCGGAATTAGCGCTTCATTATAAAACTGCATGCTGAAGCGAATAATCGGTTCCACACAGCGGAAATGCTCGTTTAGCAAGATGCGCTGAGTTGGAAACGAGGCGTTCGCCAAATCATAAATGGAAACACCGGGCAAGAGAAGCTCTGATAGAGGTTGATCCCTTAAAAAATTATGCTTTAATTGCAGCATCTTTTCTTCCGCAATAAAACCGGCGGTAGGACTCACCTGCTTGTCATCACCGACAATTAATAATTTTTTCGCCCGTAAAATAGCGGGCAAGGCGGTAATATCGGATTGTGACGCTTCATCAATGATGACTAAATCAAAGGCACCAAATTCAGACGGCAGACTTTCACTGATACGCCAGGTGGGCATTATCCAGCAAGGCACGCCGGCATAACAATCCTGCATGGCCCGATAAGCGTCTCTTTTATGACGGGGCGCCCGTTTCCCCGTGCCCTTGCCGATTTTGGCTATCGCCGAGATAAAGCGCATCAATGCGCCCTGGACGCGCTCGGTCATGTTCAAATGCAGGCCGATAAAGGTTTTAACCTTGACCAGATCAGAAAAAGCACGTTTTAAATCCTGATCCAATAACATGCGTTTTTCTGCCAGTACAGCCAGTTCTTTGCGGCCATCAATAGTTTTCAGGTACTCCGAACGCCTTTTCCATTGCCAGGTATCAAACCAGGTTGAAGGGGTCAGTGGATCCTGCACTTCTGTTACCGGTGTTTCTACCAAGGCTTTAGCCCATTGTTCAGCGCCTGAATGAGCAATCTTGTCGGCTATTCTCACCACCGTGTTCATCGGTGTTACCAGCGTTTTCAAGCGGATTAGTTCAGCGATAAAATCCTGCCATTTTTTGATCACTTTGTCGGATGTATAGCGTGTATCGCCAATGCCATTGTCAATAAACTCCAGCATCTCCTGTGCGATTGGAGATTCTGATTGTTTCAGTTTGTTGACCAGATCATCCAGTTTAAGACGTTGAGCGCCCAAGGTTATACGGGAAGTGTTAAGCTCGATAGCCTTGATGGTTTTATCAATTTCACTGCGTTTAAAAAGTAAGTCATTGATACTGATGCCATGCGGAAACAGCTCAAATAATTCATTTTTAAATGAAATCCAGATGTTTTCGGCAATGTTTCTGGCATCGTTAATATCTTTATAGGTGGCTTGCAAGGCTTTAACGTTTGAACCGTATTCATAGCTTAATTTGGGCAATGATAATTCTTCGCCTATATGATTCCATTTGATCATGTATCTTTTTACATCATCCTGAAATTGCATATAGTTTCTTACAATTTCCCACTGATCGGGTGATCTTGGAGGCTCTCCGTCGATTTTCACGCGCGCCAGCAAGGCTTTTTCTTCTTTGTGGCCAAATCTAAAAAGCCCGAAGGCGCTATTGCCTCCTGATAGATTGGTCAGCGCTTCATCAATGTCATTTTTGTAGGGCCCCGGATCCTCGATCTCAACGAGAGTCTTGACATAAAAGGCTCTCTTTTCGATCAAACCCGGTAACGGATGAATCAATTCCTGAATTATATGAATGAATTCATCATCACCGTGAAACCCAACCCAAGCATTAAACAGTTTTCTTAGCCATTCAGTCTCATTAAGCCGATCCAAAAGATCAGCCATGATGGCTAACGGCTTGATTAACGCTTTGGCACGCTCGACCGAGTTCTCCAGTGATGCCGCCAGGAGGGGTATATTTTCAAATTTTGCATCTTCTGAAAGCCTCAAAGAGGCCGCCAAATCATCATGAATAGCAGCCATCATGGCTGAATTAGGCAAGTCCTCTACGGCTGGAGGAGTCTTGCCGATATAGACAATATCTTTCCCCAAGAGCTGTCTTGCAGATCTGATTTCAGCAATGTCGGCATCGGTAAATTGAGGATTAAATTGTTCTGATAAACCCAACGTATCCTTCAGCCAGGTATGATCTTTCTGGTCAGCCATAACCTGTTCAGCCAGTTCCATCGCCGTCATGGAGGCCGTCGAACCTGACAATTCTTTCGCAATGGGTTGTAGCTGTTTTAAGCCCCAGGCTTGTATTTCAGCATCGATGTTTTGGATTTCTTTTTTTAACTGTTTGGCTCTGTTGTCATGGCTTTCAGCTTCGCGTGATAAATCCTGGATATTGGTTTGGCTGACCAGGCTAGCCAATAATTGAACAGCGCCTTCCAGTTGCTTGAAACCTTCGCGTTCATTAGTCAATAAACTGATGGTTAATTCCTGAAGTTCTTTAGGAATTTGTTTTTGCAAAACCATCAGGGCCGCTTCGCCTTTTGAGGTCACCAAAACACTGCGTCCGGTAGCCAGATAATGACAAATAATATTGGCAATGGTATGCGTTTTACCGGTTCCAGGAGGACCCTGAACGACAACACCATCGCTGACTTCCAGACGCTTGATAATCTCAACCTGAGCATCATTGTAGGGTTTCGGAAAGAACAGTTTCATCTCATCAGGTAATTCATCTGAAACTTCACCTCCTTCTGATGAAAATCCAGCGTCTAATAAAACCGGTTTTTTATCGGACAACTCGGAAACTAAACGGTGTGCCGGTGCCGGTAATTCAATCGCTGCATTGTCCTCAAAATGAGACTGAAAACGTTCAATATCCTGAATAAAACTGGTTATGCTGCGCGGTCTGGCATAAATACACCAGCTATCGGTTACTTGCAGAGTTTCATTGATTTGCGGAGGCTCTCTATTTTCCTGATCAGGATTAACATCCGGCCAATAAACGGCATTTTTGCTTAAATGGATGGCAGCTTGCTTTAATACCTGCGCAAAGCTTTCATGACTATAAGGTGAAAATTCGATATCTTCAGATAACTCAGCATAATAGCGTTTGGCGTATTTTGTTAATGCGTCAACGCCGGGATTGCCGAGAGCAAAATAGGCATTAACGGCTAATGCAGGCTCAACGTTTCTGGGTCTGATTAAAATAGCGCCATCTTTACTATTGAATTCTATCTCAACGGGTTTTTCAAGCAACGGATGATCGATACCATAACCTTCACAAAGCCAGCGACTGACACCCAATCCCCAGATCAACTCTAAGGGCTGATCCTCGCCTTGTGTTTCGATAACTTGTTGAAGCCCGAATAAAGCATCATAAATTTTAATTGTTTCTCTTCTTGGTTTTTCTTCAGACGACCAAAGCGCCCACTGCTCATTGATATAGCTATCTATCGATGCCTTTATTTCGGGTTGATTATTTAAGGTAAAAATAACGTCCTTAAATTTAATATCTGTCAAATTATCGCTGATATCGCTTTCACTGACAGAAGACGCACCGAGTAAATCTTCTGCCTCTTTCCGCCACATCGTTTTAATGATTTTGTCTTGAACAATAACGGGGCTATCGGGATCATTCTTGACTGTAATCCAAGCCTCGATCAACTGGTTTGGGGGCGGCGGCGGATTACGTATCAAGCGATCAATACGCAGCCAAATGGGCTCACCTTCGTTATCAATAATGTTATGCTGAACACCCACTTTTCCCTTTGCGTGATGTTCACTAATCATTACCTGCTTGTAATCTTCAACCTTAAAAAAGGGCCTTTGATTTAATGAACCCAGGTGATGAACATAATTTAAAAGATCTTTTATCCGTTTCTGAGAGAGATCGTCCAAGCCTGTTGGTAAGTTAGTTGTCATTTAGTCAATTTTTAAGAGGTAGAATCGCTCTCAGCCAGGTGTAACGGGTCGAAGACATAAATCGCAAGTCCTGCATTCATTTTGTTGGCCCGGGTTATTTGCAAATATAAGATATCTTCGGACCAAACTCTATGCAAATGAATCCACATTATGTCAATCAGCGTTGTAAATTAAACCAAGCCTAGATTTAACAATGGACAACTTCTTCAAAATCCTGAATGCTTTTATTATTCATTAAGTTGATGAATTTAAAATAATTGCACTGAGGCTTGCCTGTAGGGCTATTTTTCACTGACATATCTCCGTAAACCAGGGTAATGATTTCACTTTTTGCCTCCAGCCAGTCTCGAATGTCATTGCCAGGATAAAAGCCACGCTTTTCTGATTTGTAATAAGCGGCCACAGCGATCATGGCTTCAAGATTAATGGGTTGAACTGATGGCTGTGTTTGCAGGGTAAAACAGAATTTTATTAGGTTTATAAGATCCTGCGGCGAACCACCGTTGATACCTATTTCAGCAGGTTTCAGCTCTACCAGCGTGCCGAAAAGCCGATCCCAAAGCGATAAAACAGCGCCATAGTTACTGTCATGCTCACACCTTTGGGTTGAATGGTGAGTGCGGTGCAAAGAGGGAACGACAATCACATACCCCAGTAATTTTTCACCCATGAAGGAAGTATTGGTGTGATGAAACATTATAAAAAAGGTCATTACTGCTTCACTGGTTAGCACCATCGCTGCTTCTATGCCAAAAATGATTATTAAAATCGCTTTCAGGATGTAGATGAGGAAAAGCTCTAGGAAATGTATGCGAAAGGCTGTTGAAATATTCAAATAAGGATCGTTGTGATGCACCTTGTGAAACATCCATAGACGATCAAAACTATGACTGGCTTTGTGCCAGAGATACATTAACAAATCGAGCAATAAAAATGACAGGACCGCTTTCCCTATAGGGATTGATAGTTTGTTAAGCAGTCCTTTGTCTGAATAATGTTCGGCCAGTATCAATAAGGATGAAGCCGACACTAACGACATTGCGATACTGTTAACAATAAACAGGCTAAAGTTTGTTGTATAGGACTGGCGCAAGTATTTTTTGGGCAGTTTTCCTCTTGGCGCATGAAATTCAAGGGTCGCCAGTATCACAAAATCCATGAGTAGAGTTAATGCCAGTGCTTCTCCTGGCACCATCACTGGCCATCTGAAATTGAATCCAAGTAGAGTAGTTAGGCTTAACATGGCATTTTCCTCATTATAAAGCCGATATGCACCATAATTTTAAGTAATGTTAATGACCGGTTGATGACTAAATGTTTGTCACTGTTTTCGCGTGTGAAAAAGGTGGCAAGTTAAGGAGCAGAATGACGATATTTTTGTTTTCGGTACAAAAAATCTCAATGGGTAGTTACCTCGGTGAGGTTTGAAGCTTGTTGTCTTAAAAATATCAATGCTGTTTTGTTGCCAGTTTCCATATTGGGTCAATTCTCGACTGACCGCAACACACCTCTTAATTTGGTAAAAAATGTCCTTATAATTTTCAATGAGGACTTAATCGAGGGCATTACGAGGTCCGCTGATTTAAAAGACTGCCATCCCATTCAAACATGATTTGATGGGTGGTATTACAGAATTTCAACATTAGATGAACGGCTTGGCGAAAACTGAGGCATTTTTTTGAAGTGCTCCACGAGTTTGTCTGAAAACTTGGTTGTGATCATGGTCCCGATTAATTTAAGACCGTGCGTTACCACGTATTTTTTGTTATCTTCCATTTCTTGTTCTTCTCGCTTGTTCAGTATGTCCATGGGTTATATAAAATGTGGTGTGCTGCAGTTTTTATCGTCGCCCCGGATCGTAAATTCTTGACGGCTTCCTTGTGGATGCTTGGAAGCCTGTTCGTGGTGCTCTGCCACTTTCTCATGGATGTTACTGTTGAGTTTGATCACAACATTTCGTTTGTTCTTGTGTTATTTTTTTCTGGACAAAAAATTAAACTAATTTTTACGAGCTTAATGGATGACTCACAACTCAATGGTAGATGATTGTCAAAAACTCTTCTGTGCGATGGCGTACATAGTGGTACGTCAACGATTCATTTTCGGGCCATAAAGTCATGGCGTTATGATTTGCGCAGTTGCGGCATATTATGAACGTTATCTTGTTTCAAAATACAAATTTAACCGACTGGTCGAAATCGGCCAATTGGTTTCCAGATGTTGTTGTCTTTAATAGCAGCAATAATTTGCCCACCCTGGTTTCATAAAAAAATCGCGATGTAATTAGGGGGCGAAAAATTTTGGTTCTAGTTAATATTTCTGGTCTAAGTGATACATTGCCTTGTGTTAAATTAAGAAGCTATACCACTATTTTAAATGTAGTGTTGGGTCTTTGATGAGTGCCAATGTCGGCTTATGGTTGGCAATGCTAGTTGGTTCACTTGAGCTGATGTCCGCTTTCCGTAAGGGACCAGACAGTCAGTTATTGGGATGCCGATGACCGGTTTGGGTCGTTTGTCGACCTTCGTGACAGACCGCATCCGGTCAAAAACAGGCGTTCAAAAATATATCTATAATTAGATAATATATTGCATAACTATGGCTACTAAGCGCAGTATAACCGGGTATGCTTCATACCTAGGCATATCAAAATTGTAATATAAAATGTTTATTGAAGTTGACCATAAAAAACAATATGAAAAGTCTTTAATAGATAGACAATATGAAAATTACCATCTATGGTACAAAAGGACAGTACTACTTACCTCTGTCCTTGCGGCATTACGAATTATTCTTAATTGGATGAAAAAACAAAAGAATTGAAGCTGTTTATCATGCATGATCCTCATGTTGTCGAGATTAACTAGCTTACTAGCTCATCGAAAAGAAAAAGCCTCTTCCAATACTAAATGAGTCTGAAGGAGTTCCGTATTTCTAACGGAAAATGAGTCTGACAAACGCTTAAATCTCGTTCATGATAAGAGAATGAAACCTATCATGAACATAAACGACCTCAATACCATAGAACAAT
>JAGXGJ010000079.1 GCA_024636875.1 Methylococcaceae bacterium | reverse complement strand
TTCCAGATGACTCCATTGCATCAACCAAGTTTGTGTGTGTTCCTGATTGGTCAGTAAGGCGTATTGCTGAACTTTGGCAACATCAACCGCCAATACCAGCGCCTCTCCTGCCGTTTGTTCGTTCACTTGCTGCCAGTTCATGTTGTTGACTTTTTGCGCTCTGTACGTATGCTTCTTCATGGCGGGAATACCTCCTACGGTTAGGGTTAGGGTCTTTGATTCTTTGAAAAAAGACTCTAATTTTGAGGGTTCCCGCTTTCCTTTGGTAGTCTGCACTATAGCTGACTACAGAACTGTCACAGTTGCCACAGATTCACAGATTATAAATAAATTTAATCTGTGAATCTGTGGCGGTTTATTGCAAGAAGCCGCATGAATACCAGGATTGCACTTCGGAGTTGAATCCACGAGACAATATAAAAGCGGGAGCGGTATTATTTTTGTATATACTATGGATGTACTTTAACGACATTACAGGAGGTCAGTATGCAAACTGCGCGCATTTTTAACAATGGTAACAGTCAGGCCGTGCGTCTTCCCAAGGAGTTCCGTTTCGACGAGGACGAGGTCATCATCAAGAAAGTCGGTGACATGGTTATCCTGTTGCCCACAAAATACAAGGCTGAAACCCTGTTGGCCATGTTCGAGGAGATAGGGCCGATGGAGATCGAGCGGGAACAACCCATTGAGCAGCAAGAACGGGACTTCGAATGAGTCATTATCTGCTCGATACCAACATCTGTATTTTTCTCCTCAATCAGCGGCAGGGCTTCGAGCGAATTGTGCAACGGATGGACGGGCTGGAGCGCAGGCAGGTTGGACTTTCCGCCATCACGGTTGCGGAATTGGAATTCGGGGTCGCCGCCAGCAAACGGCAAGGGGATAATTTCAAACGATTGGAACGGTTTCTGCTGGATTTCGAGGTAATGCCGTTCGACAGGGACGCAGCAAAGCCTTATGGTTCGATACGCAAAGTCTTGCAAACCCAGGGAACGCCAATCGGGCCTCTGGATTTCCTCATTGCCGCCCATGCTCTTGCTCTGAAAGCGACACTGGTCACCAACAACACCGGCGAGTTCCTGCGCGTTCCAGGCCTTGCCGTGGAGGATTGGTCAACGCCGTCTTGAATCTTGCTTAGCAAAGGTCTCTTGGTTTGTAATATCGAAAGCGGATATGGGAAAATCTGAAGTACGTTACGTTACTCTATTGAAGCTTGGGAATGTCGGGCATAAACATCATGCCCGACCTATTCGACTACATTTCACGAAGTGGCACGAATGAGTTTAATACAGTGTTACCCCCTTTGACATAACGGCTGATAGCAATACTGACGGCATGCATCGCGAGCTCCATATTCGGAGTCGGGCCAACGAATGCGGTGCGCGGAATGGTGAGGAAGCCAGTTTCGTCTTTAAGGCTGAAGTTTATGTAGGGAATCAAGCTGGATGCTCCCACTCGAAATTAAAAAAAAACCGTACTCCTCCTGACTTACTTGTGAAGACTGTTCAACCCTACACTACGTCGTATAAATGCCCATAAGCCGGTAATGTTTCCAGCCGTTTATCTTCCAGCGGTTTACCCACAGTAAAATGATAAAGACTTTGAAATTGTTCGTCCTTGAACCCTAAAATCTCATGCATGCTGTCATCAAAGTAACAGCCGATACCGGTGCCGCGATAGCCTCCCGCTTCGGCTTCCAGATAGAGCACCTGACCTATCAGACCGCATTCCCAGAACAAGCGGCGGTATAGCCACGGTGCCGCTTCGATGGTTTCGCTGAATTCTGCAACCATTCCCAGACTGAAGGCGCTGTCGCTGGCGATAGGTTGATGGCAGGAAAGTGTCTTGGCAATCTGCCGGCAATCTCCTGAATACAAATGATAAAGCGGTATTTCTTCGGATACTTTTTGCCAATCGAAATCAGTCAGGGTTGCTGCTCGCAATGGTTCAAGTGCATCGTTATGTCTCGGCAACGCATATACGCCGGGGATTAAACCTTCAACGCGATGGACAAAAATGAACAGGTGAATTTTCGGCGGCCAACGCCATAGCTCGAATACGGCGGCTGGCGGTAAAACGGCAGCCAGCATCCGGTAAAAATCAGCCTGTGGCAACGCAGACATTTTGCCGTCAAACTGTTGGGCACTGCGGCGTTGACGGATGATTTGCGTCGCTGTTTTTGCGCAGGTTGATTTTATTGTGTGCTGCCGGACTGCTTGCCACTGTTGTTCTTCAGTGCGCGGTTTTTTTGCAGCAATGGCGACTTCATCAATTATCGGCCATTTATACATATGATAGGCACGAAGGCTGTCGGCTTTGCCGAACCAGGTTCCTGATTGTGCATGTTTTAAAAGAGCCTGATACTGCGAACTGTCATAATTTGCGCTATTTTGAAAGCCCTCACCCCTGCCCTCTCCCGAAGGGAGAGGGGGATTGATGCCGCTATCTGTGTTCGTGTTGATTGTAGTATCCAGTGGCCTGCTGTCAGCATGGGTATTAATCCGGCAAATAATATCGGGAAATTCATGTTCCTGTTGTTTGAAATCATCATCTCGATCAAGCCCTAATAGCCTGGCGATGTCGTCATCCGACCATTCAGCCAGTAATTCAACCGACCAACCCAGCGTCGCCGCCGCATAACTCAATGCTCCCAGGGCATGCCCTGTATCATGCTGGCAATAACGATAGGCTCTTTCGCCGTATTTCCAGGCTTCACGCCAATGGATTGACGATAAACCGATGAGTATGCCGGAATCCGTAAGATTGTCGGAAAACTGACAACGTTGTTCAAGGCTATGGTCGTGACTGATATAGTGGTAAACCCCGGATTTAATGAAGTTATCGCCAGGGATGGTATGTATTCCGCTAACCCGCCGGGAGCGGGTGTGGTCATTGCCCAGACTAATCAGATAAGCCTCCGTCGGGTGCAGGTTTCCGCTCGAAGGATTGCAGCGTAATGCCCAGCGGCTTGGGCCGAATTGTTTCCATGCCGACAGACCGAAAGCCAATTCCAGCAATAAACCGACGTTAACCAGATTCAACGGTTTTGCCGGTATTGCTTCCGGGTTATCCAGGTCGGCAAATAACGGTTGAAGATCAGCACCCGGTTGTGGCAGCGTAACGATATCACAGCCGGAAAAACGCCGGAATTGATCGGGTTGATCTTCCCAATCAATTGATTCCGGGCCCTTCGCGTAGCGCTCCAACCGATGTTTGGTGCGATTGTGGTAGTTCAGAACGGTTTCAGTTTGCTTATTCATGAGTAAATTAATAACAGGGGCTAAAGCTCTCTTCCTAAGGAAAAAGGCTTTCCCCATTTCTACACTACTATTAATGGGTCTTGATTATTTCTTCTCGCTTGGCTTCAACAACCAAATCCTCAACCCAGCATCCAATCGGGTTACCCAGGTTCCGTTCTTTATCTTCAAAGCGCACCAGAAAAACGCTACGAGTCGGTTCTTCTTCAACATGTCCAATCATGGTAATTACACCCCGAGTTCCTGCTTCGGCCAATATTTCGCCTTCAACACCATTGGGTATAGAACCATCATCAGTAATCGTTTTCGCGGCATAGACTACATCGCCTATATCCAAATCTTCTACTGTCATTTCAAAAACCTCATTTATTTTGTAGGAAAGCTTACATTGTCAGCTGTTTGTGTGCTTGAAACCTGTTTGAAATACCATGTTTATTGTATCGATTCTTTATTAAGGCTTTATTAAACAATCAATTATAAAATTAACAATGAAATTAACAATGAAATGGCATACAGGTTGCTATAGGTATTAACAAGAACGATGCCACACATTCAGGAGCGCATGAAAATGATTACATTAACAGAAAAAGCCATTAACGCTGTCGGCCGCTTTATCGCCAATTCGGAAACGCCTTCTGCCGGTTTACGGATAGAAGTCACCGATGGCGGTTGTTCAGGTTATCAATACGGCTTGAAACTCGAAGGCAGCCATACGCCGGAAGACACCGTCATCAATTGCGGCGAGGTCAAAGTGTTTATAGATCCGGGCAGCATGCCGATGCTAGACGGCATGTCCATCGACTTTCTCGACAGCATCGACGGTTCAGGATTCAAGTTTACCAACCCTAATGCGGCTAAAAGTTGCGCTTGCGGTTCTTCTTTTAATACCAGTGCCGAAGGCACCGGAACTAAAACCTGTTCATAACGCATCAGCAAACTCAATCCGAGGATTAAACCATGTGGGACTATTCAGATAAAGTAAAAGAGCATTTTTTTAACCCAAAAAATGCAGGCGCAGTCGTTGATGCCAATGCGACAGGCGAAGTGGGTTCAATCAGTTGCGGTGATGCCTTACGGCTGACCCTGAAGGTTGATGATGACAGTGAGGTGATCCTCGAAGCGGGTTTTCAAACCTTTGGTTGCGGATCAGCCATTGCTTCCTCATCGGTGCTGACCGAAATCATCAAAGGCATGACGCTGGATGAAGCCCTGAAGGTGACTAATCAGGATATAGCCGATCAACTGGAAGGCTTGCCGCCGGAAAAAATGCACTGTTCGGTCATGGGGCGTGAAGCTCTGCAGGCCGCGATAGCGAATTATCGCGGCGAAGAGTGGAAGGATGATCATGAAGAAGGCGCATTGATTTGTAAATGTTTCGCGATAGATGCAGTGATGATCGAGGAAATGGTCTGGGCCAATAAATTGCGTACTGTTGAAGATGTCACCAACTTTACCAAAGCAGGTGGTGGATGCGCTTCCTGTCATGAAGACATAGAAGCCATTCTGGAAAAAGTGTTGACAGAAAAAGGCGAGAAATTTGACCCCAATGCCGCGCTTGTAGAGCAACCTGCAAAAGTCGCAGCAGTTAAAGCCCCGTTGACCAATTTGCAGCGCATCAAAAAAATCGAGCAGGTGCTGGAGTCGCTAAGACCGGCATTAATGGCGGATGGCGGTGATGCAGAACTGGTTGAAGTCATCGGCAACACCGCTTACGTCAACATGACCGGCGCCTGTAATGGTTGCCAGATGGCGGCGATGACGATTGCAGGGATACAACAGCGCTTGATGGAAGTGATGGGCGAATTCATTAAAGTCGTGCCGGCAGCGGAAATGTCGAAACTTGTAAATATAGAGGCAATATCATGACGGACATATATCTGGATAATAATGCTACCACCAAGGTTGACCCCGCCGTGGTCGATGTGATGATTCCCTATTTTCTTGAGCAATACGGCAATCCCTCATCGATACATAAATTTGCCGATGGTGTGGCGCGTGGACTTAAACACGCCCGTCAACAGGTTCAGGCGCTGATCGGCTGTGAACATGATTCTGAAATCATTTTTACGTCCTGCGGCACTGAATCCAATTCCACAGCGATTCTCTCGGCCATTAAAGCCCAGCCGAACAAGAAAGAAATTATTACCACCACAGTGGAACATCCGGCGATTTTGAGCCTGTGTGATTATCTTGAAAAAGACGGTTATACCATACATAGAATGCCTGTTGACAAAGCCGGTCGCTTGAATCTGAATGCCTATAAGAATTTGTTATCCGATGAGGTGGCGATAGTATCGGTGATGTGGGCGAATAATGAAACGGGTACTATCTTTCCAGTGGCAGAAATGGCGGCTTTGGCAAATGCAGCCGGTGTAATGTTTCATACCGATGCAGTGCAGGCGGTCGGCAAAATTCCGATGATGCTGCAAGATACCAAAATTGATATGTTGTCATTATCAGGACATAAATTACATGCTCCCAAAGGCATCGGTGTTTTGTACTTGCGCCGTGGCACCCGTTATCGTCCCTTGCTGCGCGGCGGGCATCAGGAACGCGGCAGAAGAGCCGGGACTGAAAACAGTGCATCTATTGTCGGCCTGGGGAAAGCCTGTGAACTGGCACTGGAGTATATCGAGTACGAAAATACCAAAGTCAAAGCCATGCGCGACCGTCTGGAACGCGGCATCACCGGGCAGATTCCCCATTGTTTTGTAACCGGCGATCTATACAACCGTCTGCCGAATACAAGTGATATAGCCTTTGAATATATCGAAGGCGAGTCAATATTGATGTTATTGAATAAGGCCGGTATCGCTGCATCGAGCGGTTCAGCGTGTACATCCGGGTCTTTGGAACCTTCCCATGTGATGCGGGCAATGGATATTCCTTACACAGCCGCACACGGCACCATTCGCTTTTCCTTTTCGCGCTATAACACGATGGCGGAAGTCGATGAAGTGTTGAAAGTGATGCCGGGTATCGTTGCAAACTTGCGCAAATTGTCGCCGTATTGGGATGGTGACGCTCCGGTGGCAGATCCTGAAAAAGCGTTTGCACCGACTTATGCGTAATAAACCCTCTCCAAAGGGAGAAGGGGCTAACCCACTTAACTGTTGAGCAAGATAATGAAAACCCAAACCCGCCAAATTATCATTGATGACACCACGCTCAGGGATGGCGAGCAATCGGCCGGAGTCGCCTTTTCGCTGGAAGAAAAGTTGACGATTGCTACCCAACTGGCGGGCTTGGGTGTGCAGGAGTTGGAGATAGGCATTCCGGCAATGGGCGCTGTTGAAAGGGAAGAAATCAGGGCAATTGCCGCTTTGGGATTGCCCCCTGCCCTATTGGTCTGGTCGAGAATGCGACGGGATGATTTATATGCCTGTCTGGACTTGAATGTAGATAAAATCGATCTATCCATATCGGCTTCCGACCAGCATATTCAACATAAGCTTAAGCAAAACCGGCAATGGGTCTTAAGCACTATTAACAGCTGTGTGCAGGAAGCACGTAATCTGGGTATGGACGTGTGTGTAGGGATGGAAGATGCTTCGCGAGCGGACGTGGATTTTTTAATTCGTATAGCTGAAGCGGCGCAACAGGCTGGAGCGGCCAGAATTCGTTTTGCCGATACCGTTGGTATTATGGAGCCTTTTGGCGTCTTTGAGACGATCAAAAAGTTAAGAGCGGCAACCGACCTGGAAATTGAAATGCATGCTCATGATGATTTGGGACTTGCAACCGCCAATACCTTGGCAGCGGCACTGGCAGGCGCAACCCATGTTAATACAACCGTTAATGGACTGGGTGAACGTGCTGGTAATGCCGCATTGGAAGAAGTTGTGGTCGGCTTGAAACAATTGTATAGCTTTGAAACAGGGATTAATTTACAGAATTTCCCGGCCCTTTCCGAACAGGTTGCCAGTGCATCTGGCGATGCAATCGGCAGTCGAAAAAGCTTGATTGGTAAAAACGTATTCAGTCATGAAGCAGGTATTCATGTCGATGGACTGTTAAAAGACCCGAATAATTATCAAGGTGTCGATCCCGCTATTGTCGGGCGCAGTCATCAACTGGTTCTTGGTAAGCATTCGGGTACTCAAGGTGTGATTCATGCCTATAAGCAGATAGGCATAGCGGTAACCCGGTTACAGGCGCAAAAATTGTTGACTCAAGTCAGGCTTTTTGTGAGCAACACGAAAAGATCACCAAAAACTGAAGACTTGAATCTCTTTCATCAAAATCTTTAGAGGACGTTTCATCATGAACGAACATAATGAACTGCAGTCATGCGAACTGGAAGTAACCGAATCGGTAGAAATACCGGATCAGGATGATCGATATCCGGGTTCCTTTTTCAGAATACCCGGGCCACCGATATTAGGCAAAACCGGTTGGAGCTTAAATTAATTGTTCCTGGTTCCCGCGCGCCGCGTGGGAGCGCAGTTAAGGCGCTCTGCGCATACCATAGGGGTTCCCACGGAGCCCGTGGGAACCAGGAAAAATACCTCTGCACAACAGGAGCTTAAAAATGGTTATGGTCATGTCAGATAATGTTAAAAAAAAGACAGAAACGCCGCAGAGTTTTTTAGCTCAATGGCATGAAGATGTCCACTGTGTTTTTGGCCGCGATCCGGCCGCGCATAGTGTTTGGGAAATATTACTGACCTATTCGGGTGTCCATGCAGTGCTAATACACCGGATCAGTCACCGTTTATGGAAAGCAAACTGGAAATTGGCCGCTAGAATTTTAGCTGCATTTGCCAAAATGTTCACTAATGTTGAAATTCATCCGGGTGCCACGATTGGCCGGCGCCTGTTCATCGATCATGCGTTGGGCGTGGTAATTGGCGAGACGACAGAAATCGGCAATGATGTTACTTTATACCATGGTGTGACATTGGGCGGCACGACCTGGAACAAGGAAAAGCGTCATCCAACACTGGGTAATAATGTGCTGGTGGGTTCGGGAGCCAAAATTCTTGGGGCTATTACTTTAGGCAACAATGTCCGTGTCGGTGCTAATTCAGTGGTGGTTAAAGATGTGCCGGCTTGTTGCACGGTGGTTGGTATTCCGGGGCGCGTTATTCAAACCAAAGGCACCAAAATTCAGAATAGACATGGTATCGATCTGGATCATCATTTGATTCCTGATCCTGTTGGAAAGGCAATCGGCTGTTTGATTGAGCGGATTGATGAGATCGAAGCCAGGCAAACAGGAAGCAAAGTAACGGACGAAGAAAGTTGTGATAACTGCGAAGCGGAAAGCGTCTGCGTTCCCAGGAAAGAAAGCCCGGTGAAACTGGCAGCGAGGGGTTAAATGGATCTGTTGGATTTTGAAGCGCAAGGTTTGTATTATGAAGAAGCTGATGTCGCGGGAGTTAAAGAAATGATCGCAGCCGCATCAGAAAACTATGCGACGGGCGATGCCGAACTGCCTTTGCTGAAAGCTTATTTTCTCGCACCTGAATCGTTGAACGTACTGGTTGCCTTGAACCGCTTCTACTATTACCAGCATCGTCTGGAAGATGCGTTGATTGCAACCCATAAAGCTTTGGCTGTCATTAGACCTTTGATCAATTTTCCTGAAGATTGGCGCAATTTGCAACAATGCCATATTAATGATGCCCCAGCGGATTTATTAACTCAGGTCAGGTTATATTTGTTTACGTTGAAAGCCATAGGTTTTTTAAACATGCGTTTGGAGTATCTGGATGTGAGTCAGAGCATTTTTGAAAAACTGGTGGGATTGGATAGCAAGGATCGAATCGGTGCAAAAGGTTTGCTGGAATTGGTTATTAAACGTAAAGATGAAGAATGTAGTTTAGATTAGCGTCAATGCCGTTAAGTTTAGAGGACGGTTCCATCTCCCACAGGGAGAAGCCTGTTTCCTGAATAGTGTAGAACGGGGTTAGGATGAAGAGATGAAATAAGGCATTTTTCCTGTGTTTATTCTCTTCACCCAGACCCCAGCAGGTGAGGAAGATTTTTTCCTTAAATTAACGACATTGGCGTTAGCTTAACCCAATCTACACAACAATTTATTATCGGAGCATGAGCATGTTTAAACAGATAACTGATTCATTACTGACCATTATCGCCTTAGTGGCATTTATTATTTTGGCAATATACCTTTTAAATCAGGATCCCTCTTTAGTTGGCCCCATTTAATTACCGGAGAACACCCATGAGTTTTGAAGAAGAAATGGAAGAACTGGAATCAGCAGAAGACTTCCTGCAGTATTTTCAACTGGAGTACGTGCAGAGCGTGGTGCATGTCAACCGCTTGCACATACTGCAACGTTTTCATGATTATATCCAAAAAGCCGGCGATGAAATGCCTGGAAATGAACCGGCAAAACGAGCGGTCTACAGTAAATTGCTCATGCGTGCCTATCAGGATTTTGTCGAGTCCGATGCGCAAACAGAAAAAGTGTTTAAAGTATTTTCAATGGGTGAACCTCAAACCGCATTTGTTTCCCTGAGTAATATAAAAACATGAAACCCGAGCGTTTCGACGAAGGCCGGTTTGAATATGGTGAATCCGTCCGGGTTACCAGAAACGTCCGCAATGACGGCACCTACCCCGGCATGGAAGTAGGTACTCTGTTGATTCGCCGGGGCAGTGTGGGCAATGTCATTGAAGTAGGCACTTTTCTACAAGACCAGGTTATTTTTACCGTGCATTTTCTAAATCAGGGTAGGATGGTGGGCTGCCGTCTGGAAGAGTTGATAGGTGCGGATGAACCCTGGAACCCCAGCCGCTTTGAGTTTAGAGACAAGGTTGTTTGTACTATTGATTTAGGAATCCAGGGTAAGATTTTGTTTCCAAAAGGCACAGAGGGCGAAGTCTTCAAGGTGATCAGAGACAGCGAATTGATTCAATATCATGTCGCGTTTCAAGGTAGAACCCTGCTAGTACCAGAGTCAGCGCTTGCTCCTGCGCACCCTGAATCATTTAATGAGCCAGAGGTTTGAAATGAACGTGTGTAACAAATCTACTCAAACTGATCCTTATGCTTTGTTAAGAGCAGCTTTGACGCTATTCAAAAAAACGCCTGATGAATTGCAGGAGGCTGAATTAAGAAAAGCGGAAGTACAGGCCAAGAATGAGTGGAAAATTGAGAACCGGATACTGAATGCGCCTGAAGCTGGCGCAGTGATTATATCCGATAAGGAATTGCAGGCGGCTTACCAGGAAATCCGTGATCGTTATGAAGATGATGAGTCATTTTTCAGCGACCTGGCAAAAAATCATCTTAACAAGGACAGCCTGAGTGCAGCACTTTATCGTCAGTGCAGAGTCAATGTGGTTATGGAACTGATAGCTTCACGTGCGCCAGATGTCAGCGACGTAGAGATAGGCATTTATTACCATTTACATCCAGAGCAATTTAATCGGCCTGAACTGCGTGAAGCCAGCCATATATTTATCAGTATTAATCCCGACTATCCCGAAAATACCAGTGAAACCGCATTTTCGAGAATTCAGGAAATCAAAGTAAAACTGCAAAAGAAACCCTATAAATTTGCTGACCTGGCATTAAAACATTCCGAATGTCCGACTGCGCTGCAAGGCGGCGTACTGGGTGTAGTGCCGCGCGGCAAGCTTTATCCTGAATTGGACGCTGTGCTTTTCAGTATAAAAGCAGGAGAAGTGAGCGAAATTGTCGAATCGGAAATAGGTTTCCACCTTGTTTTATGCAAGCAAATACAAAAAGCGGAAACTTTATCGTTACAAAAAGCGACACCGAAAATACGTCAAATAATGAATGAACGTTCGCGGCGAACTTGTCAGCGTGCATGGTTGGCCAGTCTATCCTAGAAATCCGAGGAATTATCCATGAGCGATAAAGAAGTCAAACACTGTTCCTTTTGTGGCATAGCTCAATCCGTTACTGTACCTTTGATCGCAGGCAGCGATGGTTATATTTGCGGCGATTGTGTGTTATTAGCCAATCAGGTTGTCAGCAATTGGAGCCGGAAAAAAGAGCTTTCTGAAATGCAGGGGCCGCTGCCTATCCCGGCGAAAATAAAGGAGCATCTTGATCAATACATTATTGGCCAGGACCTGGCTAAAGAAATTTTGTCCGTTGCTGTATATAACCATTACAAACGGCTCAAGCATGAAAGCGGCGACGCCGGCTTGGGCGAGTTTGATAAAGATGTTGAAATCGGCAAATCCAATATTCTGCTGATAGGCCCATCCGGTACGGGCAAAACCTTATTAGCCAGCACCCTGGCTAAAATTGTAGGCGTCCCCTTTGTGGTCGCCGATGCCACTACACTGACTCAGGCGGGTTATGTCGGCGATGATGTAGAAAATATCCTGGTCAGATTAGTGGATGTTGCTGAAGGCAATTTGGCCAATGCTGAATGGGGCATTGTTTATCTGGATGAAATTGACAAGATCGCCCGCAGTCCGGAACAACAAACCGGAACGCGTGATGTTTCCGGTGAAGGCGTGCAGCAGGCATTACTCAGATTAGTCGAAGGCTCTCACGTTAAAGTTTCCGGAAAAGGTCAGCGTAACAAGGACGGAGAAACCACTATTGATACGCGCAATATTCTGTTTATTGCCGGCGGTTCATTTCCCGGCCTGGAAAAACATGTTGAAAAACGCCTGGCGCCTGTCAATTCTGCTATCGGTTTCCATGCTGAAGTAAACAACCCCGCTGATAAACCTGCGCTTGAAGCCATGCTCAATGCCACACAACCCAGTGATTTGCGCAAGTTTGGCCTGATCCCTGAGTTTATTGGCCGTTTTCCGGTGCTGGCTCCCCTGGAACCTCTGGATATAGACTCATTGATCAAGGTTTTAACTGAGCCCAAAAATGCGCTGGTTCGTCAGTATCAACAATTGTTTGCCTACGAAGGTGTGGAACTGAAGTTTGAACAGGACGCCCTGATTGAAATCGCCAAAAAAGCCATAGAACGTGAAACCGGAGCGCGTGGATTGCGGAGTATCATGGAGCAGATACTCAGAAAAACCATGTTTGATATTCCTTCCTGTGATGATGTTGAGCAATGCATTGTCGATGCCGAAGTCGTCAGAGGAGAAGCTGAGATCAGATTGATTAAAAAAGATGAAATCAAACTCAGGCAGCAGGCAGGATAAAAGCAGATTGCACCTGCCCGAAACCGAAAGAACAGGATTCAAAGCTATGAGGACGCACACAACGCACCTCTAAGTAATTCATCCTAATAATAAAGGAAAACCTTATGAAAACCGAAGACAAAATCCGCCATCAACTGGCCACCAATCCAATCATTATTTATATGAAAGGTATACCGACTAATCCGCAGTGCGGGTTTTCTGCCAAATCGGTTGGGATACTGAACGCCACCAATATTCCTTATGCCTATGTGAATGTGCTGCAGGCGCCCTTCATTCGTGAAAAGCTACCGAGTATTTCCCACTGGCCAACCTATCCTCAGCTGTTTGTTAACGGCGAACTGGTCGGTGGTTGCGACATCATCGAAGAAATGTCTAACAACGGCAGTTTGCTACCCTTGTTAATAGCCGCCGTACCCAAAAAGCCAGAAACCGAAAAAGAGTCATTAACGCCTTTCGATGTTGAACATCTGGTGCAACAAGGTATTCCTGATGCCAAAATAAAAGTCGAGGGTGAAGGCTGTGATTTATTGATTACCGTCGTAAGTTCACAATTCAGCAATTTGGCATTGGTAAAAAAACAGCAGTTGGTTATGGCAACGTTGAAAGAGCCCCTGGCATCCGGACAACTTCACGCTGTCAGCGTTAAAGCCTATACCCCGGATGAGTGGGTGGACAGCCAGTTAAACAAGGATTATGGACTGCTGCAAATACAGTATTAGAACCCAGCGATATCAGGGAAAGCTTTATCCCCCGCCAGGGATCGTATGAAAACCTTTATTAAAGTAACGGAAATATGGATTCCTGATAAGGATAGAACCCAACTGGAACTGGCCTCCGGCACCTACAATGGTTTGGAAGAATTTAAACTGGCCAGCGAGCAATGGCGCTTTGATTTTTATGAAGGGGTGCCGGGGACTGCCTGGGCCACAGGCCATCCTGTGGTAATAAAAGAATTTACCCATTCCTGTTTTAAACGCACAGAAGCCGCCAAAAAAGCGGGTTTGACTTGTGCTATCGGCATACCGGTATTTTCAGGTGAGTTTTTAATGGCTGTAGTCGTGTTTTTGTGTGGCGATGATGAAGATCATGCAGGCGCCATTGAAGTCTGGAGCAACGATCCTGGCGGCAGCGATGCACTGGGTATTATAGACGGCTATTACGGTACGCTGGATTATTTTGAGTTTATCTCCAGAAAAACCAGAATAATGAAAGGCTTTGGCTTGCCAGGACTGGTATGGGAAAAAGGCTTGCCCGTTATCATGGCTGATCTGGGTGAATCAGACTCATTTATCAGAGGCAGCTATGCAAAAAATGCCGGAATAACCACCGCGCTGGGTATTCCATTGTCGAATAAAACCGGAATTGTCTATTTGTTGACATTCCTGTCTGCCAAAGCCACACCAATTTCCAGACAGCTTGAAATATGGCTGCCTGATGAAAAAGGTGAGCGTCTGGTCTTTAATAATGGTTTCAGCGCTAAAAAATCCAATCTGGCAGAAATCTATGCAGAAAAAACTTTCGCGAAAGGGGAAGGAACAATAGGACGGGTATGGCTGACCGGAATGCCGTCGATCATCGATAAATCTGAAGTAGAAGATTCCGTTGCCTCCTTGCTGATGCCTGTTATAAATCAAGGTCTTTTAAAGGCCGTTGTGGTTTTTTGTTTATAGAACAATACCTTGGCTGTTTTTGGTGTGATAAAAAATGCGGTTTTCAACAAGATTGCATAACAAATTTTGTAATTATTCAGCACGAACCATTATAGGCCCTCTCCGGAGGGAGAGGGTTGGGTGAGGGGAATCAAAATAGGGATTGAGCTTTATTTTAATCCCCATCCTAACCCCTTCGACACTGCTCAGGGCAGGCTTCTCCCATAAGGAGAAGGTTAGGGCGAACACGCTGAATAGTTATCAAATTTTATACTATCTTCTGAAATGAAACCTTCAGGAGTCTATTTTAATAAACGAGGAAGCTATGGCCAAAGTAGGTATTTTTTTTGGGACTGATACCGGCAATACCCGGCGTGTTGCAAAAGATATCGCAACGGCTTTGGGTTCGGCTATTGCCGCCAAACCGGTTAATATACGCAATGCCAGCGTGGCTGATATGCTGGCTTATGACAGCCTGATTTTAGGCACGCCCACTTATGGCGAAGGCTTGTTGCCCGGCTTATCAACCGGTAACGCCACTGAAAGCTGGGAGGAGTTTTTGCCGACGCTCGCAGGTCAGGATTTTAGCGGTAAAAAAGTAGCCATTTATGGGCTGGGCAATCAAAAAAGTTATCCTGCCGAATTCGTTGATGCGGTGTTTTATTTATATGAGCAGTTTAAACAATGTGGCGCCACAATAATCGGTGAATGGGCTACTGATGGCTATAAATTTAAAACCTCCAAAGCTGTCGTTGATGGCCACTTTGTCGGTCTGGTTCTGGATCAGGAAAATCAGAAAGACCTCACCCCGGACAGATTGGCTGCCTGGTTAAAGATGCTGGCAAAGGCCTGGGATTAATTATACTTTGTCAGATTAACAGTCAAGTCCGTCTTACCCGCCGGAATGCGGGTATCCAGGGCCATGGATGGCATGCCCAAAAGCCACTGACATTAGCCACAAATGATTGAAACAGGATTAGCTATGGCAAAACAGCATCTAAAACCCGTCTGCACGCGCCTCGAACTGAATGCTGCAAGCTATTTAAAGCGGAATATCCGCTTTAAGAATCAGCCTGTTTCGGCGATTATTTTTGCTTTTGAAGCGTGCGCCTACGCTTATGTCAACCATTGTATGCATATGCACAGACCCTTAAACTGCGAGCAGGATGCTATTTTTGATGAAACCGGGAAGTATCTGCGTTGCTCCATGCATGGCTTTATTTTTGATCCCAAAACGGGAGAGTGCCAAAGCCCGGTTTGTTTTGGCCAACGCTTGCAAACACTGCGTCTTGAAGAGTTTGATGGCACACTTTATTTTGCCGAAAAGCATTTGACCCTCATCGATTGATCGGAAACAGCTATGATAGAAGAATTAGCGGTAGTAGTGAAAATAGAAAACCATCAGGTCTGGGTCGAAAGTGGACAAAACAGCGCTTGTGGCGGCTGCCGACAAAAAGCATCGTGTACAACCAGTGCTTTAGGCGGCGTTCTCAAGAAAAAACCAGTCCCGGTCGACAGCAACATTCAGCTTAAAACCGGTGATGAAGTCATGGTCGCAATTGATGAAAGCCTGTTATTACGCGCTTCCTTATTATTGTATCTGTTGCCGTTATTAGCCCTGTTTACCGGTGCCGGCATTGCCGACTGGCTGCTGGCGGATAATAGTCTGTACGCTGATTTATGGATTGCAGGCAGTTCCCTGGTGTTTTTTTTATTTTCGCTAGGCTTGATCAACAAGGCGCAAAATCTGTTGATACTGAATTACTACGCCCGGCCAGTCGTAGTAAGGAAAATTTAACCCATCGCACCGGTATGAATGTTTGGGCCATTGATAAAGATATGCCGCTTAAGCTCCTGTTATTGGAGCTGGTGCATCGTTACGGTGAAAATACGCTGGCTTTGAACAATCAGGAACAGCACTACAAGGCCATCGATCTATGCACGCTTGACGACCCTGCCCTTTCTGCCTATATCTACACGTTTGGTCAGAGCACAAACCGTTATGGCATTGACTTGAGATATCCCATTTCAGCGCATAATATTGTCGGTGAAAATGAAAACCTGACCCTGGATCAAATACTGGAAATTATATCGATTCATCTTTTTTCCTGAACAACCGTGCGGAAAAATGTCCAGGGAATCAGGGAAAACAGCATCGAAAACGATCCACACCGGCAGGTGTCATGGTCCGGTATTTTGCCGGAGAAACCGGGGCATTTATGGATTTTATTGCCGCAATCAGAAGCTGTCATTTTATCAGCGATGAAGGCATCATCTCCATCGCCCTCTCATTAATCAACAGCCTGCGGCTCGGTTATTCATAGACTTTAATCTTCAAAAGCTGCTCTAAACTGACAATTTTATAGCCATTATCTTTTGCAAAATCAATCGTTTGTTGCAATACCTGGATGGTTTTATCCGAACTATCATGAAGCAGAATAATAGCTCCCGGTTTTATTTGTGTTTGTACGCGCCGGCTTATGCTTTGCACAGTAGCGGGCGTGGTATCAAATGAACGGATGCTCCAGCCTATGATGCTGTAATTCAACACGTGTGCGGCATTTACAAGATCGGGTGTGGTTACTCCATAAGGCGGCCGGAACAATTTCATACGTTTACCAATGATTTTGTAGACACTCTCCGCAGTCTGATTGAGTTCATTCTTGAAGCCCTGTACGCTTTTAAAATCGACCAGAAAAGAATGTGTGTAGCTATGGTTTCCAATACTGTGCCCTTCTGCATCTATTTGTTTCAAAATGCTTTCATTACCCTGAATGTTTTTTCCGATGACAAAAAAGGTCGCCGGCGCGTTGTACTGCGCTAATATTGAAAGGACCTGCGGGGTGTATTGCCGATTTGGGCCGTCGTCAAACGACAGGGCGATTTCTTTTTCCGAAACATTCGCATAACAGTAAGGCTGGGCGTAAAAGCTGGATTGAATGCTTGCCGAACCGTAAACGATTAATGCCAGATAAACACCGGCTGGCAATACCAGCCATGATAGACTGATTCCAAAAATAGTGTGCAGCATACCAATAATGATGATGGCGATGATGAAGCCGATGCTGGTTGATTTAAATGTCATCTGATGTGTTTACTTGGTTTAACCTCAGTTCGGGATAAAAAAAACAGGCAGATTTTTGTAAACACAGGAAAATAGTGACTCCGACATCAATTTTTCTCACAAAAACCTGCCTGCCATGAAATTAACACAGTTACCTGCTTACCCATTGATTGCCGCTGCAAACATAAGGGCCCATAACAGTTCCTTCTGGATATATAGTTCCATTGTAGGCACCCTTCATTTTCCAATTAACAGTTTAACAAAATTCCCCCAGGTGTTGTGATATGCATTTAGAGCAATCACATATAAGGAGAAGATCATTAAATTTACCCGCCGCCCCGATCTCGATACTCAAGCCCGTATAAATC
>JAGXGJ010000009.1 GCA_024636875.1 Methylococcaceae bacterium | reverse complement strand
CGGCTCTTACAGATAATTTCTCAAAGCCAACCGTAACCATTTTTTAGGCTGGATTTAAAAAAATATCAGGGAAACCTGAGGGGTCGTTGTGCCTTATGTTTGAACTGTTCACTACTTTTACCCCAAAATGAAGGGCGCCGGAATAACATCGATTACTTCTATCTGCCAGACCAATCATTTATTCAGTTCTTTTTTGAGTGAAATATAAAGCTTGGTAGTGATAATTTCATTTTTATACAGCTCCTTCAGGGTGTCGTTCTGTGTATCATGCAACAGATTTTTCGCGACTTGCTGATTTAACCGATCCAGTAAAACCTGGTTCGAGGTGATTTCCTCTTTCATGTATGCCTCCGTGTTTGCCAGCAGGTTTTGATAGACTGAATAGATATGGTTTAGCGCTTTTTTGTCACTGAACACCTCAATCAAATGCGAATTTTCCAGCGCTGAAAGCTCATGAAGAACTTTGGATATGAGTTTATACTGAGCTCGATAATACAGATACACTTCTTCAGGGTCAGCCGGTTTTGGTGGCAGGGAGAATGCTTTTCGCGCAATATTGATCAGACGAATGTACAGCGGTTCAATAAAATATTCTTTGGGGGCAAATTGCTGCTCCTTCTCTTGTATAACTCGCGCAGTTTGCGTTTCCAGCGTATTAAGAATCTTTTTGTAGCCGGTCTCATTAATTTCACCGCGCCGGAAAATTTCTTTTAATTCGGTTTTTTCCAAATTCAATGCAAATAAACTCAGCATGTCTTCAATCAAGCGTTCAGAATCAAGTTTCGGCTCGCTGTACCCGGTATGTTGCTGATTGCGCAAACTGCGATAATAGTCGGACAATTCCTGATGTTGAGCGGCACTGACTTGTTTGTGTTTAAGTAATTCATCAAGCTTGTTCAACATGTCATGATAAATGAGCGCCTTGCTTTTAAAATAGCCCAGTTCTTCCTGATCAGAGAGTGCATCAATCTTTAATTTTCGAATGATGATGCCTATTGTGGTGGCTTTAATTAATAGGGTGAAATAAATGCAGCCGATAGTAAGGGCAGTGATAAAGTCTTTAATAGAATAGGCGAAAGACCAGCCAGGTAAACTCAGGTCATCCGGAATCAGCAATACCATCACAATGGCTAAAGCCCCGCGCAAACTGCCCCAGGATAGTAACTGCTGCCAGTTTTTGGGGATATCATCTTCCAGCTTGAAGGTGTTAATGATAGAAACTGACGTATAAACAGATATAAAACGGGCGACAGCGACTACGAGAATAATGGTGAAGATCGGCAAGATAGCGATTTTTAACTCAATGGACAGATGAGCGAACATCAAACCCATGAGAATAAATACCAGTGAATTTGCGACAAAGGCAAAATAGCTCCAGAATTTTTCCATGTATTCTTCAACGCCGTGCGACATTTTAAAACGTCCGTAATTACCCATCACCATAGAGGCAATCAGTGTCGATATAATCGATGATAAATGAATTTCATGGCCGAAAATAACCAGGCGTTCAGAAATTAACTCGGTGAGTATAAAAGTAAAATGCGCCACCAGTAATGTCAGCGTGATTTCCAGATGCTCGTTGCCTTTAACGAGTTGAATGAGTTTTGAGAACATGAATCCCATTAGCAGGCCGAAGACAACGCCGCCCAGGAGCATCGTAGTAAATGAGAAAATGGCTAAAAGAACAGTCTGATAGCCGGTATAACCACGGACGAATATGTCCAGAAACACAAGAAACAGTGCAAACGAAGTTGCGTCGTTAAATAAACTCTCGCCTTCAAAAATTAACGTCAAACGATGCGGTGCACCATATTCCTTAAACAACGATAGCACTGCAACAGGGTCAGTTGAGGATATAATGGCGCCGAATAACAGGGTAACCAGTAGCGGGATGTTACGACCCATCAGATGAAGCGCCCATTGTCCGGCAAAACCGATAAATACAATGGAAATTAATAAACCAAAAACGGCCAGTATCCCCATGGAATACTTGTTTTCCTTGACATCACGGAATTTCATATTGTAGGCCGATTCAAAAATAAGAATGGGCAGGAATACAAAAAACAGGGATTCGGGTGTTAACTGGAAACTGGAAATAAAAGACAGTGCTTCTAATTGCGATAGCGGAACCAGTAACGACCCGACAATGACCAGCAATACGGTGTACGGCAGACGGATTTTGGCCGCCAGCAAATTAACGCCTAATGCAATTAACATTAAGGTAAAAATGGATAAAAATACATCAAGATTCATTAAGTCTCACAATATTGCACATGGCCTGGTAAGAGGCCGGAATTTAATGGTAATGTTATATCAGAAGCTTCAAGTAATCGATAAAAAGTCTTTAAAATTTTTCTTTTGCCAGGAAACTGAGCCCCAGATAGCAATACCTGATTCTTAGCGAAATCCATTCATTAATTGTTCATCTCCCGTCTGGTAATTTAATCAAGCAGGTAGGCATTTGAGCGTTACACCTATATTGCAGAGCCTGCCCAGGTTTGATGTCCAATAAAACAGAACTAAGGTATGTTTTATAGGATAATGTCAATTTCACGATTTTCCAGAGAAACAAGGTTTATGAACAAGTATTTTATAGCGACGGCTTTCATGCTGCTCATGATTGTTGCAAGAAACGGCATGGCCGATCAATTCAGTCTTCCTGTACAAGTGAACTATAGCCTTATTAAAAAAGTTTTGATCACACAACTTTATACCGGCACAGGGAATGTTGCGGAGCTTTGGAATGACCGGCAGGGATGCAGTTATCTCAAGCTTTCCAATCCCCGGATTAGCGGTCAACAGGGTCTGGTCAGACTCTTGAATGATATTGATGCCCGGTTTGGAACAGGGATGGGCGGTCAATGCGTCACGGTTTTTGAATGGGGAGGTGTTTTGGAAACCTTGCAGCAGCCTACTATCGACACTACGCAGTCAATCCTGAGTTTACCTGTTGCCAAAGTTAGTGCTGCTGACCGGCATGGACGACAACTGATCAACAGTCAACTTCAGGAATTGATTAAACGCGTTGCCGAACCGAGGCTGTCCGAAGTTAAAATTGATTTAAACAAATCGCGTGCGGACATTAAAAAGACGGCCGCTGAATTTTTGCCTAAAGAGAATACCGCTGAAGTCAAGGAGGCGATCGATAGCTTAAAATTCAGCAGTGTTGATGCAACCGATACTGGAATTGCCGTTAAGCTCGCCTTTAATGCGCCCGCTAAGGCGGCGGTCAAGAAACCGGCGGCCGCATTAAGCGATACCGAACTACAACAATGGCAGGCCAGTTGGCAAGAATGGGATGCGTTTTTGAGTAAAGCCATTCAACAGGCATCTGATGATGCCAAATCTCCCGAATTGCGTGATACCTTGATGGAAATTCTGCTGGAAGCGCGCAGCGCCTTTCAGTCCGGATTAAGAGAGCATGATGCAAATGGCGATGATCCGGTCCGGTTATTTTTTACCCGGACCTGGCAGCGTCTGGCGCCTGCATTGAATACCCTGGCCAAGCAGTTGCCGGAAATACAGGGCTTGCGCTATTTAACCTTTATAGCGGCAACCGATGTGATTTATGAGCTTGACAACATAGGCGCCCCCTTTGGTCTGGATATTTCTTCCGACGGACTGCGCAGATTGGCGCGCATCCTGATAGCCGGAAAACAGCAGCAGGCAAAAGTTGAGAAGTTACAGTGAGCTACTTTTTTAAGTTTCCTGCATGTAAGCCGCATTCTTTTTTGGCATCCGCTTCCCACCACCAGCGGCCGGCTCTTTCATGTTGATTGGGCAAAACGGCGCGGGTGCAGGGTTCGCAGCCTATGCTGGTATAGCCTTTTTCATGTAATTCGTTATATGGAACCTGATAGGCTTCAATGTAATCCCACACTTGAGCTGAACTCCAGTTTAACAAGGGATTAAATTTGATCAAGGGGTGCTCTGCCGTGGAAAATGCAGTGTCTGGCTGCACTTCGGGAATGTCCTGCCGGGTATCCAGGTTTTGATCTTTGCGCTGACCGGTAATCCAGGCATCCAAATGAGCCAGTTTGCGTTTTAAGGGTTCCACTTTACGGATACCGCAGCACTCCAAATGGCCGTCTTCATAAAAGCTGAACAGGCCTTTCTTTTTTACAAAGCTATCCAGGATGCCTCTGTCCGGCGTCAATAATTCAATATCTATCTGGTAATGTTTCCGGACTTTTTCGATGAACCGGTAGGTTTCAGGATGCAGGCGGCCGGTGTCCAAAGAGAAAACCTGAATGTCTTTTCTGATTTTGACAGCCATATCGATCAGTACAACGTCTTCTGCGCCGCTGAAAGAGATTGCAATATTATCAAAAAGCTCCAGCGCTTTTTTAAGGATTATGCGCGGGTTTTTTTGGGCAAGGTCAGTTTGTAACTGCTGAATATCGAAGGTAGTCATAATGGTAGGGATTTCCTGTTTCCAGAGATGGCATAAATTGCACACAGATAAAGCCGGTTTACACGGATTTTAGGGTGTATTAATCCGTAATCTGCTTAAATGCGTTTGTGTTCTATTGACATTATTTTTGTGAAAAATACTGCTTTAAGAAATCATCGAAAGGGATTTGTTCCTTGCTTTCGAGTTCTTTCTGTTTGGCAAGGGATTGTTCAGCCAGTTCAATAAACTGCTTGCTGAGGGTGTCATCCAGTTTATTGAGGCTGAAGTGCCGCGCATGTTCGGCAGATTTGTTTAATGCGAAACGGCTGAATGGTTGCCGGGATTGAGTCATGTTTTCCAGGATTTTTGCTGATGCGGTCAAGTCCTGGTTTTCGACCAAGCACCGTTGTTGCGCCAGGGCGGAGCTATAGGGTTTGGCGGTATCCTCTTTATCAAGAACTGCACAAACTGGCCGCATGGATTCAAGAATTTCTATGGCCCAATCCTGCAACGGAATTCTTTGACGGCCATTATTGAGTTCAAGCCCCGGTTTTCTGCCAAAATTTGCAACCGCCAACTGATTGGCATTAATGATTTGGTGATCCTGATCTGAAATTTGCGGGCTGTCCTTCAATAAACAGGTAAGCAAAAGCGCTTCTATAAAACGGGCTTTTGCTTCATCTATGCCGATGGGATTAAATAAATCCAGATCAAGAGAACGCATTTCTACATAGCGGACGCCCCGGCGTTTAAGAGCCAGTGTCGGTTTTTCGCCGGATTTGATAATTTGTTTGGGTCGGATCGTGCTGTAAAACTCGTTTTCAATTTGCAATATGTTGCTGTTAAGTTGGCGGTACTGGCCATCAACAACAACCTCTATTTTTTCATAATCTGGATAGGGTGTTTCAATGGCTTTACCTAAACTGCTAACGTAGCCGGATAATGAATTGTAATCAATCTTCAGATTAGCCTGATTTTTACTTTTATAGCCTATATCACTCATGCGTAATGAAGTTGCATAAGGATGATATAAAGTACCCTGGTCGAATTCTTCAAATTGCGCCATCAGTGCCGGACGGCTTTTGAAGAAACTTTTGCAGATGGCGGGTGACGCGCCGAATAGATACAGGATCAACCAGCCCAGCCGCTGAAAATTTCTGATTAAATCGAAGTAGGTGTCAGCCCTAAACTGCTCCAGACTGAGGTGACTGTTTTCTTGCTGGTGTAAAGTGGGCCACAGGGCCTCGGGCGCCGAATAATTAAAATGGATGCCTGCGATGGCCTGCATGGTTCTACCATAGCGATGCCATAAACCATGCCGGTAAACATGTTTCATGCGGCCAATATTGGACGATCCGTAGCCGGCAATGGGAATGCTTTCATCACCATTGATGCCGCAGGGCATGCTGGCGCCCAGTAAAATTTCATTATCCAGATGCTCATATACAAACTGGTGAATATGATGCAGATAAGCCAGCGTATCTTTTATATCAGCAAACGGTGGGGTAATTAATTCAATCAGGGCTTCAGAATAGTCCGTGGTGATATAAGGATGCGTCAGCGCGGATCCTAAAGTTTTGGGGTGGGATGTTTGGGCTATAAAACCGTCTTTGGCTATACGCAGACTTTCTTTTTCAATTCCTTTTAGCCCTCCACAGAGAAGATGTTGATGGTTATTTGCCAGAAGTTGATCCAGGCGCGTCGAAAGCTTGTTAGTAAAATAGGTCATAGAGTGGGCGTATGTTCCCTGCGGTCCTGTATAATTGGATTATTATAAAGTGTTTAACTGATTGAAGAAATAATATCGTAGCCTGGAGAAGCAGTGAATAAAAAGCCCATTGAAATACTCAAAGCTGTTTTTGGCTATGATAGCTTTAGAGGTCAGCAGCAAGAGGTGATCGAACACCTTTTAGCTGGGCAGGATGCTCTGGTATTAATGCCGACAGGCGGCGGTAAATCATTGTGTTACCAGATTCCCGCCTTAATTAGGCCGGGTGTCGGTATTATCATTTCTCCACTGATCGCTTTAATGCAGGATCAGGTCAGCGCGCTGCTGCAGCTGGGTGTAAAAGCCGCGTTTCTTAATTCCACATTATCTCAGGAAGCAGCGCGCAAGATTGAACAACAGTTGCTTGGCGGCGAGCTCGACCTGCTCTACATCGCCCCGGAAAGACTCACCTCAGGCCGTACTTTAGCCTTGTTCGCCAGAATCAGCATTGCCTTGTTTGCCATTGACGAAGCGCATTGTGTATCCCAATGGGGGCATGATTTCCGGGTGGATTATTTACAGCTTTCAATACTGCATGAGCAATTCCCGGATATTCCGCGTATCGCTTTGACGGCGACTGCTGACGAAAAAACCCGGCAAGAAATCATCCTGCGCTTGCAACTGGAGCAAGCTCCACTTTTCCTCAGTGGTTTTGACCGTCCCAATATCCGCTACCGGATCGTCCAGAAACAAAATGCCCGGCAACAGTTAATTGATTTTATCCTTGCCGAACATACCGGTGATGCCGGCATCGTTTATTGTTTATCCCGTAAAAAAGTGGATGAAACCGCCGAATGGCTGAGAACAAAAGGTGTTAATGCCCTGGCTTATCACGCGGGCATGGCCGGCGATTTGCGGCGCCAGCATCAACACCGGTTTTTAATGGAAGACGGACTGGTGATGGTTGCCACCATAGCTTTTGGTATGGGTATTGACAAACCCAATGTGCGTTTTGTCGCTCATCTGGATTTGCCTAAAAGTGTTGAGGCCTATTATCAGGAAACCGGCAGGGCCGGTCGTGATGGCTTGCCTGCTAATGCGTGGATGGCTTATGGCTTGCAGGATGTCATCACGCTGCGGCGAATGCTGGCCGATTCCAATGCCGATGAAGTCCATAAACGGCTGGAACTGCATAAACTCGATGCCATGCTGGCTTTATGTGAACAAGTGCATTGCCGGCGGCAGTCTTTATTACAGTATTTTGGCGATTATCTTGGAGAGCCCTGTAATAATTGCGACACCTGCCTTGAAACTGTGGAAACATGGGATGGAACACTGGTTGCGCAACAGGCGTTATCCTGTATTTATCGCACCGGTCAACGCTTTGGTGTGGGCTATTTGATTGATGTACTGCGCGGCAAACCCACCGAGAGGGTTATACAATTTGGCCATGATAATCAATCGACGTTTGGTCTAGGCAAAGAACTGGATGAACAGCAATGGTCTTCCGTGTTTAGACAGTTAGTCGCGCGCGGCCTGGTTGCCGTCAATTTTGATCATTTTGGCGTGCTGCAGCTGACCGAAGCGTGTCGTCCAATCCTGCGCGGCGAACAGCAGCTGATATTACGCAAGGATATAAAGCCGGAAAAAAGCAAGCTCGGTAAAAAAGGCTCAAGCAGGTCGGTTGGCAAGAGCAAGGGCAGCGCCGCGCTATGGGATGCTTTACGCGCCAGGCGCCGTGAGATTGCCGATATACAGGATGTCCCGCCCTACATTATTTTTCATGATGCAACCCTGATGGCAATGCTTGAAGCCAGACCCGCTAATCTCAAGGAAATGGCATTAATATCCGGCATCGGTGCACGCAAACTGGAACTCTATGGTGAACAATTTTTGGCCGTTATCAAAGACTATGCCGGTGAACACAACGTACCAGATACTGTGATTGATACTGCAGATTTGTTCAAATTGGGTTTCAGCATACAGCAGATTGCCCAAAAACGAGGCTATAAGGAGGAGACTATTTATAATCATCTCTCACAGGCCCTGGAGCAGGGAATGCTGGTTTTGAATGATATCGTGGAATTGCAGGAGCAGGAAATCCAGCGGATAGAAGAAGCCATTCTGGGTTTGCCGGTTGAACAACAGAATGCGCTCAAGCCTGTATATGAACTGTTTGATGGTCAATATAGTTACGGTGTATTGCGTTGTGTAAGGGCGGCTTTGCAGTGTCAGATAGCTTAAAAGTTCTCAAGTGCAGCTCGCTCACAGTATATTCCAATCCATAAATGAGCCTGAAGGAAAGTATGTTCCTATTTTAGAATAGATAAATTAATTTCAAAATTTGTTGTTGTAATTCAAATAATCAGGTGGTGGGTAAGTTGTGGACGGCCGGTGTGTCAACCTGTG
>JAGXGJ010000078.1 GCA_024636875.1 Methylococcaceae bacterium | reverse complement strand
GTTAGCCACAGATTTACACAGAAAAACACTGATAAAACATTATGTTGCGCGAGGCTGGCACTTCACCCAAATGGTGTCACAAAGAATTGATGTAACTAGTTGTTTATTCGTGTAGATCCGTGTTCATCTGTGGCTAAACTGCGCTTTCTAGGTTTATGGAAGGCACGTTCAAACACCAAAACGAAACAAATTGATTCAATTGAGTTATTTTGATTTATTGAACTATCCATTTAGTACTTCTTTCATAAATACAAGCCTTTCTCGCCTCTGGAAATGCCTGTCGGTCCTGAGCGAACCACTTCAATAATAGTGTCCGGGTCTACGGCGGCGATAAAGGCATCGAGTTTTTCCGAAGGCCCCGTCATTTCAACAATGTAGGTGGTCGGCGTAACATCAATAATTTTTCCGCGAAATATATCCGCCATACTTCTGATTTCATCACGCATGTGTTCGCTGGTTTTGATTTTGACCATCATCAATTCACGTTCAATATGAGCGGAATCGGCTAAATCAATCAATTTAACGACATCAATCAATTTATTCAGCTGTTTGGTGATCTGTTCAATGATGTCTTCATTGCCTCTCGTGACCAGGGTCATTCTGGACAAGCTGGGGTCTTCGGTAGGCGCTACGGTTAATGATTCAATATTATAGCCGCGCGCGGAAAACAAGCCCGCCACTCGTGATAAGGCGCCGGATTCATTTTCCATCAAGATAGAAATAATATGTCTCATTATGCCAATTCCCTGTCTGCCGGTGCGCCCAGAACGACTCGTAATTTCATATCATGATGGCCTTTGCCTGCCTCAATCATTGGATATACATTTTCGGTTCTGTCGGTAATGATGTCCAGGAATACCGTACGATCTTTCATGGCAAAGGCTTTTTCAAGAGCGGGCCTGACTTCTTCCGGCTTATCAATGCGTATACCGGCATGGCCATAAGCTTCCGCCAGTTTGACAAATTCCGGAATAGTGTCCATGTATGAATGTGAATAACGGCTTTCGTAGGAAAATTCCTGCCATTGCCGGACCATGCCCATATAACGGTTGTTCAGGTTAATGATTTTAACAGGCGTCTTGTATTGGAGCGCAGTCGATAATTCCTGAATACACATCTGGATGCTGGCTTCACCGGTGACACAGGCAACATCAGCGTCAGGAAATGCCAATTTAACGCCGATGGCAGCTGGCAAGCCAAAGCCCATCGTACCTAGTCCACCTGAATTTATCCAGCGGCGCGGTTTGTCGAAATGATAATATTGTGCTGCCCACATCTGATGCTGGCCCACATCTGAAGTAATATAGGCATCACCTTTAGTTACTTCATACAATTGCTCTATAACATATTGCGGTTTGATCAAACGGCTTTCACGGTCAAATTCCAGGCAGTTGACAGCCCGCCATTGCTCAATCTGATTCCACCACGGTTCCAGCGCTTTTTTATGCGGCTTTTTGTGGCTTTCCCTGATTAACGCAAGCATCTGCTCCAATACCGGTTTAACTTCTCCAACAATAGGAATATCAACCCTGACAGTTTTGGAAATAGAGGCAGGGTCGACATCGATATGAATAATTTTGGCGAAGGGGCAAAACAAATCCAGCTTGCCGGTAACGCGATCATCAAAACGAGCACCGATAGCAATAATCACATCGCTTTCGTGCATCGCCATATTGGCTTCATAAGTACCGTGCATGCCCAGCATGCCGATGAATTGTCTGTCAGTTGCAGGGAAAGCACCCAGGCCCATTAAGGTATTGGTAATCGGATAGCCCAGTGTGTGAGTGAATTCAGTCAGTTCTTTGCTGGCTTCACCTAAAATCACACCGCCGCCTGAATAAATGATCGGCTTTTGTGCGCTCAGCAATAAATCAACAGCCTTTTTTATCTGTCCCTTGTGCCCGGTCACTACCGGATTATAAGAGCGGATTGTGACTTTTTTAGGGTATTTATACGGTACCTTGATATTTGGCGCGGTTATATCTTTGGGTATATCAATAACCACAGGACCAGGACGACCCGTTGTGGCGACGTAAAAGGCCTTTTTAACGGTTTCAGCCAGTTTGGTCACATCCTTTACCAAATAATTATGCTTCACACAGGGGCGGGTAATACCGATCATATCGACTTCCTGGAAAGCATCGCTGCCGATTACCGGTAGTGATACCTGGCCGGAAATAACCACCAGCGGAATCGAATCCATATAAGCTGTGGCGATGCCGGTTACTGCATTGGTAGCGCCCGGACCTGAAGTCACCAGAACCACACCGGGCTTGCCGGTGGCGCGGGCATAACCATCGGCAGCATGGGTTGCACCCTGTTCATGCCGGACCAGGATGTGTTTGATTTCTTCCTGCTGGAAAAGCGCATCATATAAATGCAATACTGCCCCGCCAGGATAGCCAAAAATATATTCCACGCCTTCGTCTATAAGACTCTGAACAAGGATTTGTCCGCCGCTTAGCTCCACGCTAATACCTCAATAAACATGATTATTTCAATCTAAAGTAATTATATGCGTATTTTAACATTCAAGAGTAAAATACCCTGTTTCTAAAAACAGTTAGATGACTGACTATGATAATCGTCAAATTCTGACAATTCAGTTTTGGCATTTTACTAGGTTCTTAATAAAATTGTAATTATCTCTCTTACCCTTTTTAATTTTTGTCTGCTTTGTACGATTCCGAGTACCTATTTTTGACGCATAAAAACTCTAATGGCTGAAAATAATAAATCTGAAAATTCATTAAATTTAATTACCCGGTTTTTCTTGAAAATATTCAGGATAGCTTGTTACAGTGCCAGAGAATCAATAGGCGAGCATAAGCGGGATATTGTTGTTTATAAGGTGGAACAGACCTGTATCAGCCTTAATGAAACCAGAAATGAGTTTGAAGATGCGCTGGAACAATTTAAAAATCTGGTGTGTATCAATGAATCCTCGCTGGTGCATAAATATAATCTGCTCAACAGGCAATACCGGTTTTGCCTCTCAAAATCCGATACTGTCAGTGCCAGAATCAGGGCAATAGAAGAAGTCAGTGAGGCGTTATTTGTGGAATGGGAAAACGAACTTAATGAATATACTAATCGCGCATTGCGAAATAACAGCAAACAACAGTTAAAAGCAGCCAGGCAAAATTATGCCCGGCTGATTAAGGCGATGCGCAGGGCAGAAAGTAAAATTCAGCCGGTGCTGGCAGCATTCAAAGATCAGGTGCTGCACTTAAAGCACAATCTTAATGGCCGCGCTATCGCGGCATTGCAACATGAGTTTATCGAAATCAGTATCGATATTTCTCAACTCATTTATGCGATGGAGCAAACCATTGCCGAGGCAAGTCACTTTGTTTCCGCCCTTGTGGATCAAAAGGCCTTACCTGTTCGGTGAATTCAGATTATATAGAACATCATTTGCTTTATCTTTGGCGCTTTCGTTCAGAGAGCCTTTACGGTTTTCCTGATCCATTCTTTCTTTACTAAACTTGGCAATCATTTCTTCCCAGCTTGAATATTGGTCATAACCTTTAAATCCGGCAGCTTTACGTTGTTGATAAATATCCTTGCCTAAGACAATGATTTCCTCAGGCTTTTTACCATCAACTATATCAAGGAATACTTTGTCATCCTTGTTGGCATCACGGATCGCCCAGAAGGCGACTTCAAATTCCATACGAGTATCGGGAGGCAAGCGATTTTTGAGTGACTTTACCGATCGATACGCAGTTTTGGTAGTGTGACCGTTTATTTCCTGCCCTTTACCGCAAGCCACTAATGTTGTGCAGCCAAAAATAATCAACAGAATGGATATTTTCTTCATAAAGATAACCTCGAAATTAAGTACGGGTTTATGTTATGGTATTTGTAACACCAGATCACCAAACAAAGTAAAATGGCCAGTCATTATAACTCTGAGCTAAGCTTATATGCTGGAATTTATCCAATTATTAAATCAGCGTTACCAGACGGTTCTGAGCCAACCGGGAACCGAGGCCGGCAAATTTAGCTATCAACAGCGAATAGATCAACTGATTTTGGCAGAAGCGTTAATACGCAAGGGACAGCTTATTGATGCGTCCCCGGAACAAGCACTACAAATCACGATTGTAGGGCCGACGCAAGCAGGCAAAAGTACGTTGGTTAATGTTCTACTTAATAGTAGCGTCGCGGGAGTCAGTCCATTGGCGGGTTATACGATTCATCCGCAAGGTTTCTGCCATCATGTAAGCCTTGTTGATTGCAGTGGTTTACAGCGGTATTTTGGGCGTTTTCAACAATTCCAGCAAGAACACATTCCAAAGGAACGCTATGACTGTTATTCCCTGACTGAAAAGAATACGGATTCCCCCTACATGCCGGCAGGCGTATTATGGGATACGCCGGATTTTGATTCGATAGACTCGGCGACTTACCGGGAAGGTGTGATCAGGGCGATTGCTCTGGCGGATATTATCATCCTGGTGGTCAGCAAGGAAAAATATGCCGATCAATCAGTCTGGGACATTATGTCTGCGCTTGAAGCCCTGCATCAGCCAACGGTTATTTGTTTAAACAAGCTGAGTGAAGGTTCGGAAGCCTTACTGATTCAGTCATTAAAAGAAAAATGGCAGCTTGCCAGAACGGATGCCTTTCCTGAAGTGGTGCCCTTGTATTATCAAAAACAAACCGGCTTGCCATTCTGGCCGGAGGCCAAACGGACCCTGCTTAAGCACCTGGCAAGCAGAGCCAACCCTAAAAAACATGCGCGCTGTGAACAGGAGTTTGTACAAAAACATTGGCAGAACTGGCTGGAACCTGTTATAGCCGAGCATAAGGCTTTATCCGATTGGCAGGGCTTCGTGGATGAAGCCATCAGGCAAGCATTGGACAATTATCAGCGCGATTATCTGAATCATCCGCGTCATTATGAAACCTTTCAACAGGCGATGGCTGAATTGTTGACTTTACTTGAAATTCCCGGCTTGGCGGGTATTTTGACGGGAGCGCGCAAGGTTCTTACCTGGCCGGTCAAACAGATGATGAAGCTGGGGCGAAAAAGCTTGCATATTGCCGACAGCAGTCATGAAATAGTATTGTTAAATCAAATAGCCGAACATTTTCTGATTCAATTGGCAGACCGCTTGCTGGATAGTGCCGGACAGGGTAAGCAAAGACTTTGGTGGAAAGAGTTCAGCTGTTTGTTACGCAGCCAGCGACAAGGCATATTGCAGGACTTTGACAAGTCTGCAAAAGAATATCATGTGTCTTTTCAGCAAGACGTGGAAAAAACTGCGCAGCGTTTGTATCGCAAACTGCAAGAACAACCGATGGTCTTGAACAGTTTACGCGCCACCCGGGTAACTACCGATGCCGCCGCCATTGCCTTGACCTTGCACATGGGTGGGATTGGTATGCATGATTTGATTGTTGCCCCTGCAATGTTGACGGTCACTTCGTTATTAGCCGAAAGCGCTATCGGCAGTTATATGCACAAAGTAGAGGCTGAATTAAAGTTACACCAGTTCAATACGGTAAAGCAGGCACTTTTTGTCGAGTGCATCGGCAAAAAACTCCTGGCCCTGCCGGAACAATTATCGAGGCTGACCCATTTTAATATTTCTCCCGAGCAACTGAAGGCAGCTGAATTGCAACTCACTGAAAAGCGACATGGCTTACGAATACTCTGATTTAGTAGAAAAAACTCAACGCTGGACTGAACAGGCGTGCGCATCAGGCTGGATTAATACTGATACTGCGCAGCACTTGTCTCACTCCGATGACAGAACGCCCGAGGCCTTGTTTACTCCCGGTAACACAAGACCGCTAATTGTCGCTTTTATGGGCGGCACCGGCGTGGGTAAAAGCTCTTTGCTCAATCGCCTGGCAGGGAAGGCGATTGCCAAAGCGGGCATCGTGCGGCCAACTTCAAGGGAAGTCACCTTATTTCATCATCAAAGCGTCGCCATACAGCACTTGCCCGAACAATTGCCGCTTGCCAAAATCAATATTGCCCAGCATGACGATGCAGCGAAAAAAAATATTGTCTGGATTGATATGCCGGATTTTGACAGTACCGAACAGCGTAACAAGCAACTGGTTCTGCAATGGCTGCCGCATATTGATGTACTGATTTATGTGGTCAGTCCCGAGCGTTACCGGGATGAAAAAGCCTGGCGTTTGCTGCTTGCAGAAGGTGCGCGGCATGCCTGGTTATTTGTTTTTAATCAGTGGGACAAGGGCCGGTCAGAGCAGTATCAGGATTTTAACCGGCAACTGCATAAAGCCGGCTTTATAGAGCCGATCATATTTAAAACAGTCTGTGCAGAGGGGCCGCAGGCTGATGAATTTAACATGCTGGAAGCAACTATTGTCTCTTTGGCAACCGAACATATTGTTCAACAACTGGAACAAAGAGGCTCACAGGTTCGTAAGCTTGAATTAAAGCAAAAACTGCTAAACGCTGCCGAACTATTAGGCTCTGGACAGACTTTTCAGCGCACAGAGGAACTCTGGCAGAAACAATGGCAACGGATGTCAGAACAGCTTCAGCAAGGGTTTGCATGGCCTGCACAACAGGCTGCGTCCTATTATGCAGAACACGCCTCCGATTTAATGACAAATACAGCCAGCGCCAGCACTTTGTTATGGGATGACTGGGCGCAAGCCCGTTTTGACGATGCCTTGGATGAATTTATCATTAATGTCGATCAGTTAGGGCTCCCTGTTATACCGCTTAAGCAAAACACATCTGAAATACGGGAAAAGGCTGCCAAAATCATGCAGACACAAACTGAACTGGCCGCGCGCCAGGCTTTAGTGAATCCGGGTAATGTTCTGCAGCGCGGGTTTTTAAAATGTATGCGCTTGTCTGAAATTATTCTGCCGCTGGCGGCAATGGCCTGGGTAGGCTACAAAGTGTTTATCGGTTATTACACCAGCAACATGAGCGATTCACACTATCTGGGGGTAGATTTTGCCGTGCATAGCGGCTTGCTAATCGCAATAACATGGCTGACGCCCTATTTTATTTTGAAAAAATCACAACCATCGCTGAAAAAAAGTGCATTGAAGGGGCTGAACAAAGGCATATCGACCGCACTTGGCATAATAAACAGTGAAGTTTCAAGGGTAATAGAAAGTCTCAATCAACAGCATACGGAACAGTTAAAACAACTTTCCGGCATCATTGAACACTGTGAGGTTACTGATGCCGCCCAGAGTCTGTCCAAAGACAGTAATAATCCTTTAACAAGGATGTTGATCAATTGATTTCAGGCGCCATTCCTTTGACTGCCGGACATAGGCGGATAGAACTCGACGGGGCGCCTGATTCAGGTTTCTCTCGGCTCCAGCCGCAGGATTGGCGATATTCATGTCGTACTTTTTAAATCATCAATAAATTCAGAAGGAATATCACCACTGGTGACCAATAAATGATCTCTGGCTCGCGTGCAGGCGACGTAAAGTAAATGCCGCTCGGTCTCGTAAACCTCTTCCAAATCGGTATCATCCGTCACCGTTTCTATTCTTTGCTGGGAAGGGATAACTTCATCATCACAAGCCATAACAACAACAGCCCTAAACTCCAGGCCTTTGGCCAAGTGCATAGTGCATATAGACACATGCCAGTTTACTGTTTCAACATGCTCATCCAGCGCCTTATAGTTGAGGGATGCAGCCGAAACAGCGAAAATCGCCCTGTCTAATTCAGATTTTGAACGGACAAAAACACCTATTTCATGCGGCTTAATGCCGATACCGGAAAGCTGAACCAACCACTGTGCTACAGATTCTATTTCATCCTCTGGAGTATCCAGTCTCAGAATAGAAGGCTGCGGGCCGTTGAAAACGGATACCGTTCCTTTACGCTCTTCAATGTTGCCATCAACATCAGACACACTTGGCCCTAACGAATAAGGATAGATTGTGTGAGCGTAGCGAACCACAATCTTATCCGATTGTTGGACGAGCCCTGGAATAAACAGGAAGTTTAATTGTGAGAAATATTTTTTGAATGGAGCCTTGACAATGCTATTTATATAAGCT
>JAGXGJ010000077.1 GCA_024636875.1 Methylococcaceae bacterium | reverse complement strand
TGTTTTGTCGTGTAAAATTAGAGTTAGTCAGCAGTCGCATATTCACTTTCCCCTTTGGAAAAGGGGGATTGAGGGGGATTTATTTAAAAAATCTCCCCTAACCCCTCTTTTTCAAAGAGGGGGACTGAATAGCTACTCCAGTTTTATCCGTCTTAATTAAAATGACGAACTACTAGGGGGCTTGAACACGACTGAGATTATAGAATAGGTTCCAGGTTCATTTCGAAAAACATTCGTTGCTATTCAGCACTATAAAGTAAAGCCTAATGGAAATCACGGGAATAATCCATCAACTTGAGCAAGGTGGATCATTTTTCAAGCCACTTTGCCCGTAGCAGAGGAAGTCGCGGAGACAGGAATGCATCTCATGGGCTACCGTTGACACTTTCCACAAGAGCAAATCAAATGCTTGTCCTTTAGTAAAAAATAGCAGACCCAGTCAACGAACTCTCTTGCATCAAACGTAAACCGAATGTCAGCTGATGTTAATTGCGCAGGTCTGCAATGGCCGATGACTGCAGGTCGCGGTATTAAGCACCCGACCCCAACCTGCCGGTGAGTCAGTGCAGTAATTATCTTGAATACTGATGACTTGGCGCCAAGCGAACTGCGCAGCTTCACTTGAGGTCAACATTAGCTTCCACGCCAACTCCTTGCTGTGAGCCGCTCGATGGCTGCGTTGTAGATGGATGCCGAATTGTTTTCATTTACTGCGGGGTCGAAGAGTTCGTTGAGGTGTTCGGCAAGAACAGAGGCGATAGCATGAATTGCTTCGTGTCGTGACAGACCTTCTGCCGTGAGGCGAGTCATTGCGCGAACGACGGGCTCAAGATTTTGGGCAATTTGGTTCTCAACGATCGCATGGAATGCGGCGTGGGCCTTCAGGTTAGGCAACTTGATGCGTGCAATGTGATGATGTTCCTCCGCAAGGCCGATTCGTTCCTGTTCATCAAGTGCAAGCCACTGCTCAGGATTTGGCGCGTGTTCAGGATCATAGTGATTCATAGGACAAATCTCCGGGTAACCAACGAATGATTATAAAATAAAATATGTATAAGGTGATATTTATACACAAATTTACGGTTATGAGCGACAAGTCGATCCCAAAACCGTAAGTTTATGTTCAAATACTCACGTTAGTCCAACAGTATCCGCTCGTTTTATCGAACTTCAATAATGTTCCAGCTGTTTTCAAGCTAAAATATTGACTTTATCAGGACAAAAAACCGGTTCCGCAATTCAAGGTATGGAATTCATGAATAACATTGATTACTCCAAACTTATTGAGACTAGCCAAAAATGACTACTCCTTATTTGCAGATAAAGTGGGCTCATTTCCAATTAAGTCAGGTCGAAGGAATCAGATATTTTCAAATAATTCAGCCTGAAAAACGGATGTTTGCAGGTTCTGCGATTTATATTTTGCAGGCAGGTACGTTAGCTAAACCGTATTCGAAAGAAATTAACACAATATATCCAAACATTTTATACAGTCTCGAGAGTTAATGGAGTATGCCATGGTGATTAATAAACCCTATCTTTTATTTCTGGGCGACGCTTCGGATCAACTGGCAGCAAAGACTGCCGAGGGCGTAGCTTTTTGGAGCCGCAGTGATTGTGTCGGTCAAATGAGATTGCCTGGCTGCAACGCCGACCTTCACCTTCCGGACTTGACTATTGCCGAAGCGTCGGAACTGGGTGCCAAGACCCTGATTATTGGTGTAGCCAATCGTGGCGGCCGGCTTTCCGAACTATGGATGCCGCATTTAAGGGAAGCTTTGGAAACAGGCATGGATATCGCCAACGGTCTGCACGACCGGCTTGCCGACGTCCATGGATTGGCGGAGCTGGCGGCTAACAACGGCCGTAATCTGTTTGACGTCCGCCATTCGAGCGTAACATTCGACGTGGCCACTGGCAAAAAGCGAACGGGGAAACGGCTACTCACCGTTGGCACCGATTGTTCCGTAGGCAAAATGTACGCTTCTTTGGCGATAGAACGGGAAATGAAGCGGCGTGGGATTATGGCAAGATTTTGCGCAACGGGGCAAACCGGGATATTGATCGCTGGCGGCGGGGTGTCCGTCGATGCTGTCACAGGTGATTTTATTTCCGGGGCCGTCGAGGCTTTGAGCCCCGATCAAGAACCCGATCACTGGGATGTTATCGAAGGTCAAGGCTCTCTCTTCCATCCGTCTTTTGCCGGTGTCAGTCTGGGACTGTTGCATGGCGCCCAGCCGGATGTGCTGGTTTTGTGCCATGAACCGACTCGCGGACATATGCGCGGTTTACCTGAATACCCTCTGCCAAGCATTGAAAATTGCATTGCCGCTAATGAAACCGGCGCCCGTTTGACTAACCCCAATGCTACCTGCATCGGCATCAGCCTCAATACGGCCGCTCTGGATGAAGCCGAAGCTCGAGACCTTCTTGAAGAGACGGAAGCTCGAATCGGTTTACCTTGCGTCGATGCTGTACGGTCCGGTATGGCGCGCCTGGTCGATTGCCTCCCTGTTTAAGCCATGCGCCAGCTAACTTCAAGCGTCGAGACCTGGCCGGTTCGCGGCGTTTTCCGCATCTCGCGCGGCAGCCAAACTGAAATTGTCGTGGTGATGGTCGAAATTCGTGAAGGATCAATCATAGGGCGGGGCGAGTGCCGTCCCTATGCCCGCTACGGAGAAACGCCAGAGAGCATGATGGACGCCATAGAAGCTATACGTCAGGACTTGCAGGAAGGACTGGAACGCGACGAGTTAAGCAATTACCTTGCACCCGGCGCGGCCCGCAATGCGATAGACTGCGCCCTCTGGGATCTTGCCGCCAAAAGAGCGGGTCAACCCGTGTGGAAATTGGCTGGGTTGCCGCCTCCGCAGCCGCTGATAACAGCCTATACCCTCAGTGTGGATTCCCCCGAAAACCTGGCCGCAACTGCTGAAAGCCAGAAGTGGCGGCCTTTACTCAAGCTGAAACTGGCGGGGCAGGACGACCTGCAATGCGTTGCAGCAGTTCGCGCTAATGCGCCGGTATCCAGGCTTATTATCGATGCTAATGAGGCGTGGAGTCAGCGCGATTATGAGGAGTTATCGCCAGAGCTGGTTCGTCTTGGCGTGGAAATGCTGGAACAACCTTTTCCTGCGGGATCCGACGCTTGTTTGGCCTCGTTGCCAAAACTATTGCCGGTTTGTGCCGATGAGTCCTGTCACGATTCCAAAAGCCTTGACCGGTTAATCGGACTTTACGATGTTGTTAATATAAAGCTCGATAAGACGGGTGGATTAACCGAGGCCCTGCAAATGAAAGCCTTGGCGAGGCAGCGCGGTTTTGAGGTAATGGTCGGATGCATGGTGGGAACATCGTTGGCGATGGCCCCCGCGTTTTTTCTCGCGCAAGGCACCCGTTACGTGGATTTGGATGGACCTCTGTTGTTGGCTAAAGACCGTCAGCCGGGATTACACTTTGCGGGTAGTCAGATTTTTCCGCCTGATGGGTCGCTTTGGGGGAATTGTTGAACCAATCAAAAAAATATCCATGGCTTTCCCCATCTCCCGGTAAATACTGTGCAACAGGAAACCGGGATTAACAGGAAACACAGGCTGAGCTTCTTCATCGGGTTTTTAACTGCTGATTCCGCAGTAATCACTAATTACTTGGTCTTACCAAACAGGTTTTTGAGTTTTCCAAGCTGGCCTTTAGCAGGACTCACTGAGGGCTGCTCCGCTTCAACCGGCGCTGGCTGAATTTCTGCTGCATCCTGTTTTGTATCTTCGGGTTGCTGCTTTGCAGTACCGAGCAGGTTCTTAAATTTTCCTAATTTGCCTTTTGGAGCACTCACTGACGGTTGTTCCACAGACAATGGCGCAGGTTGAATTTCCGGTTCATCCTGTTTTGTTTCAATGGCTTCTTTTGTTTCAATGGCTTCCGGTTCTGCGCTGATTGGCTCTTGCCTGGTCTTGCCAAACAGGTTTTTGAGTTTTCCGCCTACTCCACCCGTTTGTCCCTTAACAGGACTCGCTGGTTGTTGTTCGATGTCCGATGGGGCAGGCGGGACTTCTTCATCAGTCTGTTTTAATTCAATGGTGGTTTCTTTTTCGTCCGGTTTTATCACCGCTGCTTGTGCTTTAACCTGATCGACTGGCTTATTCATTTCAAGTTGGGTAATCAAAGTATCTTTAGTATTTAATTTTTCTTCCAAGTGCGCCAGCTTTTGCTTTGTATTAACCAGCTCAAGCGCCTGCTGATCCTGTTCTGTAAGACGCGCCAATTCAGTGAGGTGTTTTTCCAGGGCTTGAGATAAAACCTGTTGCGCATTATCCTGCTGCTGTTGCAGCATTAATTTTTGCTCTGCAAGCGCCTGTTCCAGTTTAGCAAGTTGACTGGTTTGGCTGGCCAGGTTTGTTTGCAAAGCCTCAATCAGGGCTTCTTTTTCAGTCCGTTTTAGCGCTTCTGCCTGGCAAGATTGCTGCAGTTCAGTTTTGGCCTGCTGTTCACTACGCAGGCGTGTTGCCAACAGCGTGATAACTCTATCGTGCTGCTGCCACAAGCCTTCCGCCTTGATGTCTTCGGTTACAGACAATGGGCGCTCGCCAAGATCAAAACTGCCTGCCAAAGATTGAATAATGCCGGCAATCTGCCTGTTGTGTTGTGAAATCTGCTCTTCAAGTCCTGCAGCTCGCTCTGTTTCATTTTGAGCCAAGAGCTGGGCTTCTTGCATTTGTCCGGTATTGGCAGCTAATTCCTCTTGGATAGCCTGAATCTGTTGCTGCGCAGAATTGAGACTATTTTGCAGGTCAATACGCGCTTTATCGCCGGTGATAATTTTCTTCTTTAAGGAGGCAATCTTGATGCTATAAACAATGGCCGTCAGCAACCAGACTACCGTTGCCAATGCCGCAGCATACAAGGGGTTGTCAAGTGTCAGTTGCAACCAATCAGAAAAAGTGGTTTTAAAAATGGGTAAATATGTTTCCATAAATAATGTTCCTGAATAGAAAAGTCGCTGTAATATGTCAATTGTAAGGGTAATGTAAATGATCTAACAAACTACTTTTGGTTCGCAAGTTCCTGGCACCCTGATTGCCACATCTGCGACAATAAAATTAAAATTCTATACCCTGCTCTGCTTTAATGCCCTGTTGAAAGGCATGTTTTATCATTGTCATTTCGGTCACTGTATCGGCAATTTCAATGACTTCCGGGGCAGCATTGCGTCCCGTCAAAATTAAATGCAGCCAGGACGGTTTTTCATTGCGAATAAAATCAGCAATTTCCTGACCTGAAATCCACTGATAGCCGCAGCAATAATTAATTTCGTCCAGTAAAACCACATCAAACTCCCCGGAAAGAATTTTCTGTTTACTAAACTCCCATATTTCCCGGCTGGTTTTAACATCCTGCTCAGGATTTTTGGTATCCCAGGTAAAGCCGTCACCCAGCGCATGCCATTCAATATTTTCAAAACGTTCTGCGGCTTTATATTCGCCAGTCTGCCATTGTCCTTTTATATACTGGATAACACAGACTTTCATGTTCCAGCCTGCGGCACGAAAAACCATCCCAAAGGCACTGGACGATTTGCCCTTGCCTGCGCCGGTATTAACAACTACCAGCCCTCGTCGTCTATCTCTCGATTTCATGAACTATTCCGTAATTTGATTAAGTACGCTCGAAAACCGGCACACCCTTTTTCATATTGAAGGCATTGAACGCTTTCAATCATGGCAAAGTTGCCCTATTCTTTACGCCACTTATTGTAACCTTAAAAAGACATTATGACCGAAGCAACTGTTTTATTTTCCGACGCAAAACTTGTCATTCCAGGCGGTGTAAATTCGCCGGTACGCTCTTTTAGCGGTGTCGGCGGCACACCGGTTTTTATCGACCATGCCAGCGGCGCTTATATATACGACAGCCTGGGCAAGCGCTATATCGATTATGTCGGCTCCTGGGGACCGATGATTTTAGGTCATGCACATCCTGACGTTATTGCCGCTGTCAAACAGGCTGCTGAAAAAGGCCTGAGTTTTGGCGCCCCGACAGAAATTGAAACACAAATGGCCAGACGGGTTTGTGAACTGGTTCCGTCTTGCGACCTCGTCAGGATGGTCAGTTCCGGCACGGAAGCAACGATGAGCGCCATTCGTTTGGCCAGAGGCTATACGGGCCGGGATAAAATCGTTAAATTTGAAGGCTGTTATCACGGCCATTCAGATTCTTTACTGGTTAAAGCCGGCTCCGGCGCCCTGACTTTCGGGGTGCCCAGTTCACCCGGCGTACCCGCATCCGTGGCTGCCGATACTATCACATTAACCTATAACGATAGTGAGGCGGTCAGCAAGCTGTTTGCCGAAACAGGTGAACAAATCGCCTGTATTATTGTGGAGCCGGTCGCAGGCAATATGAACTGCATTCCACCTGTACCGGGTTTTCTGGAAACCCTGCGTCAGGTCTGCGATGACTATAACAGCGTACTGATTTTTGATGAAGTGATGACAGGCTTCAGAGCCGGACTTAATGGCGCGCAGGGTTTGTATAACATCAAACCGGATTTGACCACATTGGGTAAAATCATTGGCGGTGGAATGCCGGTCGGTGCTTTTGGCGGGCATCGTAAAATCATGGAGCATCTTGCCCCGCTCGGCCCTGTTTATCAGGCCGGTACCTTGTCCGGCAATCCCGTCGCGATGGCTGCTGGACTGAAAACACTGGAATTAATCGCCCAGCCCGGTTTTTATGAATCATTAACTGCAAAAACCGGAAAACTGACGTCCGGACTGAAAACCCGCGCTCATCAGGCAGGCATTGCCATGACGACTAACGCTGTTGGCGGCATGTTCGGCCTGTTTTTTAGCGCAGAACAGCAAGTCACTACGTTTGCACAAGTCATGCAGTGCGATCAAAACCTGTTCAAACGCTTTTTTCATGCCATGCTTGATGAAGGCATTTATCTGGCCCCCTCGGCATTTGAAGCGGGTTTCGTATCTGCCGCGCACAGTGCGGAAGACCTGGATAGAACCCTGGATACCGCTGAGGCAATATTTAACGTACTTGCCAAAAATTAAGCAGAATCATTGGCATGGATTTTATCAATATCATATCCCCGGCTTTAATAATAGCTTTCATTAGCTTTTTGGCAGGTGCATTAATAATGCGCCTGTCAACGATCAAAGATAAGAGCACTATTGCAAAACTCTCAACCGATCTTGCTGTATCGGAAGAGAAATTAAAACAATTCCAAGCCAAAGAGGCTGAATTCAGGCAATTGCAACAACTCTATATAGAAGCCAAAACAAAAAATGTTGAATTGCAAACCCGCATGAATGAACAAATGAAAAATGCGGCGGAAAAATTGGCCTTGTTACAGGATGCGGAAGCCAGGTTAAAAAATCAGTTTGAAAATCTGGCCGGTAAAATTTTCGACGAACGCAGCAAACAGTTTACTGAATACAATAAAACCAGTCTGGATCATATCGTTACGCCGCTAAAAGTGCAGTTGGGCGAATTCAAGCAGCGCATAGAAACGGTTTACGACAATGAAAATAAAGACCGCATTTCCCTGCGTGAAGAAATTATCTCGCTGAGGCGTGATACTGCGCAGATGAACCAGGAAGCCCTTAACCTGACGCGCGCCCTGAAAGGCGATAAAAAATCCCAGGGCAACTGGGGTGAAATGATACTGGAAACTGTACTGGAAAAATCCGGCCTGCGCAAAGGCATAGAGTACGAGACGCAGGGTGCATTCCGGGATAAAGATAACAAACTGTTCAAGCCCGATGTGATAGTCCGTTTGCCTGAAGATAAGGATGTTATTATCGACTCCAAAGTGTCTTTGCTGGCTTATGAACGGCACTGTTCAACCGAGGATGACGCAGAACGCATAGCCGCCTTAAAGCAGCATACTGAAGCGGTGCGAACACACATTAAAATCCTGAGCAGCAAAGACTACTCCGGACTGAAAGGACTGAGATCCCTGGATTTTGTCTTGCTGTTCATGCCTATAGAAGCCGCCTTCATCGCCGCTTTTCAGGCCGATGAACGATTGTTTACCGATGCCTTTGAACATAAAATCATTGTTGTCACACCGACGACCTTATTGGCAACGCTGCGCACTATCGAAAATATCTGGCGTTATGAGCGCCAGAATGAGAATGCCAGAGCGATAGCCGATAAGGCAGGCATTATCTATGACAAAATACGCGGCTTCGTCGAAGACCTCGATAAATTGGGCAAGCAGTTAAGCACCGTCCATACGACCTACGACGGCGTTATGAACAAGTTAACCCAGGGCCATGGCAATTTGATCCGCCAGGCGAGCATCTTTGTTGATCTGGGCGTTAAGGTTAAGAAAACCCTGCCCAAAAGTATTAGCGATCAGGCGGGGATTGAGTCAGATGGTTAGCTGTAATTATGGAACTCGGTCGCGCGCTCTTACCCTGCGCTGACAGCGAGTCAGGAGCTATGGTTGCAACGCCTGATCAACGATGTTCAAGTTATTGGCCTAAGCGATGCCATAAAAGAACAAGCCATACAATTACGCAAACATCGCTTGTTAAAACTGCCCGACGCCATTGTTTGTGCAACAGCCCTGATTGAACAAGCCGTTTTATTGACCAATGACACAAAACTGCATGAAGTCGCTGGCTTGCAATGCCGGTCGCTTGTCTTGTCGGAACTCGGTCGCTCCCGTCTTGCCTCCAACATGAACCAACTGGCCAAGGCGGCGAATATCGAGACGTTGGATTTTTCCGACTCCGTTGTTCGTGACCTTCAGGAGGCGTGCCGCGCCATTGCCCAAATGCGGGAGATGTTGGTTGTCGCACTCGGCCTCAAGCCGGAGGGCGGCGAATCCTCCTTCACCAAGGTTACGGAGGACTGACGTGATCCTGGTCGGCAATCAACGCGGCGAGGCCAAAAACCTGGCTACTCACCTGCTCAAAGAAGAAAATGAGCATGTTGAAGTCCATGAAATAAGGGGTTTTGCGTCGCAAAACCTCACGGCGGCATTGAATGAAGCGCATGCCATCAGTCGCGCCACGCGGTGCAGGCAATTTCTATTAGACATCTTTCCTAAATACAGGCATAGCGCAAGTTAACAAGAGCCGCCACTAAATTCCATGTCAGCGAGTAATTCTTGTGCTTGCCACGATAAACATCCTTAACGATCCTGAAGATTTTGCATCGGCGATTGA
>JAGXGJ010000008.1 GCA_024636875.1 Methylococcaceae bacterium | reverse complement strand
CAAAACGATATGATCTGCCTAATGTCTGCCTATTAAAGGATCCCTACGTTTTGTCTGGTAGACAACACACCAAAAGGGAACCCTTTTGACAGGGAAAATCAGCATTCATAACTAATTGAAAAATATAGTATTTGAATACATCAAAAGGGTATGTCATTATTATAGCCATGAAAATAGGCTATGCTAGAGTTTCCACAGACGAACAAAATCTTGATATGCAACTTGACGCGCTCAAGGCGGCAGGGTGCGAAACCATATTCATGGATCAAGGAATCAGCGGTATTACCAGGGAACGGGCAGGGCTTTCGGAAGCGCTTTTGGCAATAGGAAAGGAAGATATCGTCCCAGAAAACCTGCCGCTCACACTTTGCTGCCAAACATGCTGATACACAAGTCCTGCAACATGCTGCTTGTCATCAGATGTGTAGGGCGGTTCAGGAAGCGTTTGATAGATATGATCCAGGATAAACGTCTTCACTTCCGCCTGCGTCTGCTCTTTTTCTGTCCATTGATCTAGCGGTGCAATCAAACTCAAAATTTCAGCAAGCAGTTCACGGCTGGCTTCTTTGACTTTATCTCGTTCCGTCTTTGACAGGTCGCCGCGCTGGATCAAGTCGAAAAGCGCCAACTGTTCCTCGCTCAAGCCTTCTGTAACCGTGCGGCGCTGCTCTTCGTCCAAGCTGCTGATCAAATCCATGACCTTGGCAAAGGTTTCCTCAATGGTGATCCGATCCTTATCCTTATTGTAATCGGCAATAATCTCCTGGTATTTTTTGTAATAATCCATGCGCATCGGGTTTGCAGCCAACATTTGAGCAAGTTTCTGCTCCAGGATTTCAAAAATATCCTGCAATACAGTGGCTTTGCGTTTTACTTTCTTGGCGAATTCATCTCGTAACTTTTCCAGGTCTATCTGGCTCAGGTCATATTGCTTGCCCACGGCGTGATCATCTCCCGGCGATTCTGCGCGGATCGCTTCATTAACGATACGATGTAATTCTTTAAGCAGTGCTGTCACATCCGCCGTATCACGCCGCTCTGACAGTTTTTTGTAAATGGCTTCTATATTGTCATGCCGTTCGGCGTAGACAAATACCGATGGCTCCATTAACAGCGACTTAAACCGGGTAAACACCACCCGCGCTAAAATCTCGAAGCGACGTTTTGATTCTGAGGAACCCAAGCTCGACTCATCACCTTCTTGCGGTTTAGCTTTATTCGTTTTCACCCCACCGTAAATCGCTTCCACTGCGTCTCGCAATGCTTCTATGCGCGTAAAGCCCTTACTGCCAGTCAATCGCAACGGATCAAATCCAAGCCCTAGCAAATGGGCCTCTGTGGCTTCAACTGCATCCATCAACGCTTTTACTCGCTCTTCAATAGGTGCGATGATTTCTTCCTCATCGTTGCCGTCATCACCCAGCGCATATTGCGCCAAAGCTGCCCGCAATGATTTCAGCATACCGTTGTAATCGACGATTAAACCAAAATCCTTGCCGGGATAACGCCTGTTGGCGCGAGCAATAGCCTGCATCAGCGTATGAGCCTTCATGGGCTTGTCGATGTAAAGCGTAGACAAACATTCCACGTCAAAACCGGTCAGCCACATTGCGCATACGATAGCTACCCGGAAAGGATGGTCGGGGTTCTTGAAAGCCGATTCCACATCGACACGCTTACCGTCGGGTGTCTCAAAGCCCTGCTTAATACGGCTGCGATGCGGGATAATGTCAAAATCCCACTTCTTAAAATCGGCCACCTCGTTTTGAGCTTCGCTGATAATGATTTCAATAATAGTTTGCGCGATCCAGGCAGCCTTTGCCAACAGGCGATCCCTCTGAGCATAAAGCTGCTGACGGCTTTCCTCATCAGGCGTAGCATTAGCTTGTGCTAGTTTGGCATCGGCTTCTGCTCGCACAACAAGTGCTTTCGCTTTCCATAACGGCTGGATCAACTTGAGCATTCGCGCACAGGTGACTTTATCAATGCAAACCAGCATGGCCTTGCCCGATTCCCAGCGTGTCGTGCAATGTTCAACAAAATCGGCGGCAATCTTCAGTAAACGCTCATCGGCGGTAATGACCTCGTAATCCTTACCCAGCAATCTTTCCAACAAAGCCTCCTGGTCGGGATTAAGATCTACCTTGGCGATAGCCTCAGCAATTTTGTCGTTCAAATCCAAGCGTGCCAATTTCAGTTTCTCGCCCCGGTTTTCATAAACCAGCTTGACCGTTGCGCCATCTTCTTCACTGCGTTTGAAATCATAGCGCGACACATAACTGCCAAAAATACGCTTGGTCAGCTCGTCATACTTGAATAACGGCGTACCGGTAAAGCCGATAAATGCCGCATTCGGCAATGCCAAGCGCATGTTCCTCGCCAGCTTGCCCGACTGGGTGCGATGCGCTTCATCGGAGATCACAATAATATCATCACGTTCGCTATACGGTTGAGCCGGGTTTACATCCTGATTAAATTTATGAATCAGACTAAATACATAACGGTGATTCTGCTTGAGCAAGACCTCCAAGTCCTTTCCGGAATCCGCTCTCGGCGTGTTGTCATCGGCAATACCGCAACCAACAAAAGTCTTGTAAATCTGGTTATCCAAATCGTTGCGGTCAGTCATTAACACAAAAGTGAAATTACCGGGCACAGTACGCCGCACTTTTTCGGCAAAAAACGCCATCGAATAAGATTTGCCACTACCCTGGGTATGCCAAACCACACCGAGACGACCCAAATCCGGATGCGCCCGCTCAATAATTTGTAGCGTTTGGCTTTGCGGTTTTAAATACGGCAAGACAGAAACCTCTGCCGCTTTGAGATAGGGTTGTTGTTGCTGAGCATACGCTTTATCCGGAATAGGCAGTTCAACCAACCGGTGCTTTAAGCGTTCTTCGGGTGGAAACTGAAGCTTCAATTCCTCCTGCCGGGCGGCGGCGGCAACAGCCAGATTAACGCCCAACACTTGGTGATTACGCGCCACCACTTTTCGCACCGTGCCCGGTTTACTACTGTCGAACAGGATAAAGTTCTCCACCAAATCAAGCAGCCGGTCTTTGGCCAGCATCCCGTTTAATAAAACTTCGGCATCGACGCTGCCTTTGTCCTTTTCATCCAGACGTTTCCATTCGCCAAAATGCTCCCACGCGCTGGTGATAGAACCGTAGCGTGCACTGTCGCCATTGCTGACCACCAGAAAAGCGTTGTGATAAAAGGCATGGCCAATGACGTTTTCGTCCAGATAATCGCGTAAATTGCCGTCGAAACCAGCGCGGATATTTTTGTACACCGCCTTAAGTTCAAAAAACACCAACGGTAAGCCATTCACAAAACACACCAAATCGGCCCGGCGATTGTAGCTTGGGGCACGCAGACCGGTAATCTTGAGTTCCCTCACCACCAGAAAACGGTTATTCAACGGCTTAAAAAAATCAATCACTGTCGCTTGCGCGTAGCGAAGTTGGCCGTTTTGATCACGGTAACTGACCGGAACACCCTCGCGAATCAGTTTGTAAAACGCCTGGTTATGTTGCATCAGCGAACGTGAAAAATCATGATGGGTCAGCTTTGTAACGGCTTCATCTATCGCCTTATCCGGCAACAGCGGATTTAGCTTAACCAACGCCGCACGTAAATCGCGCACCAGTACCATGTCGCGTTCGCTGCTTCGTCCCAAGGTTCCGGAAGCACCAAAAGTCTCCTGATTCCAGGCATAAATACTGTCCCATCCCAGTATATGCTCAAGGTGCTCGGCAAAGGTTTGTTGAACCAAACGGTCTTCGCTGTTGATGTCGGTGTAGGCCATGCGGTACTTCCTATTGGACAAATTGGCGTTTTATAAAGGACAAATCACTGTCATGTCCTTTATAAAAATATAAGTAAATCATTGTGTTGGTGAAATATAATGGGGTTAAAGTATAAATTTTCATAAAACTCCCCATGTCTTGTCCTTTATATTCTTAACTAAGCAGTCGGTAACGTCTCTATAGCGTGACGGGATTTGTAACCCCGTTACTCACGTTTTGTAATAGTTAAAGTCTTCAAACGTTTCAGTCGGGGTTGCAAACCCCGACCGGCATTGTGTCAGCCGTGACCATTTCCTCAATCAGCTTGCCATCCCTGACGACGATTAACGGAGTGCCGGTTTGCGCCGCAATCTCGCGGGCGCGTTGCGCGGCTCGGGCCAAAGCGGCTGGGACCGCTTGCATGTCGTTATCCTCCAGGCGGGAAACGCTTGGGGGGGGCTGATCGGCGCTCATCAATTTGCTCCTTCTTCCAGTAACAACGGGGCTTCACCGCTATTGTCATACAATTGCCAAAAATTGACTCGCGAACGGTAGGTCTCGCGAAAATGAATCAGGCCAGCTTCAAACCGGCGAATAACAGTATTGACCGGGATATTGTGGCCACCTTGACGAACGCGAATGGCAACCCGGGCCACCGCCTCCTCGGGCGAAGCAAGCGACAAAAAAATCAGTTTGACGATATAGCCCTGTTCCCGCCAGCGGTCAATCATGGGTGCATAGGTGCGGCCTGATAGCGTGGTCTCAAAGGCAAAGCTGCGGCCCTCGGTGCTATGATGGGCAACTTCTTGCAACATCAACCGGCCAGCGCGAAACGCCACAGTTTCCGGCTGAAAGGGGGCAATGCCGGCAGCGATCAGGTCGGCATTAACGAAAACCGGACAGCCTGCTTCATTGGGCAGGAATTCGCGGGCAAACGTGGTTTTGCCTGCCCCATTGGGGCCTGCGATGATGACGATTTTCTTCTGGCCAGTCATATGGCAATTTCTCCGCTCATCAGGCGCGGCAGCAACAGGTCGCGAGCGGCGCGGAGTTTTTGGTTGGCAAATGTCAGCGACTTCAACTGAGCAATGATCGGCTGAATCACATCGTCAAAAGTACTCAACAAACCGGAAGGCGGCAGGGGCACAGAATATGCCTGCATCTGTTTCCAGTCGGCACGAGGCATTTTGGAGCCTTCCTTCATTTGCTGTGCGGTAACTGCAACAAATTCGTCACTCGACATTGTCATCAGTACCAGTCCATGCAGCTTTTCATCCACTGGACGGATCACGATAGCATCAGAAGATGCGACACCATCAACAAAAGCCACTCCCACCTTATGGAAGTAAGGACGAATTTTCCCGAACAGGATTTCACCGGCCCTGAATCGACTCTTGCTGCTCGTTACTTGCTCAACTTTACCCCAATCGTTAAGAGCAATGGAGCGGCGCGGCATATGTTCGAGTCCGATATAAGGCGTGTCCGGTTCCAGGGAATTGGGTAATACTAACTCACGAATTTCCTTGCATAAATCGCTCAACGTTTTCCGTTCCCATCCCTCAGGCACACCATCAACAATACGGGTGTGTTCATAGCCGGGGAAGCGCAGGTGAACGAACCATTCGTTGTAGAGAAGTCGCGCCGAATCCTCCAGCAGTATCATACGCCGCCGGTTGTTTTCGATCAGGTCGTCATAACCGGATAACAAATTAACAATGGATTGCTGTGTCAGAATCGGCGGATGGACGACCTTTAGTTCCGCAAGTTCAGTCGCGCGGATGCCTGCTTGTGCGCATTGCTGAACGATGGTAGACATCCCCGAGTAAGGAGAACGAAAAAAATAGTGATAAAAAAGTGGTATTGCTTTTTGCTGATTCAGTCGAACTCGGATCAGATGCGACTCAAATGTTGTGGTTTCAGGCACCGATGATACGAAACTACATTGCCCAGCCCCTTCTAGGACAAGGGACTGCCTAGCAAACAGAAGATCTCCCTGTTCCAAGGAGGAGTTCGCAACCTCACGTTCATTCATGGGAACTCGTTCCATCGGAATATCACCGATCTGGGCATTCGCAAATAATTCGCCCATGTTGACCATTTTGAAACCTTCACCCCTAACTCGTGAAGGTCTCATTATCCCATTCCTTGATGGAATAAGGTAGAGGTCACCAAAACGGACCTGGGGCCAACTCATATCCCCAACTCCTCGTAGTTCACCTGAATCTTCGCCGCTAATTCCGCCAGTTCGTGGTTCATCAGGTCAGCCTGATTCCGTGCGCTATCGTGGTATGTAGGGGCGAATTTATTCGCCCTGTATATTGGTCCATTGGGTTTCTGGGCGAATAAATTCGCCCCTACAGAATAATGCCTGATTCTACTCATATATCCAACTTCTCAAAACTCTTCTGTATTTTGACAGCGAGCATGATTGCTTCCCTGTTCAAACCAAGCTGATTCCGAGAAACATCGCGGTCTGTAGGGGCGAATTTATTCGCCCTGAATACTTGTCCATTGGGTAAATGGGCGAATAAATTCGCCCCTACAGAATAATTCCCGATTCTACTCATATATCCAACTTCTCAAAACTCTTCTGTATTTTGACAGCGAGCATGATTGCTTCCCTGTTCAGACCAAGCTGATTCCGAGAAACATCGCGGTCTGTAGGGGCGAATTTATTCGCCCTGTATATTTGCCTATTGGGTAAATGGGCGAATGAATTCGCCCCTACAACCAGATAGCATCCCATAGCGGGTAATCTCCTATATGTTTAACAAGACCCGCGCGTAACGGATTGGCGATGATGTAACGGGCCACCGCACGCAGATCCTCATCACGGCGGATGGCATGATCATGAAATCCCCGTTGCCAAACCGGCCCTTGCCGTCCGATACGTGCATTAATAGCAAGCGAAGACCGTGCTTTAAGTTTTTTGACAAGATCAGACAAATTTAACTGCTCATCGAGTTGAAACAGCCAATGTAAATGATCCGGCATGATCACCCAGGCTAAGGAGCTGACCAACTTGGCATCGTTTATTTGACGCATTTCCGTCACCAGCAGACGTCCATTATGAAAATCCTGAAATAAAGGCCGTCGGCCTTCGGTGCAGGTTGTGATGTGATAGGCGTGACCTGGAATGGATACTCGGCCTTTAAGAAGATCATCACGAGGCATGGTTATTCGATATTCTATGTCTAGGGGCGAATAAATTCGCCCCTACAAAATAATCCCGGGTTACATTCAGCAGGATTGTATCCATATCTCCAACTCCTCAAAATTCTACCTCGCCCTCACCATCCACCTCATGCCAATGGATTGTCGATACGCAAACAGCCTTCGATCTCTTGACCCGCCTGCATATCTTCCGAATACAATACGGTGCAACCCGATTCCAGGGCGCTGGCGACAATCAGGCTGTCCCAATAAGAAAAACGGTAACGCAGGCGTATGCGGTGGGCGCTACGGATGCTAGCCAAGGCTACCGGGCTGACCTCGCAATAACGCGACATGGCTTCCAGATTGTTTTGAATCCAGATATCGTCCGCGCCATTGCGCAGCATCACGGCGTAATACTCGCTCAATACCTGGGTGCTGATGACCAGGTCATTTGAGGTTTCGACAAATTGATTGGCCCTTGCGCCTTTCTCATCGCCGGTCTTTTGCAAATGCGCATAAATCCAGATATTGGTGTCAACAAAACCCTTAACGTTCATGGATAATGTCCCGTTCCGGAATGATGCGGTCTTGCACCGCAAGGGTATGGTAGCGTTTGATGTCCGGTGAAGCCGCTTCGGCGGTTTCATCGACCAGCAATACCACAATCCGGGCCTTATGACCAAAGGCTGGACGAAAGGCCTCCGGCAATTTACCGTCGGCCTGGATCACTGCGACTTGTTCGATGGCTTGTATCATGTTGCCCTCCTAAAGCAATCGTTTTGCTGGTTCCCAAGCTCCGGCTTGGGAACCCAGATGGCGAAGCTCTAGCTTCGCGATAGCGAAAAATTCAGCGCTCCCATTCTCTATCCCACTCACTACGCTGTTGCCGTTGCCATTCCAGCGGATCGCTCACCGGCCAGTCGAGGGTTCCTGCGAACGCCATCAGTCGCTCTGACTGATCCTGTTCGGTCGTAGTTTCCGGTTCGGTCAACAGGACGATCACTCGTGCTTTATGGCCGAACATCGGCCTGAACACTTCCGGCAACTTGCCATCCGGGGAAATTACAATTTCATCTTCGATTGCTTGTAACATAGCGAACTCCTAAAACAGTTCCGAAAAATTTTGCTCGATTCGCGCAGCAAGTTCCACTGCTTCCGCGTTCAAGCCTTTTAATTCTATATGAATATCTTGTATTGCCTGCTCAAAATCGAAGTCTTCATCCACTTCCACCGGGGCGACGCCGACAAAACGGCCCGGCGTCAAGCTCCAATCAGCGGATTCAATCTCGGCACGATTGACCACTTTGCACAGCCCCGGCACCGCGCACATTTCTGCATCGGGGAAACGGTTTTGCAGCCAAACGATCTGGCGGTGAAAATAAGCAGCCAGCTTTAATTGCTCCACGGCTTGCTTGCGAGCCTCATCCAACTGCTTCAAGCGCTTGCTGGCAAGTCGACGGTCATGAAATTCTGCCGCTGCTTCTACAGTGGCCGTTTCCTGCGCCAGTTGCGCACAACGGACGACGAGCTTGTAGAGCAAGTCTATCTGTTTCACCATTCCCTTGACTTTTTCGGCCAGCGGAGCGAAGGCTACTCGGGCGCTGTGTTGGCCCAGGTTGACAGTCGGCGGTGCGTTTTCGTAAAGGCCACGAAAGCTTACCAAGCCATCGACCAGACTGGCGCGGTCGCTGTTATAAGCGGTTTCGGCGTCGACTAATTCCGCCAATGCCTCGGCCAGTGCTGTCTTTTGTTCGGGTGTGATGCTCTCCAGATTTTTCACGTTATCGGCAAAACTGCTTAACTGGTCACGCAGTTCGATGAGCGCAGTTTCAAAGTTGTCCAGTACAGCGGGTATGGCAGCGGCTTCAACGCAGACTTTGTTAAGGTACTCTTTTACCAAACCGAGATAGCGGTCTTTCTGGCCCCGGTACAGCCAAACGACGGCGGTCAGGTTGGCGAGTTGTTCCGGTGAAAAGTCGTAAATCTTGCGGGTGACTTTGCGGTAGATGTTGCGGGCGTCAAGCATTAAAACGTTGCCGCGATAATTGTAAACCTCACCCCTGCCCTCTCCCTGAGGGAGAGGGGGTTTATTTTTGTCGAAATGCCATAGTTCGCAAGGCACCGTGCGGGTATAGAAGAAGTTGGAGCGGATAGCGATCATGACATCGACGTCGCCGGTTTCCACCAGCTTGCGACGAACTTCTTTTTCACCATGTCCGGCACTGCTGGCCTGTGAGGACATGACGAAGCCGGCACGGCCTGTTGGGTTGAGGTAGCTGTGAAAGTAGGAAATCCACAGGTAATTGCCGTTGGAAACGCGCTTGTCCTTGTTGACGCCAGGCAGGCCGAAGGGCAAACGCCGGTCGTCCTTAACCAGTTCGGCATCGACCATATCGACATTAAACGGCGGATTGGCCATGACGAAATCACAATTACCCCACAACGAACGGCCATCTTGCAAACGATGCGGGTCTTCGTAGAAAGTATTGGCTTCTATGATGTCGCCTTCCAGTCCATGTACGGCAAGATTCATTTTGGCAAGGCGGATGGTAGTGGCGGTTTTTTCCTGGCCGTAAAAAGTGACACGCTTCATCGTATCCAGCCCTTCGTGTTCAATGAAATGGCTGGACTGCACGAACATACCGCCGGAACCGCAGGCCAGATCGGTGACCACGCCATGATCGGGTTCGATAACGTTGATCAGGGTTTGCACCAGCGAGGGCGGCGTGAAGAATTCACCGTTATCCTGCGCGCCCTGCATGGCGAACTTCATCAAAAAGTACTCGTAAATCCGCCCAAACACGTCGCCGGAAGCGGATCGCAGCTCTTCGCTATCGAAAATCCGCATCAAGTCTTCGAGCAGACGGTCTTCGAAAATATGATAGTCCTTGGGCAATTGTCCGGCTAGCGGTTCAAAATCTTCTTCAATGGCAGTCATCGCCTCGCCTAACGCATCGCTTAATTTAACGCCGGAGGGAAGCTTGAGCAAATAATCGTAACGCGCTTGCTCGGGCAACATTAAGGCGCGGCGCTTGATGAAATCGGCTTTTTCCAAGGGCCGTTTGGGCATTTTTCCGGCTGTCTGATCGGCTTCAATCTGTTTCAGTGCGGCATCATAACGATTGCAGGCATGACGTAAAAAAATCACACCCAGCACCGGCATGCAATATTCGCTGGAAGACAGTTTGGAATTGGCACGCATCTGGTCGGCGGCTTCCCAGAGACTATCTTCGATTTTGGAAATGTTTTGTAAGGCGTTGGCAGTCATCAAGAGTTTCAGTTTTAAATTATTCAGTGTGTGATTTTGGAATTTGATGCCGGATAGGCTTGATGACAGGTCATTCCTGACAATGCAGAGCTGATTGCCTAATCGGCACATCCAATTCCTTTATATAATCTGTAAATGTACTAGCTTTTAGACGTCAATACAATCTGGCCGAGCAGCGCCAGTCAACAAGATTAAATGACACGCCAATTTTGGCATAGGTGTAGCGACCCCATAACATAAATCGCAAGAACCGATTACATCCGTTTTCGGGTAGCCCCTACAAATCAATGCAGGTTGATTTTTATCAACGGGTTACCGGAATAGGCATCACGAATAAAAATCTCCAAGTTAATGCCTCTTGAGTCAATCCCATTGCCATGGCAGGTGTCCGATGCGTCCATTTTTTTT
>JAGXGJ010000076.1 GCA_024636875.1 Methylococcaceae bacterium | reverse complement strand
TTTTTTCTCAAATCCGCTTTCATCCAGCAATAAACAACTCCCGTCACCTCCCAGTAATTGATTGACCTCTTGCGCAACTTGATCCATCACCGCTTGGCTGTCCCACTGAGCCTCGGTCAGCATGTACTGAAGCGCTTGATCATCTGCTCCTACGACATGTTCTTCCATGCGTTCCATGTTTTTTCGAGTGGCTTGCATGAGTCCCTTCAGATAGTTTGACGCGGAAGCAAAAACTGATCGTGTTTTGCTTTCGAAATGTCCACTGTAGCGATGGTGAAAATTATAAAAAATAGTGATAACCTGAAGTTTCCCCGTTTTTCTGCTCGTGACGTATATAGGAAAACCAATTAAAGTGGGGTTTTACTATAAATTACGCAAACCCTGTATTAAATCTCTATCCCGCATAGGCAGCGTGATTGGCTTTGTTTAAAAACTGGGAAACTTCAGGTGATAACAATACGGGGTTAAATTGGTAATTGAATGTTTGCAGGAAGTCCCATCTCCAAGATACGTGGCTCGGTAAAAGCCGGTATAATAAGCAATCATAAGAAGTTATTTTTTAACCACTCCAACAGCCTAACCGTTATCAAAAAAACGTTTCATGAAAGTCCTTGTCTACAATGAACTCAATCCCAAAACCATTCCCGGCTTCGCCAAGCTGCAAAGCTACCTGGAAGACGATGACTTCAAATCGGCGGACGTTAAAAAAGTCGGCGACAATTTGTACCGGGCCCGGCTCAATCAACGCGACCGGTTATTGTTCTCAATTTATCGTCATCAGGAACAAAACTATGCGCTGATACTGGAGTTTATCAAAAACCATGCTTACCAGAATTCGCGTTTTCTGCGCCAGGTCTGCATTATCGATGAAGATAAAATCCCGGTCATACATAAGCCCGATGAAGCCGGTGACAAAGCGCTGGTTTATCTTAATCCAGGGCATAATTCATTTAACCTGCTGGATAAAATAATCTCGTTTGATGACCGTCAACAGTCGATTTATGACTTGCAACCGCCGCTGATTGTGATCGGTTCGGCTGGTAGCGGTAAGACAGCCTTGACGCTGGAAAAAATGAAACAGGCAGTAGGCGACGTGCTGTATGTAACCCAGTCTGCTTATCTGGTTAAAAACTCTCGCGATCTTTATTATGCTCACCATTACGATAATCCTGATCAGCAGATCGATTTTTTATCGTTCCAGGAGTTTTTGGAAAGTATCCGGGTACCTGCCGGCAAACCCATTACTTTTCAGGCTTTCCAGCAATGGTTTAGCCGCCATCGCAATGGACAGCTGAAAGATGGGCATAAACTGTTTGAGGAGTTTCGCGGCGTCATCACGGGGCCTGCCACCGATAAAAGCTGGTTAAGCCGTGAAGATTATCTGAACCTGGGCGTCAAGGAATCGATCTTTCTGGCGGAATAACGCGAGTCGGTGTACGACGTTTTTGAAAAATACCTGAGTTTTTTACAAGATCAGCAGCTCTACGATAGCAACATCGTCAGTCATCAGTATTTACAGCTTATTGAGCCCCTTTACGATTTTGTCATTGTCGATGAAGTACAGGATTTAACCAATATCCAGCTTTACCTGATTATCAAATCGCTACGTCAGGCGCAGGATTTTATCTTGTGCGGGGATTCCAACCAGATTGTCCATCCCAACTTTTTTTCCTGGTCGAAAGTGAAAAGCCTGTTCTACCGGCAGGAGGATATACAAACTTCTGATGAGCTGATCAGAATTCTCAATACCAATTATCGCAATTCGCCGCAAGTTACCGACATTGCCAACAAGATTCTCAAAATCAAAAATCAGCGTTTCGGCTCCATCGACAAAGAAAGTCATTATTTGGTCGAAAGCAACGGTCACACACAGGGTGAAGTGCTGTTTTTGCAGGACACCGCGTCTATTCGCCAGGAACTGGACAGCAAAACCAAAGCGTCCACGCTGTTTGCGGTCATTGTTATGACGACCGACCAAAAACCGGCCGCGCAGCAACATTTCAGCACGCCGTTGGTATTTACCATCCAGGAAGCCAAAGGATTGGAATATGAAAACATCATTCTCTACAACTTCCTCAGTCAGGAAGAAACCCGTTACCGCGAAATCAGCAAAGGCGTCAGTGTTGCGGATTTGCAACAAGACCTTAAATATGCCCGTGGCAAGGATAAAACCGATAAATCGCTGGAAGTCTACAAATTCTATATTAATGCCTTGTACGTCGCGCTCACCCGAGCTGTTAAAAACCTGTACTGGATTGAAAGCAACCCCAAGCAACCCTTGCTGGATCTGCTAGGCTTGCGCGATGCCCAAGCCAGCCTGCAACTTGCCAATCAAAACTCCAGCCTTGATGCCTGGCGTCAGGAAGCGCATAAACTGGAACTGCAAGGTAAACCAGAGCAAGCTGAGCGGATTCGCAGTGAAATTCTCAAACAAAAAACACCGGATTGGCAGGTCATTACCACAGCAACACTGGCCGATTTAAAACATAAAGCCCTTGAAGGCAACGATAAAAATGCCAAAATGACCTTGTTTGAATACGGTCTGGTTTATGAAGACCGCGACATCATCAATACCCTGCTGAAAGCCGAATTCAAAGCCGCCAAACACCCCGACAAAGGCTTGCAGTTGCTGCAACAAAAGCACTACAGCGCCTACAGTTTTAAAAAACCCGATGCCGTACTCAAAAAAGTTGATCAGTACGGCCCGGATTTTCGCAACATCTTCAATCAAACGCCGTTAATGGTAGCCGCCTGGATGGGCAATACCGACGTGATTAAGGCACTGTTTGAGTTGGGCGCCGACACCGAAAAAGTCGATGGCAACGGGCTAACGGCTTTTCAAATAGCTCTGGCGCAAACGGATCGCAGTGAAAGCTACGCCAAAAAGAAGCTGACTGATATTTACGAACAACTGGAACCCACCAGCATGAGCATACAGGTCGATGATCACCTGATCAAGCTCGACAAGAACAGTATGGAATTCTTCATGCTTAATTTGATGATCGCGCTGTTTTACCGCGTGATGCCGAAAAAAATGAGGTATCGGCTCGAAGGCTTTTCAACCCAGGATTTTATCGCTGCCGTGCAGCATATCCCCGGCAGCATTCTTCCGGAACGCCGTAAACAACGGGCTTATCTGTCCAGCATCCTGGCTAAAAACGAAATCAGCAAAGACGACAAACATAACCGCAAATTGTTCTATCGCGTACTGCGCGGCGCTTATATTTTCAATCCCAGGCTGGCGATTAAAGTGGCAGATGAATGGGTCAATATCTATGACTTGCTGACTATTGACAGACTGGCACCGCAATATGAAGCTAGACAGGAGTGGTGGCAATATCATGATTTCAATGCGTATGCCGAGAAAAACATGGCCGTCTGCAAAGACTTATTGAAGCGGTTGATTGCAGAAAAACAAAGCTGAGGTTGACTAATTCTACTTTGTTAACAGCAATTCAGAACGTAGCACGGTAAATTTGTTCTCCACCCATCATGAGCAGCTAGTAGCGCAATAGTTTTTCGTCATCTTCAGGTAATCAAAAACTAACCGCGTATTTTGAACCAATTCGCGTATTTTTTGAGCCACAAAGACAGCACCTTTGGATTTGATGAGGCTGACGGCGAAGCGGCGTAGTCGGGTGATATTCTCGGGGCTGTGTCCTGTGCGAATGCGGCAACGGTCTTCGTTGTAGTTCCAATCAATCACGTAATGGCAACTGTTTTCAATGCTCCAATGACAGCGATTCGTCTTAAGGATTTTTTCGGCATTAGCCTTTTCAGGCTTACTACTGGTCACTCCGTAAACGACTTCGCGAGTTCGTTCACCTGTTTTCTTTTTAATGCTTTCTCGTTCAATCACGAAGGCTTGTCCAACATGGGGAAAATCCAGGTACTGGTTGAGCACTGTGGTTGTCCAGATTTTGCGGGTTTCGATACGTCCGTGGTCGGGCGGAGTATAGTCGATAAAATCCGGCTCTTGCCGATTCTCGAAGAACAGGGCAATATCCTCGCGTAACGCAGGCTGGTTATTTTTGACGGTGAAGTGATAATCAGCTTCGCGATTAACCAGATACCCAGCGATTTTGCGCTGGGTCAGTAAGGCGTCGGCGGTGATAGTTTTGCCTTGGATAGCGATGGCATCCAGGAGCGGGATGGTCATACCGATTTCGTTAGTTTGTTTTTGTACCGCTACCTCGCTATCGCCTTCTGCTGGCAGAGTTCCGACTTTTTTTGGGTGTAGCAGACCTTGGATTGATGGCCAATGGCACTCATAATGTGGGTTTGACGGCCTTGTGCATCAATCGCGTTTTTCATGGTTTTGCCGTCAATAGCAAGGCTTTCGTCCTCCTGTCCGTGCGCTTTATGCCAGTGTTGCAGGGCTAAATCGAGTTGCTCCGGATCCACGCGGATAAGTACATCACGGATGATGGATTCACTGGGTACCTGGAAGCTGCCCTTTACATAGCGGCAACGAAACCGCTCCCGGCCTTTCGGTCCAAGCGCCTTGGCCCAATCCCCTATGGCCTTATAGCCCTCCTTACCGCATAACACCGCCGCCGCAGAGATAGCCAGAACGGTGGGCAATGAATGACGCCGCCCCTCAGCGCGGCGCGGGTCCGGAATGCCGGTAAAAAAATCGTACAGCGATTGCATTTTTTCGGCGGATAACATGAGTTTTGGAGTTCCGGTTTGGTAAGGGGATTCGAGTATGGGGCGTGAAAGCACGACGCGTGCATCGGCTTGCAAAAGAAAAACAAACAGCATTTTAGGCGCTGTGGCAGTCGCGCTGTAACTCTGTCGCATCCGGCTAAAACCTTGGGTATTGCCCAGATAAAGCCAGTTTGACGCTTTATAGAGGGTGCCTTGAAAGCGTGCTGGATCGACGAAGGTTTCTACCAACAACAAGGGATGGTCAAAGTGCGTCTGCCAATCGCAGGACAATCGCTTCAGACAGAGTGAGAGGGTTTTTGAGGCCAGATTTGGATAATGCCACGCCGGCAGGATCAAGAATCGGCTGTTGTTGGTCAGTAAATTAAGGCGAGAGTACTGGTACCTGAAATTCCAGCCTATCCAGCAATCCCGCGCGGCGCACTTTAGCGCCGCCGAGGAAAAACTCAACAACGCCACCCACTCACCGACATAAGTGGCAACGTACCAGAGAGTTTCACCGATCTTGGCCAGCGATCCTAAATAATGATGGGCTTGCATTAGCGCTTGATAGCCCTGTTCTTCATCAGGACGTACGAGACGTACTTGGAGTGCTTGTAGATTCAAGGGGCTGTTATGTGTTGTGGCAAAGACGCACTTTATACAGCAATGGCGGTGGGATATCCAGAGTTGACTAGCAAACTCTTTCTGGTACAAGGTTTGGGGAGTAGAACGAATTTACCGTGCAGAACGTAGCAGTACTCTGTACAAATCAATCATTTATAGAGTCCGACGTTGGTAAAGCGACACAAAGTACCATCTCCCTTTGGGAGAGGGTTAGGGTGAGGGTATTACAAAGGTCGCTTTACCAACTTTGGCTCCTATAATGAGCATTAAAATTTTATTTTTCCGGTTGTTTTAATGAATAATGAACGATCTTCCATCAAATCCACACTTAAAAAGCATATTCCTAATGAAAAAACGCCCAAACCAAATCGGATCCTCACGCCCAACGCCGAGCAAAAAAAGCTAAACAACGCGAGGCGGCAGCCAGGAAACAGACAGTCACCAGCCAGCAGCAGAAGAAAAAGGAACTTGTGCATGAGATGTACCGCACCATTCGCCTTCACTTTCCTGAGCTGTTTGACTGGATGCGGGAGGTGGACGATTGCCGCAAAAAAGCCTCCAATTATGAATTGGCCGCGCACCTGACTGCCTGCTTAGCGATGTTCCTATTCAAATCGGGTTCCCGCAACCAATACAATCAGCACCGTGAGGATAGTCAGTTCCAGAAGAACTACAAACGCCTGTTTGGTTTTGCGATGCCGCATGGTGACTCTGTCCGGAAGGTCATGGCCTTGTTGGAGGTGTCCTAAATCGAACAACTGAAGCAAAAGATGGTTCAGCTTCTAGTTCAGCGCAAGACCTTCCATAACAGCCGTTACCGAGGGCATTGGTTTCAGGTTGCGGTCGATGCCAGCGGGGTGGGGGGTTACGACCATCAACGCGATGAGCAATGCCTGCACCGCACCTCAAAGAACGGTAAAACCACCTACTTTCATTCAGTCTTGGAAGCCAGGCTTGTCACCCTGAACGGATTCAGCATTTCCATCGCCACCGAGTGGATTGAAAACCCTGAGGGCGGTGAGTATGACAAACAAGATTGTGAACGTAAGGGCTTCACCCGTCTGGCAGCCAAGTTGAAGGAAGTTTATCCACGCCTGCCCATAGTGATACTCGCGGACGGGCTGTACCCTTATGAAGGTTTTTTTGCTATCTGCAAAGCCAATCAGTGGACTTACTGTGTGATTTTTAAGGAGGGCAACCTACCCACCGTTTGGGAGGAAGTCCTGGAATTACAGCCGCTGCAAAACCAGAACATTCGTCAGGAAGTGTGCTATCGGCCCGATGGCAAAACCGTGGTGCAAGTGTTCCAATGGGTGACAGGGGGGAATATAAAAGGGCATACTTTAAACTGGCTGGCGTGCCAAGAGACCATCAGGCCGACAAAGCCGGAGGCATCAGAAGAGGAACCAAAAACCACCTGTTTTGTGCATATCACCGATTTGCCCATCAATGCCCACAACGTGGCCGACACCAGCAAAACTGGGCGTTTGATGTGGAAAATTGAAAATGAAGGCTTCATGAAGGCTAAAAACCATCCAACATTGAAAAACCTTTGGCTCGATCTTGTTGCCGTCATGCAATGGGCTGAATTGGATGAGCAGGAACTGGAGCGTATTAATAGCACACGCCGACAGTTTCGATTTGCCAATTGACCAATGAAGGGGATTCCTCATTCCCACTAGTGAGTTAACCTCACAAGCTTTTAGGAGACTACACAGTTTACCCACATTGATAACGAAACACTGCGGACTCTAGCCAGAAAGGAGAGGGAGGCGCGTGTTCGGCATAAAAAGGTAAGCGTCCTTTCTGTTGGATTTTCATAATGCTCTGAATTGCTGAGTTACTGATTCAATTTAACCTCATCCTGCATTTATGTGCCAGGTGTATAGAGGACCGTTACTCCCCTGTATTTGGCAATTAACTTACGACTGACGAGTCAAGATAGTCGAGGTGGAGTTGCCAACAAAAAAACGTTTATTGGATGCTTTGGAAAATGAACAGTATTGTGCTTGCTGTAATGATGATCGGTTTTGTGGATTTTCAGACATATCTTGCTTGCGATACTTGGTTAGATATAAAAAAAACGGTAAAAGCAATGACGTGGACTACGAATAATGAATAACGTTGCGTGGATCAAAAATAAGCGCGCAGGCTGTGGCTGGCGATAGCCAAGCCAGCAATATTTCAAATTGGCACTTAAAAAAACTGTACCGGGTTTTCCCAAGGACGGTGCATGGTTTAATCATAGAATGTTGGGTGCGAGCGGCAATTCGCGGCGAAATGGCGCGCCGTCCGTTTTATATTGACACTATTGTCATTATGCCCAAGCATATCCATGCCATTTGGACATTGCCGCCCAATGACGCAGATTATTCCATCCGCTGGCGTAATATCAAGCGATCCTTTACCGCAATCATCCCGCACCCGTATAGCGTCCCGCCATTTTCGCCAGCCGGCAACACAAGCACGAACAGGCAATATGGCAACGACGAATCCTTCGACATGCTCAGGACAAGTTTGGGAACACCGTATTCGGGATGAAAGGGATTTTAACCAGCACATTGATTACATCCATTACAATCCGGTGCCCGTTACCCGTCCCGTTGATTGGCCGTACAGCAGTATTCACCGGTACATTCGTGATGGGTTTATCAGCAAGAAGGCGTCTTTGGAATTTTTCGAGTTTCCTGCTCGAACAGACGCAATACTTACAGCTTGGTTTTAACCATCTGGTAAATTTCTTCTGCAACAACATCAACACCTTTCAGAATGGCTTCCAATTCAGTCAATTTTGCCTCAGCGAAAGCTTTGTCTTTAAGGCTATTAGTATTGATATAAACATTTAATGCAGCCATTTTTAATCCGCAATAGCCTGCCATTACCGCAGCACCGGCATCACTGATAGCGCCAAGATAGCCTTTATCGGCTGCGATTTGGCTTAATTCAATCGCTTCTGCACAAGCACGCGCACAATCCAAAGGGACTTCAGTGGCTTCTTTTAACTCGTTTTGTATTGCTTCACTGCGTATTGCTTTGTCCTGGCCGGAGTCTTTAGGCAGGCCATACCTGGCCATTAAACGATTAAATACGTCAATGTCTGCTTGAATCAAGCCTGTCAGTTTTTTGCGCAAGGCTTCTGATTTTTCCAGCAACGCTTGCATTTCGGCTTCGACCTCAGCGTACGCGGGTTTGCCGATAGTCAGATTACAAACCATGCTGGTTAAAGCGGCAGACTGTGCGCCCATCAGAGCTGCGACGCTACCGCCGCCGGGAGTGGCCGATTTACCGGCTAATTCATCGAGAAAGTTTTGAATGGATTGGTCTTTTATTTCACTCATTGGGCAACGGCTCTGTTATCGTTTAGGCTTTTTTACACTACGGTTGCCGGATTACGCTACGCTAACCCGACCACACACGTTTCTGTGATTTTCCTCATTTAGAAATGTTATTCGCGCCGCCAACTGGTTGTGCCATTGGGAGCGTCTTCGAGAATAATGCCCTGCTGTTTTAATTCATTACGGATTTGATCGGCCAAAGCCCAGTTTTTGGCTTTTTTGGCATCTAAACGGGCCTGGATTTGCTGCTCGATAATCTGAGCTGATACAGGTTCGACGGTTACGGTCGCACCATAAAAGGTATCGTTATCAACAAATAAAGCAGGTGAAACCACTTGTTTAAGAAATGTATCAGGATCATCGTGCAAAATTCCCAGCAAGCCGCCTAAAATTTTGAGGCTGGCCGCCAGTTCCCCTGCCCTTTCCGGATTGTTTTCCTTGACTTTATTCAATTCTCTAGCCAAATCAAATAGCACTGACAGTGCAACCGGCGTATTGAAATCATCATCCATCGCCTGTTCAAAGCGGGTTTTATAAGCTTCTTCCGCCCCCCCTGTATCCGCAGCAAATTTCACACCGCGCAGAGCCGTATATAACCGTGTTAAAGCTGCTTTTGCATCATTCAGCTGCTCATCGGAATAATTGAGCGGACTGCGGTAATGGCTGGACAGGATAAAAAAACGGATAATTTCAGGCTTGTACTGCTTCAGCACTTCACGCACAGTAAAGAAATTATCCAGCGACTTGGACATTTTTTCTTCATTAATCCGCACAAAACCATTATGCATCCATACATTAACGAACTTCTCCCCGGTCGCGCCTTCAGACTGGGCGATTTCATTTTCATGGTGCGGAAACTGCAAATCCATGCCACCGCCATGAATATCGAAATGATTGCCCAGGCAGCAGGTAGACATCGCTGAACATTCGATATGCCAACCGGGGCGGCCTAAACCCCAGGGTGACGGCCACGCTGGCTCATTGGCTTTCGCCATTTTCCATAACACAAAGTCCATAGGATTCTCTTTTGCGAGGTCAACATCTACGCGCTCACCTGCTTGCAAGTCGTGCAGATTCTTGCCCGATAATTGCCCGTAATTTTTAAATCGAGTCACTGCGTAGAATACATCGCCATTGCTGCCAATGTAGGCCTGCCCGTTGGCGATCAAGGCTTGAATCATCGCGATAATGGCAGGAATAGACTGCGTCGCTCTTGGCTCGCTATCGGGGGGCAGCACCGAAAGCGCCTGCTCATCTTCGTGCATGACCTTTATAAAACGCCCGGTCAATTCCCCAAATTCTTCGTTATTTTCATGGGCGCGCTGAATGATTTTATCATCAATATCGGTAATATTTCGCACATAGGTCAAGTCATAACCTGAATATCGAAAATAACGCGCGACGATATCGAATACGACCATGACGCGGGCATGGCCGATATGGCAATAATCATAAACCGTCATGCCGCACACATACATGCCGACCTTGCCCTGTACTCGTGGCTGGAACAGTTCTTTACTGCGGGTCAGGGTGTTATATATTTTCAACATACATTTATAAATTATACCGTTAGACAATATCTGCACTCAGCGTCGATCCATTACAAACGGTTAACGATAAAGTGGTGGCGCTTGACAACTAAACATCACAATTTACCAAGTGTATACTTCTCTTTCAAGCTAAAAACACATAAAATTTGTCATTTACACCGCTTTCCAGGAAAAATCAATGCGTGTACTCGTTCTATCCATGATTCTGCTTTTAACCACAACACTTTCTTTTGCAAAGGAAAATACTATGACTGATACACAATCAAAAGTTAAATTAACAACGTCGCTGGGTGAAATTATCATTCAACTCAATACTGATAAAGCACCTGTATCATCGGCAAATTTCTTAACCTATGTTAATGAAGGCTTTTACAACGGCACTATTTTTCACCGTGTCATACCCGGTTTTATGGCGCAAGGCGGTGGCTTTGATACCGGCTTCAAGCAAAAAGCGGTACATGCGCCTATCAAAAACGAAGCCAACAATGGTCTGACTAATCGTCGCGGCACGTTAGCGATGGCTCGCACATCCGACCCTGATTCCGCCACGGCCCAATTTTTTATTAATTACAAAGATAATTCATTTTTAAATCACACCAGCCAGACACCAAGTGGCTGGGGCTACGCTGTATTTGGCGAAGTACTTGAAGGTATGGATGTTGTCGATGCAATGGCCAAACAGGCTACCGGCAATCGTGGCGGGCATCAGGATGTACCCAAAACAGATATCGTTATCGAAAAAACTGAAGTTGTAAAGGATTAGGTTCAAGGCTAAAAAACACAAGGTAACGAATTGCCACCTTTTGCCTTGTGCCCTTCATCTTTCGCCTATTTTTCACAGCAATCACCAGAGCGACTCATTGAGCAAAGAAATCCTGTTTATTTCAGATTTACACATTTCACTGGAAAAGCCTGAAATCACCCGCCGATTTCTCGCTTTTCTCAACAATCGGGCGAAAAAAGCCTCAGCTGTTTACATACTGGGAGATCTATTCGATGCCTGGATAGGGGACGACGACTTTACGCCGCCTAATAATAAAATCCGCAAGCAGCTTAAACAACTGAGCAATTCAGGCACGCGTGTTTTTTTGCAGCAAGGCAACCGTGATTTTCTATTAGGTCATAAATTCTGTCAGGATACTGGTGTTACGCCACTCGATGATTATGTCGTCATTGATTTATTCGGAACACCAACCTTGCTTACCCATGGTGATCTGCTCTGCACCGATGACTTGCCATATCAGGCGTTTCGAGCCAAATCCCATGCACCGGAATGGCAGCAGGCCGTACTGTCCAAGCCACTGCTTATGCGTTTATTGGCGGCTCGCTGGTATCGCATTCGCAGCCACTTTCATAAACGTAAAAAATCCCGGGAAATTATGGACGTAAATCAGCAGACGGTGATCAGGGTGATGAGCGAATATAACTGCCTGCGACTCATTCATGGCCATACCCACCGTCCCGGGATTCACAATTTTACTATCAACAATCAGCCCGCACAGCGCTTTGTACTTGCCGCATGGAGCCAGGATGCAGGGGAGGTTTTGTGCTGGGATAGTAAAGGTTATAAAATTGAAGATATTTAACACGTTAAGGTGCAGGGTTTAAAAAGCCCGCTATTTGAATCCTCTCCCTTGAACTTTAACCTTACACCTATTAAAATTTGACTTTTTAGGCAAAATAATTGAATCTACCCGCTTGGCGTGAAAAATTCCTGACATGCATACGGAAAAAAATAAAGATCACCCAAAAAACTAATATTAGTCTTAAAAAATCATAATCAGTATTTTGTCTAATTAACAAAGTACCAGGAGAAAAATATATGAAGAAGCCTTTAAGAAGTTGGCTGATTGCTTCGAGTGTAGCGTCAATATTAGCTGCACCTGCAATTTCGAATGCTAACAGCGGTGTCGAAGCCCTGACCAAAGATCCCGCTAACTGGGCAACTTGGGGCGGCGACTACGCTGGAACTCGTTACAGCAAGCTTGATGAAATTAACGTTAACAACGTAAAAAATCTGCAACCTGCATGGTCCTTTTCTACAGGTGTATTACGCGGTCACGAAGGCGGGCCACTGGTTGTCGATGATGTTATTTACATCCACACACCTTTTCCTAACACTGTTTTCGCAATCAACCAAAAAACTCAATCAGTCATCTGGGAATTCACACCGACACAAGATGCTGACGTGACTATTCCGGTTATGTGTTGCGATACCGTCAATCGTGGCTTAGCTTACGGTGATGGCAAAATTTTCCTGCAACAATCCAATACTGTTTTAACCGCATTGGACGCTAAAACCGGCAAGCGCATTTGGAGCGTACAAAACGGCGATCCCAAACTGGGCATGACCAATACCGCCGCGCCTATAGTTGTTAAAGATACTGTGTTAACCGGCATTTCCGGTGGTGAATTTGGTGTTCGCGGCTTCCTGGCTGCTTATGACATCAATACGGGCAAATTGAGATGGAAAGGCTACAGCATGGGCCCTGATAAGGACACGCTGATTGACCCAAGCAAAACAACAACCTGGGAAAACGGTAAGGTTACTCCAGTGGGCGCTGATTCCAGTTTAAAAACCTGGGAAGGCGACCAATGGAAAATCGGCGGCGGCACCACCTGGGGCTGGACCAGCTACGATCCTGAACTGAATCTGATCTTCTACGGATCAGGCAACCCATCAACATGGAACCCTGTACAACGTCCGGGCGACAACAAATGGTCCATGTCATTATGGGCACGTGATGCTGACACTGGCGCAGTTAAATGGGTATACCAAATGACTCCACACGATGAGTGGGATTTTGATGGTATTAACGAAACTGTTCTGGTTGACCAGGAAGTTAAGGGCAAAATGCACAAGACTCTCGTGCATTTCGACCGCAACGGCTTTGGCTACACCCTGGATCGTGAAACAGGTGAACTGCTGGTTGCAGAAAAATTCGATAAATCAGTCAACTGGGCAACTCACGTTGATATGAATACAGGTCGTCCACAAGTTGTAGCCCAATACAGCCCCGAACAAAACGGTGAGGACGTCAGAACAGACGGCGTTTGCCCTGCGGCATTGGGTAGTAAAAACCAGCAACCGGTTTCTTACTCACCACAAACCGGCTTGTTCTATATTTCAGGCAACCACCTGTGCATGAACTACGAACCTTTTGAAGTATCCTACACAGCAGGTCAGCCTTATGTTGGCGCGACTCTGGATATGTTGCCGGCCGGTGCAGACGTTCTGACAGGTAAACCGGATGGCACAACCAATCTGGGTCAGTTCACCGCATTTGACGCTAAAACAGGCAAAATAGCTTGGTCAAACAGCGAACCTTTCTCGGTTTGGTCCGGTTCACTTTCTACAGCCGGTGGCGTTGTATTCTACGGCACACTGGAAGGCTACCTGAAAGCAGTTGATGGTAAAACTGGCAAGGAATTGTACAAATTCAAAACCCCTTCCGGCATCATCGGCAACGTTAATACCTGGAAATACAACGGCAAACAATATGTTGGTGTTCTTTCCGGTATCGGCGGCTGGGCAGGTATTGGTATCGCTACTGACTTCAATAAACAGTTAGAAGAAGCTCAAGCCAAGGCAGCGGCAGAAACCGATCCAGTGAAAAAGGCTGAATTGGAAAAAATAGCATTGAAAATATCACAAGAAGGCTTAGGTGCTACCGGTGCTTACGCAAGCTTAAGCAATTTCACCAAACAGGGTGGCGTATTTACGGTATTCGCACTACCTACTGACTAAAATCTGATTTTTAGTTTGCTGGTGAAGCCCTGGTTGTTTTTCAACCGGGGCTTTTTTTTGACCTTTATTTACCCGTAAAGCTTATAATTTTTAGCCTCCTGCCAACTGCACACAGACAAGATGGAAAAAATCGCTGGTGGGCAGTTCTATTAAACAATTTATACATCCCTTTTTAGCTGATGAATACGCTGTCAATCACCTGCTTTTTTGTCCTCAACCTCTTATCGATGAGTCTGGCTGCTGATGATGAAAAGCACCCGTCTGAAATATATAACAACAATGGGCAATCGGTTATCAAGCTTGATACTGAAACCCAGACATTATCAGGCATTGAAACAATCACGCTTAAGCCAGTCCATTATCAGGCCGAATTTACTGCGAATGGCAAAGCCATCAGCATTCAGCCTTTACTGGCCTTGCGTAATCGCTACCTGATTGCATTAACTGAAAATTCCAGCGCTAAAGCAAGATTTAAGCAGGCTGAGCAGAACATTAGCCGTCAGCAAGATTTATATCGTCATGGCGTAAGTTCAAAACGCAGCTTGCAAGAACAGCAAGCACTATGGCAGACCAATAAATCCCAAGTCAATGCCACTGATTTTCAGGGCAAGGCGATTCTTGATGAAGCCCTGCTATTGTGGGGAAAAGAACTCACCGACCGGGCAATGTCCAGGGATTCTGATAAATTAGGCGTTTTTTTATCAGGGCGGAAAAGACTGCTGCATATTACCTTACCTGCCAATAAGCATTTGGCTGATGACATTCAGACTATTTATATTGATCCTTCAGGCGACCGCAGCAAAGCCCGCAAAGCCGAGCTGGTTTCAGTGGCCGCAAAAACAGAGACAGTCGCACAAGGTGAAAGCTATTACTTCCAGACCGGCGATAAAAATATCCTGACCGGCATGAACGTGACCGCCTGGATTCCTGAACAAAACGTTCACCTGACTGGCGTTATTATTCCGAAATCCGCGCTAATCTGGCATATGGGTCAGGCATTTGTTTATCTTAAAACAGCTCAGGAATACTTCATCCGTCGTAACATTGACCAGTACTCAGCAACAAGCGAGGGTTATTTTATTCCCGTTGCAATCAATCCAGGAGAGCAAATTGTTAGTGTAGGTGGACAAATGCTATTGTCAGAAGAGTTGCGAGGGCAAATACCCGGAGAAGATAACGATTAATCTTCATGATTGCCTTTGACAGGAAGTTGCAATCTGCTTATCCATTATAATGTGAATTAAGAGCTAAATTTGAGAACATAAAATCAAAGAGTTATGTTAATCTGATTTCCCCTCACCCAACCCTCTCCCTTCGGAGAGGGCTTATTTCAGTACTTTAGATCTTTAGATCTTTAGCTCTTTAGCTCTTTAGATCTTTAGCTCTTAATTCACATTATAATTTGTAACCGAATTGTTTGGGTATAGGAAATTAAATAACCGGCCAATTTGACGCGGGATTGTTTCGTACGCAATAGGCGTGTATCAACTTGACTCTGGCATGCCTGGTAACTGTTGATACGACACAGAAGACGGATAAAAAGACAAATCATCGATTTGCAGTTATAAGATTTCAATTCCTTAATTCCGGTTAAACAATTTTACCAGATGTGCAAGCCGGGCGGCCCGCTCGGGTGACAGCTGATCCCATTGAAAACGCCACTGCCAGTTGCCTTCCGTCGTGCCTGGAGTGTTTATGCGCGCCTCGGAACCCAGTTCAAGAATATCCTGCATGGGGATAACTGCAAGATTTGCAACCGATCCCAAGGCGGCTTGTATCAGTGCGCAATGCAGTGATATTGACGGATTGCCCAGATAATCGTAAATATAGTTTCTCTCATAGTCGCTGATGCTGAGTGACCAGCCCAAAGTCGTGTCATTATCATGCGTGCCGGTATAAACAACGCAATTTTTTACATAATTGTCGGGTAGATAGGGATTATCAGGCCCGCCACCAAAAGCAAACTGTAAAATCTTCATGCCGGGTAAATCAAACTCATCTCTCAATGCTTCGACTTCATCGGTAATAATACCGAGATCTTCAGCCACCAGGGGAATCGATCCCAGTTTTGCTTTCATTTCCTTCAGCAAGGCTTTTCCAGGCGCTTTAACCCACTGCCCAATTTGTGCTGTAGGTTCATCAGCGGGTATCTCCCATGCCGCCTCCAGACCACGAAAATGATCGATACGAAGAATATCAAACTGCTCGAGCTGAGTTTGCATTCGTTCAATCCACCATTTAAACCAGGTTTTCTTTAGATAGTTCCAATCATAATGCGGGTTGCCCCAGCGCTGACCCGTTGCAGAAAAATAATCAGGTGGAACACCTGCGACAACCAACAATTCACCAGCTTCATCGAGTTTAAAAACCTCACGATTAGCCCAGACATCTGAACTGTCATAAGCTACGAAAATAGGAATATCGCCAAACAAAAGCACCCCGCGTTCATTGGCATAGGCTTTTAAAGCCATCCATTGCCGGAAAAAAACATATTGCTCGAATTTAATCTCTTCTATTAACGCAGATAATCGGTGGCGTGCTTCCTTGAGTGCTTTTGAATCTCTTTCCTTGTATGGTTCGGGCCATTGATTCCAGCATTGTTGATTCAATTCATCCCTAAGCGCTATAAACAAGGCAAAATCATCAAGCCAAAAGGCCTTTTCCTGACAAAAATGGGCAAAATCATCCCAATCCCGTCGTTCAGCGCACTCTATAAAACCATGATAAGCTTTTGCGACCAGGCTCCTTTTGTTGAACGCGGCAGTTCCCTGGCCTTCTTCGTACTGCCCTGAATGTTGTAACCAACCCAGTTTCACCAACCCCTCAATATCAATGAATGCCGGATTGCCGGCATGAGCTGATAAGCATTGATAAGGAGAACCATCCTCATGGGTTATGCCCAAAGGCAGCGTTTGCCATACGCCAATACCGGCATCATGCAGAAAATTGACAAAATAATAGGCATCCTGACCGAAATCACCCTGCTTATCTGCACCGGGCAACGAGGTAATATGCAGCAGAATGCCTGCACGGCGTTTGTTTAAAAGATTTTTCACGCTTAAAAGTGTCTCTGGTTAGTATTCAACGCCTGGCCGCATGGCTCCACCCATGGCTGGGTGACCAACCCCTTGGGTAAATGACAGCGCCAGATAAGCTGGAGGCTCTTCGCCTAATAATCGATACAGATTGGCTAAATTTAGCCGGTATTGCTTTTCAAAACTGCTGACTGCTTCGCCTGGATTATAATCACCAAACCACCAGAACCAGTCGGAACCTTCACAAACCGCCAATTGAAACTCGGCCTCTTGCACTTGTTTACCGGTTAAGCGCTTGGCGGCCAGAGCTTCATCGAAGGCCTTTTTAACATCGCCCAGCATATCCCAGCCGCGGTTCTTGTCGGCTGAACCAATCCACGTTGAAAAGGTGCCGTAAACCCAACTGCCCGCAACCAGTTTTGCCAGGGGTTTTACGACTGTCTTGTTTTTCAAGCACTCAGAAAACGTTGTCAATTCTATTGCCGGGTGACTGGACAATCGATTATAGAGGGTGCTCAGGAAATGATAACCATTTTCAGGAAAATATTCCCAGGCGTTTTCGCCATCCATGATGATTGAAGCTACTTTGTCGCCGGGTTCATGCGCTGCAATATTTTCCAGATGATGAATCAAATCGGCGACAGCATCATCGGCATGCCATTTTGAATATTCAAAACCGATAAGGTCAGATAGGCCGTCATCCCGAAAAAAACAGGCTATTTTAGTGTTTTTAAGCTTAAAAGGGTGATGTATTCCTGATGGTTTTTTATTTTCCTGCAGGTCTAAACTATTGCGCAATACTGCTCCACCGCTTGCTGTCCATCTAAAGCCAAAATCACCCAGTATTTCCAGCGTCTGCTCACTGACACTGCCTTCTGAAGGCCAACAACCTTTGGGCTTAAAACCAAAAAATCGTTTAAAGGTCTGCACGCCTTTTTCTAGATGCCATGCCACGCGCTCTTCACCGCCCGGATAATCGGCCAACTCAGGCAAAGGCGCATCGGGCATCGCTTCATGTGTCGTCTTCAGGTCCAGCAACAACGGCATAATAGGATGCGCATAAGGGGTTATCGAAAGTTCAATCTGATTTTTTTTGGCAAGTACCTTATATCTTCGGATCACGTCTGCCAGCAGATCTCCAATAATTTGCAGGATTTCAATCCTGTCGTGCAGCGTATAACCTGAGCCTTTCAGTATTAAATACTGTACCCTGCTGTCCGTTAATTTTACTGTTTCTCCCATCCAGACCAGATGATACCAAACCAGTATGTCGCTAATAAACTGGGAATTGACATAGTACAACGAGCCGCAATGCTGTTCAAGCCAATCAGTCATTTCAACCAGTTTTACGAACGCCGGGTAGCGGTTGATTTGCCGGTCACGATTTGCCCGCATACAGTCCCTAACCAGTTGCAAACGATCTTCAGGATCTTCAGGAATAACCGGGGCAACTAATGCCGCCAGTAAAGGATCCGTGATTGCTCGATCTTTATGCAGGTAACCGCTGATCTGGCTGGCATATTCTTCTATTTGTTCCAGCAAAATAGGCGCAAAATTGATTACCGCTTTTGCCTCCGGTACTGCTTCCAGATGCGCAACCATGTCGACATAATCCTTAATGACATGCAGATAAGTCCACGGCAATTTAAATTCCCCGGTTTGCAAGTCCCTGTATTCCGGCTGATGCATGTGCCAGCACAGCACTAATCTCAACTTTTTTTGGTCTGACATATTTTTTTTATTCTCGCCAATTACTCAGAGATACGGGATTGGCCGTTATCCAGGATGAATTGAAAATAAGGAATGGGCATGAAATAGCCCTGGGCAAACACACAGGGTTTTTGTCCTTATTCAGGGCTTATAAACACTTGCATAGCAAGCTATGCAAGTGTTTATACAACGCAGAAGACGGACAAAAACTAGTCAGCCGAACCGGTTATAAAATGCGTATCCCCAAGTCCATCTCAACTCCGTGGGGCACCGGACAGAGGGTTTAAACCACTCGCTCGACTTAACCGGCAAGTGCTCTAACGGACATAATGCAACTTTTGCCCCAACATTTCAGGAGTCACCAGAACGACTCCGCCGGGGCTGACATGAAATCTTTTCTCGTCTTCTGCCCTGTTTTCGCCTATAACCATACCTTCCGGGACTTCGCAGCCTTTTTCTATAATCGCTTTGGTGATACGGCAATGACGGGCAATATTAACCTCGGGCAAAACAAGGGAGTCTTGCACAGTAGTATATGAATTAACCCGGACATTTGAGAATATCAGGGAATGTCTGATTTTTGCTCCAGAAATCACACAGCCGCCTGAAACCATGGAGTCCACAGCCTGTCCTCGCCTGTCGTCATCATCAAAAACAAATTTGGCAGGCGGTGTCTGTTCCTGAGTAGTCCATATTGGCCAAGTGTTATCATATAAATTCAAACCGGGATTTACCCCGATTAATTCCATATTGGCAGCCCAGTAGGCGTCTATGGTTCCCACATCACGCCAGTAACTTTGTTCACCGCTTTGCAAGTCTAAAAACGGATAGGCGTTGACTATATATTTATCAATAACGGCAGGAATAATGTCTTTACCAAAATCGTTGCTTGAGCCTTTGGTGTCAGCATCTTTAAGCAACTGTTCAAAAAGAAAACCGGCATTAAAAATATAAATACCCATAGACACCAATGCCGTATCAGTTCTACCGGGCATAACAGGAGGATTTGCCGGTTTTTCAATAAAAGCTTTAACCCGTCGATTGGCATCAATATCAATCACGCCGAAGGCCGTTGCTTCTTCCAGCGATACTTCCAGACAACCCAGTGTTATATCGGCATTTTTTTCAACATGGTCGGCCAGCATTTCACCATAATCCATTTTATAAATGTGATCACCGGCCAATACCAGAATGTGTTCAGGATGGCGGCCACGGAGAATATCAATGTTCTGAAACACAGCGTCAGCCGTACCTTTATACCAGGAATCTTCACCATGTCTTTGTTGGGCAGGCATCAAATCAACATATTCACCGAATTCGCCGCGCAAAAAACCCCATCCCTGCTGAATATGGCGAATTAGAGAATCTGCCTTGTATTGCGTTAAAATGCCAATCTTGCGGATCCCGGAATTTATGCAATTGGATAACGGAAAATCAATAATGCGCAGTTTGCCACCAAAAGGCACAGCCGGCTTGGCGCGCCAATCTGTCATGTTCAGCAACCGCGAACCCCGGCCGCCAGCTAATATTAGTGCGATTGTATTCCGGGTCAAATGACTGACATTATGATCATGCTTTTTATTGCTTGACATTGACATTTTTCGTCTCCATGTTGATATAGATATTACAACTGTTAGTTATTTTGGTAAGATTGACCAAACATTCATTCTACTACTACACCGAGGCCATTCAAAGTGAAAAAGCGTTCTACTAATAATACACTTGACTCTGAAGCTACAAAAACCAGTGCAGCAAAATCGGAAGCGAACACGCCTGACTCCAAATCTGCAAAAATTATTGCAGAAAAAACAACATCGCAACCGATTGAGTCCAATCCCAAGAAAACCGTAAACCCAAATGAAGTCAAGGCTGCTGCCTCTGATATTAAAAAACCTGAAGATGCAAAAAAAGAAGCAAAGACAGCAGCTCCTGAACCGGCAAAAACCAGTGCAGCAAAAACAGAAGCAAAAGCCGCTCCCGCTGATGCTATTAAATCTGAAAAAACAAAAATAGAGGTACAAACACCAGCCCCTAAAGCTGCAAAAACCATAATAGCGAAAAAAGAAGAAAATAAACTGGATCCCGATTCCATAAAAATTATGGAAGCCAGACATCATGATCCTTTTTCAGTCTTGGGCCGCCATCCAAAGAACAATCAAATTTTGGTTAAAGTCTATCAGCCATGCGCCGAAACGATTCGCCTCGGCAATGAGGGACCTTTTTTTAACCGGATACCTAATACGGATTTTTTTGAATATTACGCCAAAGAAGGAGAACTGCCGCAGCATTATAAATTAACCTGGGTAGATAAAAACGGCTACACCCACGAGAATTATGATCCGTATGACTTTGGCCCCCAATTTCCGGAATTTGACCAGCATCTGTTTGGCGAAGGCAGGCACTGGCACATATACCAAAAACTGGGCGGCCACCTGCATACTGTCGATGATATTGATGGCGTTTTATTTTCCATTTGGGCTCCCAATGCCGGCCGAATCAGTGTGGTTGGCGACTTTAATCGCTGGGATGGCCGCTGCAACCCGATGCGAAATCTCGGTGGCAGCGGTATTTGGGAGCTGTTCATCCCGGGCCTAAAAGAAGGTTGCTTGTACAAATTTGAAATATTAAATCGCAATACCAATGAGCTGCTACTAAAGACAGACCCTTATGGGCAGCAATTTGAGTTTCGTCCAAACACGTCGTCAATTGTAGTCAGGGAAAAAACTTATAACTGGCAGGACACCCGCTGGATGATGCAGCGCGCCAAGCACGACTGGCTGCATGAACCCATGGCTATTTATGAAGTTCATCTGGGCTCGTGGCGGCGGGATAATCAGGGCAATTTCCTGACTTACCGGACACTCGCTGTCGAACTTGTAAACTATGTTAAAGAGATGGGCTTCACCCATATTGAACTGTTGCCTATAACCGAACATCCTTTTGATGGTTCATGGGGATATCAAACCACAGGCTATTTTGCTCCAACCAGCCGTCACGGTACGCCCGATGATTTCCGCTATTTTGTCGACGTCTGCCACCAAAATGACATAGGCATTATTCTCGATTGGGTGCCTGCACATTTTCCTAAGGATGCGTTTGCCTTGGCCAGATTTGATGGCAGCGCCCTGTATGAACATGAAGACCCGCGTAAAGGCGAACACCGTGACTGGGGTACACTGATCTATAACTTTGGACGTAATGAGGTAAAAAACTTTTTACTCGCCAGCGCGAACTTCTGGCTGGAAGAATTACACCTTGATGGCTTGAGAGTCGATGCTGTAGCATCCATGCTTTATCTGGATTATTCCCGCGAAGATAATGACTGGATTCCTAACATGTATGGCGGCAACGAAAATCTGGAGGCCATTGATTTTTTCAGAGAACTCAATACCGTCACCCACGACCTGCACCCGGGTACTGTCATGATGGCCGAAGAATCCACTGCCTGGCCTCAGGTGACCCGTCCGACATGGACCGGCGGCCTGGGCTTTTCAATGAAATGGAATATGGGTTGGATGCATGATGTACTGTCTTATATGAGTGAGGAACCCATACACCGCAAATACCATCATGACCAGCTCACATTCGGGATGCTCTATGCCTTTACCGAAAACTTCACGCTGCCTTTTTCGCATGATGAAGTAGTACACGGGAAAGGTTCTATAGTTAACAGGATGCCGGGGGATGAATGGCAGCGCTTCGCGAATTTACGGCTGCTATATACCTTCATGTATACTTACCCAGGCAAAAAACTGTTGTTTATGGGCTGTGAGTTCGGGCAAGGCAATGAATGGAATTCCAACAAGGATTTGGACTGGTGGGTACTGGATTACCCGCATCATAAGGGCGTGCAAACATTAGTGAAAGACCTGAATCATGTTTATAAATCACATCCGGCTTTATTCACCCATGATTTTGATCCTCATGGTTTTGAATGGATTGATTGCCATGACGTTCAGCAATCAATCATCAGTTACCGCCGCAAAAATGAATCCGAAGAATTAATTATTGTACTCAACTTTACGCCCGTGCCCAGAGAGAATTACCGGCTCGGCGTGCCTGAGGCCGGCACCTATACCGAGATTTTTAATTCCGACTCCAAATATTATGATGGCAGCAACATGGGTAATGCTGCAGTTGCATCAGAACCAACGGCGTGGATGAATCACCCGCATTCCATTAGCCTTACCTTGCCGCCTTTGGGGGCTTTGATCTTAAAATTATAGCCGGTGGGGCCGCTCCAGGCGAACCGTTACTTTCCACACTGGGTGCGCACCACCAGCGCACCCTGCAGCTATGGTTGATTTCATAAGAATCATATGAAAAAAATACTTTTTGTTACCAGTGAAGCACACCCTCTGATTAAAACCGGAGGCCTTGCTGATGTTTGCGGCAGTCTGCCTAAAGCATTAGCTGAGTTATCCCAAGACATAAAATTAATTCTACCCAATTATCAGGCTTTAAAAACCACTGAAAAAGTCCGTTTTCTTTGTTCCATTCGCGTTGATAACCGAAGCGTTAATATACTTGAAACCCGCATGCCTGGCAGCCATGTGACTGTCTGGCTGGTTGATTATCCGGTCTACTACAACTATCCAGGCAACCCCTATATTGACGAACAGGGCGAACCCTGGCCCATTAATGCTGAACGGTTTGCGTTATTTTGCCGCATCGCTGTCGAGGCTGCCATGGACAGGATTCATCAGGGCTGGAAACCCGATATAGTCCACTGTAACGACTGGCAAAGCGGTTTGGTTCCGGCTTTATTATCGCTTGAGCAAGACCGGCCAGCGACCGTTTTTACTATACATAACATGGCTTATCAGGGCTTGTTCACTGGCAGTACCGCAGCCACATTAAACTTGCCTGGCAAGTTATGGCAGCCTGAAGGGCTGGAGTTTCATGAAATGCTGTCTTTCATTAAAGGTGGACTGGTTTATGCAGATTATATTACTACCGTTAGTCCGACCTACGCACTGGAAATTCAAACGCCGGAATTTGGTTATGGCCTTGAAGGGTTGCTGGGTCATCGAAAAGAATCTTTAGGCGGTATTATTAACGGTATTGATCTTGATCAATGGAATCCTGAAACCGATCCCTATATTACCCAGCACTATTCAGCAACAACGCTCAACAAAAAACTGCTCAATAAATATGAATTACAAAGAAGATTCGCACTGCCAGTTAATGAGCGCATCCCTCTCCTTGGACTCATCGGCCGACTGGTTGAACAAAAAGGCATAGACCTGATTATAGAATGTATTCCTGAGATGGCCGCCATGGATATGCAATTTGTCTTGCTCGGCAGTGGCGATAAAGGCTTTGAAAAACAGCTAAAAAAACTGGCTGAGCTCTATCCTGATAACATCGCGATACATATTGGCTACGATGAAACGCTGGCTCATGTCATCGAAGCCGGAGCTGATATTTTCTTAATGCCATCACGGTTTGAGCCCTGCGGTTTGAATCAAATGTACAGCCAACGCTACGGCACAATTCCTGTAGTCAGAAAAACCGGAGGGTTGGCTGATACTGTCGTAGATACCTTGCCTGAAACATTAGCCAATCAAACGGCGAGTGGTATCGTCTTCAACGAAGCCAGTTCAAGTTCTTTGCTGGAAGCCATTAAGCGTGCCCTGATTTTATATAGCTATCCTGATACCTGGAAGAAAATGCAGACTAATGCCTTAAAAATGGATTTCTCCTGGCAGCGCAGCGCTGAGCAGTATCTGGCGTTATATGAAAAACTTGAAGCTGATACGCAACTATCGCGCCGGGGAGATTAATTGTACGCGTTTTATACGTCGCTACTGATGGAGATAACGGATGAATGAAATCCAGCTGCTGTATGTAGAAAATATAATTTCCAGAAAAAAAAGAGCTCTTCAACAGGAACTGTCGTTTTTTATGCTGGTAGAAAACTTAAGCCATGACAAGAAAATAGATGTTCTCTGGGCAGGCGAGGATGATGAATGGCAAACCCTATCGGCAAGCTGGCACAGCAAGCTGGAGGATAATAAAGAGTACTGGCGGGCTCATGCAACATTTAATTCCGCAGCAGATAAATCACTCCAGGGTAATATCAAGTTTGCCTTGCGTTATCAAACACTGGGCAGAGAATATTGGGACAATAAGCAGGGCCTGAATTATTCCAGCCAGGCCGACTCCGGAATTAAAGTAGTAACCACTCAGCCGGTACTGAACATTGGCTTTGAGAACCGGCTGAAAGAGGGCCAGAAACACGTTCCCATCACAGTATCGGTAAATCATTCAGTTCATGCTGAAACAGTCACTATTCACTGGACAACGGACAATTGGCAGCACACGCATCTTACCCCCTGCCATTTCAAAAGAAACTATTGGAATGAAAAATCCCGTAGTAATGCCAGGAATCCGAATCAATACGGATCCCAGATTTGGCAGGGATTGCTCAAGATCAACGATGCTTTTCGATTGCAATATACCATTTCCTGCGAATGCAGGGATCAGATTATATGGGACAACAACTATGGCAAGAATTACTCGCTTAGTCATGAACCACTAAACGTTATGATCCTCAATCTGCATTGTTATCAGGAAGAAAATCAGGACACCAAGTTTTCACAAATAGCCAGGGCCATTAACGAGCTGGATGTTGATATTGTCTGTCTTCAGGAAGTGGCTGAACTCTGGAATGAAGGGCATGGCGACTGGAATAGCAATTCGGCTAAAATAATTAATGACCAGCTGAAAAAGCCATACCATATTCATGCCGATTGGGCGCATTTGGGTTTTAACAAATATCGCGAAGGCGTGGCCATTTTGAGCCGCTACCCGATGTTGAAACAGGCATCAAAATATGTATCAAACATTCATGATCCCTATGACATTCACACCAGAAAAGTGGTTATGGCTCAAGTGCATGTTCCCTATATGGGCTTAATCAATTTTTTTTCGGCGCACCTGAGCTGGTGGGACGACGGCTTTCCAGAACAGTTTAAAGAGCTGAGCAGGTGGGCGGCTGATAACCAGACAACGGATGTCAGCGGCACCCTGTTGTGCGGTGATTTTAATATCACGGCAGGATCAGAAGGCTATCAACTGGTGGTCAACTCCAGGGAATATGAAGACCAGTTTCTAGATGCCAGCGCCCATGACGTGTTTGAAAAAATCTTTAAAGTGAATGATCCCTACTGGCAGCATTATCTTGCCGATGATTATCGTATTGATTATATTTTCATGAACAAGGCGAGTGATTTACACATCATTTCAGGAAGAGAGCTGTTTACAGAAGAAGATTATGGCAGAGTCTCGGATCATAATGGCTATCTTATGACCTTTGAACCGAAGTATAGAGTCCGACGTTGGTAAAGCGACACAAAGTCCCCTCTCCCTTTGGGAGAGGGTTAGGGTGAGGGTATTACAAAGGTCGCTTTACCAACTTTGGCTCCTATAACTCTGTCCGTGGAACACCTTTGTTAACGACTATCTAGAACCATCCGCTAAGATGAATCAAAATAACATAACAAGCTTAATTTTGTACAAGGTGATGAGATGCAAATAGCAGAACATTATGCCATGCCCACTCATGGGCATCTGGGCGGCTATTTTCAAAAAGCCAATGATATCAATGATAAATTTGATATTCGCTGGGGAAAAATAGAATTTGATGTTTTCTACGGTGCTCAGGCCAATGTCAAGGTTATACTTAAAGTGTATCGCGACCATGGTACATGCGAAACCTACATTGTTGATACGGACGTCTTTGATGTCCAATGGGATCGGCACAAGCGCAGTACGCGCGATTTTTATATCCACCCGTTTTCCAACAACTTGGGTCCGATAAACTGCGTCAAGTTTTCTTTCATTGTGCATCTGGATGAACACTCCATTCCTTCACAAAATGACTACATTTTCATGGACAGGCATCAGGTTCAGGATGGGCACCCGCAATATCGAAGGATCTCCGGAGAATGGTCGACCCCTAATGCCTATCGAACCTATGAATTGAATACCGGCGAATTACAGTGCGACGCCGACTGGTATAATCACCATTTCGAATCCTTGAACCTTACTCCCAAATTTACCAAAGGCCAGCAGTACCATCCCTATCATCCCAAACGTTTTATCCATGACCATATAGACAAGGTGATACATAGCAAATGGGAAAATCCTGGCCGGCTTTGTACCATCAAGGTCAGCGTTGATTGTATAGATGATTACGATTTCATTTCCCATTTGATCCATGCCAGTCACCAGGGGGTCCTGGTTCAGTGTATTGTCGACTGGCGCAAGATGACGCTCACCAACAATCAAAATTATGCCCGTTTGAAGCGCGCCAGAGTTGAACTGATAGGCGTCTTCTGCACACCCAGACATCACCTCATTGAAGTTGAACCGGATATGCACACAAAATTTGTCATTTTTAACGATGAGGATTGCATTCTGGGTTCATTTAATATTACCTTCGATCGCTGGTGGGCCAACTGGGAATCGGGGATGACCTTTCATACCAAGGGCGTATGCCGTCTGCTGGACAATATATTCCAGAGTCAACGCGGCGGCGTTAATCAAAAATATGGCATTGATCCGTTGAGCCATTTCAATCTGCTCTACACTTTCGGCAGACATCATATGCTCAACGGGAGGCCCTATCGCCCGCATCATGCCATCCTGGCCGAAATTCACCGTGCCAGACATTCGATCAAGCTGTGTTTGTTTTTGATGGGCGACCTATTGGGAGATCATCATGACAGTGTCGTTGATGCCTTGATCCATGCCCAGGACAGAGGGGTTTATGTCCATATTCTCTTTAATGGCCATCTGGCCAGACAGGGTCGGATTGGTGTAGCGCGGCCTATGTGGGAAGAACTCAATCGCCCGCTGCTGCCGGCAGTGCAGCGACTAAAAAATGCCGGTATTCCGGTGGGTCTGGTATATGGGCAAGACGATCACCCCGTTCCTTATTCACCCATTCATTCCAAATATTGCGTTGTCGACGATTCGATTGTCATAGAAGGCAGTTTTAACTGGTACAACACGTCGGTTTTTTCTCATGATCTCATTGTCGTGGTTAATAATCACCAGGTGGCGCAGCCCTACCTTTTTGAGTTTGATGAAATACAGCGGTCATTCAGAGTCTATTATTGATTCGGACGGTCATGACAATCGCATCATGATTAATTGCCCGGATCAAGATGAGTCGCGTTTTTGCTAATTTTTTAAATGCCTTTTTGCGGACACGAGAACACATGCCAACTTTATAAAACGGCTAACAATTCTTGCAATGTTAAGGCATTAAAAGGCGCGGCGCATTCGGCGTCGTTGTCAAAATAAACGTGCACCTCCTTGCCTTGCCCAGACCACCGGGCAATGCGTTCAGCCCAATAGACCAGTTCTGATGCACTGTAGGATGATGCATAGGTTCGCATGTGTCCATGCAAACGAATATAAACAAGGTTTGAGGTGATACGATCCCACATCGGCCAGGTTTCGGCATCCGACAGGCACACGGCGATTTCCGCTTGAGCCAGACAATCAGCCGTTTCTTCATCAAACCAGGATGCGTGTCTGAATTCTATGGCATGGCGCACTTCTGGCCACTGCTGCAAGGCGTCGATAAACCCTTTGAGCCGGACCGAATCCTTTTTTAACATACCGGGCAGCTGCCACAACACCGCAGCCAGTTTTTCTCCGAGTGCTTCGGCATGGTTTTTCTCAATCAATACCGATGCCTCTGGATCGAGTAATTTTTTATTATGCGTTAGGTACCTGTTGGCTTTTAATGCGAACCGGAACGTTGCCGGGGTTTCGTCGAACCATTTTTTAAACGTACCGGGATTTTGCAGGCGATAAAAAGTGCCGTTAATTTCCACGGCAGAAAAGCGCTCTGCGTAGAATTTCAGCCAGTCTTTTCGTGCAACGCCGGTGTAAAAGCAGTCTTGCCAATGCTGATAGCTCCAGCCGCTGGTACCGATGTAAAGTCGAGACACCGCCTTAACCTTTAATACAAATCACCGGCTCCAGTCTGGCGACTTTGCGGGCTAAACCGGCCTGGTCTGCAATATCCACGACGGCACCGACATCTTTATAAGCAGCCGGCGCTTCTTCGGCGACACCGCGCATCGATGGACTGCGAATAATAATGCCTTGCGCCGCCAGTTCGTCGACCAGCGTTCTGCCCTGCCATTGTTTGGTCGCCTTGCTGCGGCTCATCGCTCTTCCTGCGCCATGACAGGCCGAACTGAATGAGCGCTGTTCGCTTTCTTTGGCGCCGCACAACACATAAGAACCGGTTCCCATCGAGCCTCCAATCAGCACTGGTTGACCGGTCTCTTTGAATACGGGAGGCAAATCGGGATGGCCTGGACCGAAAGCGCGAGTTGCGCCTTTGCGGTGTACGTACAGCGCTTTTTTTTGACCGTCAATCGTGTGCTGCTCCAGTTTGCAGGTGTTATGCGAAACATCGTATAACAGCCCGGGATGGACGCCCGGAAATACCCTTGCGACAGCCTGCCGGGTTAAATGGGTAATAATCTGGCGATTGGCTAATGCACAGTTGATGCCTGCGCGCATTGCACCCAGATATTGCTTTCCTAAAGGTGAAGTTAATGGCGCACAGGCCAGTTCGCGATCCGGCAAGACGATCTGGTACTGAGCCGCAGACGTTACCATGTTTTTCAGAAATTCAGTACCAATCTGATGACCCAGCCCTCTGGAGCCGCAATGAATACTGATGACGACATCATTCACTCGCAAGCCGAAAATTCCGGCGACGCAATGATCAAAAATTTCCGCAACCCGCTGCACTTCCAGATAATGATTGCCGGAACCGAGGGTGCCCATTTCATCTTTTTGCCGCTCCCTGGCTCTGGATGAAACGTATTTTGGTTCAGCCCCGGCCATGCAGCCATGATCTTCAATGCGCTCCAGATCCTGATCTTCGCCAAAACCCTCTTCGAGCGCCCAGCGTGCGCCGCCTGTCAACATGCCCTGCATGCTTTTATGATTCAAGTGTATCCGGCCCCTGCTGCCGACGCCCGCTGGAACCGTGCGGAACAACTCGTCTGCCAGCGCCTGCTTATGAGCTTGCAGTCCGGCGATATTAAGGCCAGTATGCAAGGTGCGGACACCGCAGGAAATGTCAAAACCTACACCGCCGGCCGAAACCACGCCGCCCTGTTCGGGATCAAAAGCGGCGACGCCGCCGATCGGAAAACCGTATCCCCAGTGTGCGTCGGGCATGGCATAAGCGGCTTCAACAATACCCGGCAGCGTTGCGACATTGGTGAGCTGCTCGTAAACTTTTTGATCCATATCCTGCAGCAATTGCGCATCGGCATAGATAATCGCCGGCACGCGCATAGTGCCGTTAGGCTTGATTTCCCAGCAGGTTTTATCCCGTTGTATAAATTGACTGGTATCCATTGATTATTTCCTTAAACATCGACAATACATTGAGCAATCCACGCGCCATCAGCTTGCTGATAGACGCTCAGCCCGGTAAACGTAGCCCCTTTAATTTCCACCGCCGGCTGGTGCTTTTGCCGGTCAACAACTTCACCAAAGGCAGTTGCCGATAAATTGCCATTTTGTATCGCAACCTGATAGCGCTTGAACAATAGACCTTGAACTGCCATTTGGTAAACCAGTTCATTGATCCAGTCCACTAATAGCAGTTCCTTGTCGGTTGCTTCACAACGAATCGAAACGGCTTTGGATGCCGAGACTTGATCTGGATTGGTAATGACCGCTGTCATAGCCACGGCGGTTTGTTCGAACGCCTGTTCTAGCGTAGGCGCAATACCGCGAATGCCGATATCCGCTTCATGTTCAAAATGCTCCCAGTGAGGTGCTATCGCTTTGCTGTTCATCGAAAACCTTCGTTTATGGCTGAATGCAATAACTGGCGTTCACCTTTAATCCTGTCGTACACTGATTGCAGTCCTTTACCGGGCGGGGCCCGAATCAGGGAAGAACCAGGCAGCCAAGCAATACAACGAAATCGCCAGAAAGATCAACACGGTAAAGCCAAACTGTATCGCGATCAGGGTTGCCAGTATGGCGCTGATAACCGAAGCGCAGCCGTTAATGCCCCAGATCCAGGGTATCAAAGCCGGAGCGGTTTGGCTGATTTTAGCCAGCCCCATTGGAAACGGCATGCCCATGCAAAAACCCAGCGGCGCTATCAACAGAATGGAAAAAATATAACGGCTTAGGTAGCCGGTTTCCAGCAGAAATCCGGCTATGGACTCAAAGCCCAGACTATAAAGGATGCCAAGCAATGAGATGACGGCTACCGGCAGCATGATCGCCGGTTTTAATGGACTGCGGGTTAATTTTTCCGAGAAATAGCTGCCAGCTCCGGCAGTTAACAGAAATGTACTCAACACCACGGTAATGGCGTAAAGCGGATGATGCAGGATCAGGATGAATTTCTGGATAAATGCGATTTCAATAAAAAGAAAGGCTAAGCCTAAGCAGAAAAAATACACGAGAACGCGCAGATGACTGCCTGATTCCGCTTTCACGTCAGGCTTTCCTGCCTGACGCCCTTCGGGTAAATGCAAATCTGTTCCAGACAAATTTGTGATGCCCAGCCTGTTTTTCCATAGCCGTAGCGGCAACGCTATCAGTAACAGACTCGCGGCTATCGCCTGCAGTAATGCCGCGATTAATAATAAATAGCCGCTTTCCATTAAAAAGATGCCGCCGCTGTCCCATAATGAAAATATCTCGGGTAAGGTTCGCCATTTAAAAAAATGGAAAAAATAGGGCTGGTTGTCTGTCGCAGGTTCAATATTGAATTTGTAATCATCAATAAATGCCTTGCTCTGATTGCCCAATAATGCTGTGGCCGCTTCATACAAATAAGGCTGCGACTGAATAGTGAAGCGATTGACTTCCCGGGCCGATATGCCGGGGTAGTAAACCGGGTCAAAGCTGCGTTCGTTGCAAAATTGTTTTAGCCGCTTGATTTCATCGCTGGATATAACGCCATTTTTTACAATCAAGGTGCTGGTTTGCCAGCTGCGTATCATGATAATTCGCTGGCCGGGTTGCTCGACTTTTGCCATCTTAAGCACATCGATAACCGTGGCCAGTAATTTAGTCTCATCGCGCGGCGGTATTTTGATCCAGCGGGTAATGCTGAGATAACCGCCCGGCCCTAGATGCTGCAGATAATCCTGTAGGGCCTCTCCGGTATAAAGATAATTTTCAGCCATTGAATAAAGGCCTGCGGATGCGCCAAAAGCATCCAGCAAGGAAATATTGATCAGGTCATACGTTTGCTTCGATGTTGCAACAAATCCACGGGCTTCATCCACATATAGTTTAATATCGGCGCTGGAATAAAGGTGGCCGGCAAAATCGGCATATTTTTCCTTAACCAGCTCGATGACTTGCGGATTGAGTTCAACAGCATCGATGTGCTTAATGGCATGAGAGTTTGCCCTGAGAATGTCGCTGCCGGTACCGGCGCCAAGAATCAGGATATCAGCATGCTGTCTTAAATGATAAGGCAAGGCCGAGGTTGTTTGATCCAGATAACTGACTGTATCAGGATTGCCATTGTAGCGGGTGATGGCCGTCATATTGTCGGCATCGGTAAAGACGGCAAGCTGCTCCGGCGGTTCGGTCGTGGCATTAAGACTGAGTCCCGGCGCATAGCGAAGAGGGGTAACTTCAGACTTCACAACACTGATCAAACCCAGCGGACTGGAAAATTGGTCTATGACCTTGGTACCGGGAATCAGCAGTAATTTGCTCTGGCTCTTATAGGGAGATATATTTAGCGTAAGCCAACCGGTCGGCGCAAAAACAAGCACTAGCCCGATAACAATGCACGCTACAGTCCAGTTGCTTGTATCGATATGCTGGCCGCGAAAGGCATAAGCCGATACTATCAGCGCCGCGAAAATACCCGATAATACCAATACGATTAATATCTTTTCCGGAAACATCAGAAACAGCAGCAGAATTACACCCACACTGCCCAAACCTGCTCCAGACAGATCGGCCGCATAGATGGCAGATACCTGTCCCTTAAATTGATAAAAAGACAAGCCGATGACATTGGCCGCAAAAAAGAACGGCAGCGTCAGAATCAGATAGATGCTGCACAAATACAAAAATTGTACGGGCGTCCAAAGAATTTCAGCCGGATTGAAAGGTATTTGCTGGGCCAAAAGAAAACAGGCGGGCGCTGAAAAACTGAACAGCAGCAGGTTAGTCATTATTGCCCAGTGGAAACTACGTGAGAAACGTTCGCGGTTCAACGCCAGAAAAACACCACTGACGCCGTAGCCCAGTAGCGCCAGACTGATAATCATATAGGCGAAGTGATGCCACTGGATAATTGAAAACAGACGCATTAATAAAACTTCATACGCCAAAGCGGACGCCGAAATAACGGCGATAGCTAACAACAAGGGCAAGCCCGGTTTTGTCGTCATTTTCAATGCTTACCGGTAAGCGGGACAAATCTTACCGGCAGAATTTGTCGAGTGCTTACCTTGTTATCAGAATCCTTAATCACTAAAGTCAGGTATTGCATCATAAACTGACCGCCCACAGGTATGATCATGCGGCCGTTGGGCTTTAGCTGTTTTATCAATGGCGGTGGTATATGGCTTGCAACCGCAGTCACAATGATACCGTCAAAAGGCGCAGCTGTTTCCCAGCCGTAATAACCATCGCCGGTTCGGGCATGAACGGTATCATAGCCTGTCCGTTTAAGGTTTTCGGCCGCTTTTGCAGCCAGTTCTTTAACAATTTCTATCGTGTAGACGTTATCGACAAGCTCTGCAAGAATGGCTGCCTGATACCCGGAACCGGTGCCGATTTCCAGAACCCGGTCAGTTTTTTTTGGCTTGAGCAAATCGGTCATAATCGCAACGATATAGGGCTGGGAAATAGTCTGCCCATAACCGATGGGAAGCGGCCTGTTGTCATACGCGTAGGGACGTTGATCGGCGGGCACAAATTCATGCCTTGGCACCTTGCCTATGGCATCGAGAACCCGCTCATCAAGCGATTCCTGATTCAGAAAAGCGCGGGTCCTGACCACATCGTCCTTAATGATATTGACCAATTCATGACGCTGCCGCTGAAAAATATCTTCGGCAATCACATGACTGGAAAACAACAGCAAAATAATACCGATAACAATAAGCCAAAAAACAATATGCTTTATTCTTCTCATGTTCGCAATCTCCTGATTTTACCTGATAGCCACCCTTCGACTGGCTCAAGGCGAACGGTAATGGTGTAGAATTTATTTACTTTTTCCGTTCGTGGTGAGTGAGCCCTTCGTCTACACTCAGGAGAGCCCTGTCGATCCGCATGCATGCTTATTGCAAGTCCCTTGACTGTTTCTGATTCGAATTATGTGACAATCTGTAGAAGTGTTTGTTCGAAAATATGATCTTTTTAGCACTTGCCAGCCTGACGTGTTAAGTTTATTGTTGAAACTTCCGGAACTGAATCTGGATTCATTCCAGCGCCGGGATTGATAAGGATGTTGCAAACGCAATTTCGCCAATAACTCTCACCCCGTGGAGTGATCTATGAATTCAATTAATCAGCCTGCTTTTATCCGGTTAATAGCTCTAGTTTTCAGCTGCGTTTATATGACAGCTGTCTTATCTGCCGAAGGAGAACAAAACATGACTTTAATACTCAAATCAGCCGACTTTAACCACCAGGGAGAAATCCCGAAAATATTTACTTGCGACGGCGATGACAGTTCGCCGGCCTTAAGCTGGACCGGGCTTCCGCAGAATACCAAAAGTCTGGTGCTGATCGTCGATGATCCTGATGCGCCGGATCCGGCCAAACCCAAGATGACCTGGGTACATTGGCTGCTTTACAACATTCCTCCAACGATTACGGAACTTCCCAAATCGGTAGCGGCCAGCGCATTACCAGTCGGCACGCTGCAAGGCAAAAACGACTGGCAACGGACCGGCTATGGCGGCCCCTGCCCGCCTATTGGCCGGCATCGTTACTTTCATAAGCTCTACGCACTGGATATTGAATTGCCTGATCTGCATCATCCCAACAAGGCGCAGCTGGAAAAGGCGATGGCAAGACATATTATCGGCCAGGCAGAACTGATTGGAACCTATCAGCGCTAGTAAAGTATGTGCATCTATCAATTTGGTGAATTTATTCTTCGGCAAGACTCTCCTGAGCCCTTGCTTGATTTCGCTGCTGATGTTTTGTAGCGGCTGCGCTCACCAGCAAACGGTGACAGTAAAATATCCGACCTGGGGCGAAGAGCGCTACCTGGATAATGAAACCGGCTCTATCCGGCATATGCAGATTCTTGCACCTGCGCATCCGGATTCCGCCCGAGCCTGTGTGCTGATTGTCCACGGCATGAACGAGCATATCGGCCGTTATGGTGATATCGCCCGTTATTTTGCGAATCGTTTTATCGTCGCGGGCATGGATATGACCGCGCATGGCTTGAGCAATCCAGTGCTGCTAAAGGCGCACAAAAGTATCGAATCCGGTGCATCGGTCTACGATGCCGGACATGCTTACCTGGAGCAGGCGCAACTTCGGGACTTGCAGCCGATGCGCAATGATCTGGAACAAGCCCTGGGCTACCTGATCAAGCGCTGCGACCAACTTTCAGGCAATAACTTCCGGCCTGTTTTTATTCTGTCGCACAGCCTCGGTTCACTGGTGAGCGCCTCCTATCTGCTGCAAACAAAAAATGATGCCTTAAAATCAAGAATAAAAGGCATTATCTTCAGCGGCCCCGCTTTTGCGGTTACCGAAGTTCCAGGCTGGCGCGGCTGGTTTCAGAATCCGCTTATCAGGTTCACATTCCATACCCACGAACACTTTCTCAATCCGAACGATGAACCCTTACCGCTATTGCTGTTCAATCAGCTGCTGGCGTTGGTTACCGTTCCCCTTCAGGACGGTATGATTGAACTGGTATCATTGTCCGGTCTGCGCAAGCTGTTTTCGCCGACTGGTCCGCTCTGGGTTGAACAGTACCTGAGCGACTCGGAAGAAGAAAGAATCCGACAACGCAATGATAATTACATCATCCGTCGATGCGTCATGCGTTATGTTCTGGGAGTTGAACAGGAAATCATTCAGTTCAGACGCAACATGGCCGGGTTTGATACGCCCTATCTGCTCATTTATTCCGAACAGGATCCCATTACACCGGCATGGGGAAATACTGATTTTGCCGCTGCAACGCGCAGCAAACATCCACATAACGAACTGATGCTATTAGTTGGAAAAAGCCACCATGAGCAGCTTTTTTCCACACCTGCGCTGCGTGAGCAGATTTTGCAAAAAATCGACGACTGGATGGTACGACTGATGGAAAAACGGATTATGAAGAGTAGTTTTAAGCTGCAATGAAAGTAAATTTGAACTGGCCTAAAATCCAATTATGAACTTACAAGGTAAGCGGCAACAGCGACTGGAAAATGGCGCATGACTTGGCGTGAAGAACATCGGAAAGCCGTGTGCGGGAAAATCGCATGCACGGCTTTATGAGGGAAGCCAGCCGCAAGGCTATTCTCTACTCTACACTATCTGGGTGACCCCATCATGCGCCGTCATTTTTATGTGTCATCGCGATACTAGGCTTTTTTGGAATTATAATGCTGCAAGGGCAATCAACTTTTTCATCAATTCAGCCTGATTGTGTACCTCCATTTTTTGCATCGTGCGTTTTAAATGATTCCTGACTGTTTCCGGCGAGCGATATGAATTTGTCGCAATATCAGAAATTGAAGGCGTCTGTATAAAATGCAGGGCACAAACAGCCTCGCACCTGGATAGTTGATAAATTTCTGTTAACCGGCCAATGGCCGGGTTTTTTTCTTTGTCATGAGTAAACATAATAATAAAACCATCCTTGTAACATTCCCACTGATAAAGGTTTTCTAAAGAGGAAATGGGAATCAGCCTGAGCTGGCAGGTGTGGCACTGGTTATGAACGGAGGCTTCTTCGTTATTATCAATTAATGCCAGCAAACGCAGTTGAATAGCGCGGTTTTTCATGCCAAACCGGCCCCCTGAAATTTTTACACAATCCAGCTGGCTTATAATCGCAGTGTACACCGGATCAGAAAAGAGAATGTTTAATTCCCGGTCGACAATAATATAGCCGTCGAAATGATCGGTGATGTGAGGCAGCAGTTGACTGTTGATTTTATGCCGTTGCTCTGCGTGTATCGCTTCTTCCAGAGATGGTAAAAGGGTTCTTAAAACCAGGGTAATTCGTTGCTGTTCTTCATCATTAAACGCGTCCTTACGATTGACTAATAGACTGAGGGAATGTTTATCCTAAAAACCGCAGTTGAATAAAAACATAAAATCTGTAAGGCTTGTACTTTTTGAGCCGAGCCATGATTTTACCTCCCAAAGTTATTCACCCAACGGGTGAGCCAGAATTTACGCTTAAAAAGTCAGTAATAAGCG
>JAGXGJ010000075.1 GCA_024636875.1 Methylococcaceae bacterium | reverse complement strand
GTCTACCAGAAAGGAATTTCACTGTCTAAGAAGGCGATGCTGGCGATTGAAGCCAGACTGGAACGAAACCCAATCCTGCCAAAATGGGACATCCTGATTCGGCCCACCTGATGGGTAAATTATTTTCTGGAAATCACCTTATATGTGATTGCTCTAAATGCATATCACAACACCTGGGGGAATTTTGTTAAACTGTTAATTGGAAAATGAAGGGTGCCGAAAAGAGGCTTATTAAGTGACAAGCGATTGTACCGACACCACATTAAACAACACAGATCCACCCGACAAAATCCCCTTATCCGCCCTTAACCAATACGCCTACTGCCCAAGACGTTGCTATCTGATCCATGCTGAAGGTGAATTTAAAGATAACATCCACACCGAAAGCGGCACACGCGAACATGAACGTGTCGATCAACTGGCCCATGACATCAAAAAAGGCGTTCGGGTAGAATTTAACTTGCCTGTCTGGTCTGATGCGCTCGGTATTAGCGGACGTTGTGACGTCGTTGAATTTCACCCGGACGGCACGGTATTCCCCGTTGAATATAAACATGGCAAACGCAAGCAGTGGGACAATGACGACATACAGGTTGCCGCACAAGCGATGTGCCTGGAAGAAATGCTTAATACCAAAATCCCGAAGGCGGCAATTTATCACATTCAGACGCGCCGAAGACGCGAAGTGTCTATTGATAAAGATATACGAAACGAAGTCACCGCCACGATAAAAGCCGTAATAAATCTGCTTAACGGCCAGCAATGCCCGCCGCCTACCGAACACATCAAACGCTGTCCGCAATGCTCATTAAATGAACTGTGCAACCCGGAGCTGCTTAACGAAAAATCCAGATTACAGCAACTATCTGCCCGGTTATTTAACCCTGAAACGGACGAAGCATGAAACAACTTCTCAATACACTGTATGTTACAACCCCGGAAGCTTATCTAAGACTGGAGGGTGAAACTGTCTGCGTCATGATTGAAAAGGAAAAACGCCTGCAAGTGCCTCTGCATCATTTGAATGCTTTTGTTCTGTTTGACACCATGATGAGCCCCGCCTTAATGGGGCGATGCGCGGCCGATGGCCGTTCCATTATTTGGCTGAATCGCAGCGGGAAGTTTATGGCGCGTATGGAAGGGCCTGTAAACGGCAATATTTTGTTAAGACAAGCTCAATACAGGGTTGCTGATAACGCGGAACAAAGCTTAAAAATTGCCCGGCGTTTCATTGCCGGTAAAATTCGCAATAGCCGGCAAGTTTTAATGCGCGGCGCACGCGACAGCAAAAACGAGCAGGAAAAAACGGACCTGGTACAAGCTGCTCGCTTGTTGGCAGGTAATCTCAGTAAATTGGCATTGGCGGAATCAGCCGATATGGTACGAGGCTTGGAGGGCGATTCTGCGCGTATTTATTTTGCCGCACTGCCCAGCCTTATTCGACCCTCGGCACGAGAATCCTTTGCCTTCACCACCCGCAACCGCAGACCGCCACTGGATTGTTTTAACGCGCTGATTTCCTTTCTCTACGCGCTGGTTTTGGGCGATTGCCGGTCTGCGCTTGAAACAGTCGGACTTGATCCACAACTCGGTTTTCTGCATGCCGTTAGACCGGGTCGGCAATCTCTCGCGTTAGATCTGTTGGAAGAATTTCGGGCCCCCATTTGCGACCGTTTGGCCTTGACTTTAATTAACCGCGAGCAATTACAAACTAAGGATTTCGATTTTCGGGATGGCGGCAGCGTCATGTTAAACGACGCCGGACGAAAAACCGTCATCGCTGCTTTTCAAGCCCGAAAACAGGAAGAAATCAACCATCCGGTATTACAGCAATCCATTTACATCGGCTTATTGCCACAGATTCAAGCTCGACTGCTAGCGCGATATTTACGCGGTGATATAGAAACTTATCTTCCCTTTCTTCAGCAATAAAGCCACGGCCATGATGATTCTGATTACCTACGATGTGTCTACCGAAACCCGCGAGGGCCGCAGACGTTTAAGACGAGTGGCGAAAACCTGTTTGAATTACGGACAACGTGTACAAAAATCGGTGTTTGAATGTCAGGTCAACACCATGGAAATGGCCAGATTAAAGGACCAACTGCTAAAAGAAATCGACCTCGTGCAGGATAGTTTGAGAATCTACCGGATTATTGAGCCGCTTGAGAAAAACAGGGAAGAATTTGGTAATAGTCAGGCTATCGATTTTGAAAGCACACTTATTATATAAAGCACACTTATTATATAAAGCTTGAATAAAATCAAATATACTGAACTTTGTAACTATTGTATTTTGTTGGATTAGCAACAGCATAACCCAACATTTTTAAAGGCCAACAGTCAATTAAAACTAAAACGCGAACCCTAAGTGATGCCAAAAACACCGGCAGCTTCGCAGCTCTTGTAAACATATGAAACTTAATCAAAACCTTGTTATATTCCAAATCACCTATGGTAATTAAGGTTTGAAACTCATAACTTTCGCGTTAATAGTGCATATTCGTTATAATCATCATGGCCTTACAACAAGGCCGTATCTCCCGGCCTATCAGCCGGGAGCGGATTGAAACTATGAATTGGCATATACATTGCTACGTGCGTACGTGGTATCTCCCGGCCTATCAGCCGGGAGCGGATTGAAACTGCTTGGGGCCGTAACTGTAAACGAGGGTAAAAGGTATCTCCCGGCCTATCAGCCGGGAGCGGATTGAAACAAAACACTTGAAGCACAAGTTAAAAAGCTTACAAAGTATCTCCCGGCCTATCAGCCGGGAGCGGATTGAAACTTAAAACAGTTTATACGCTGCTTGATGCCGTCACGTATCTCCCGGCCTATCAGCCGGGAGCGGATTGAAACACCATAAGTTACCATTAATTAACTTGTGATGCAGCGTATCTCCCGGCCTATCAGCCGGGAGCGGATTGAAACCTTGATTTATTTGGAGGGGCAGGCTCCACCTTTAGTATCTCCCGGCCTATCAGCCGGGAGCGGATTGAAACAGGCTATACGCTATCAAATGCTGGCAGGCAGACAGTATCTCCCGGCCTATCAGCCGGGAGCGGATTGAAACAGCGACATAGCAGTCGATGCCGTCACTTTTCATATGTATCTCCCGGCCTATCAGCCGGGAGCGGATTGAAACATCTTGCCGCCGCCGTCAGAGAAGTCGGTCATGCGTATCTCCCGGCCTATCAGCCGGGAGCGGATTGAAACTTTGTCAATGAGTTGATTATATCCTGCTGGAATGGTATCTCCCGGCCTATCAGCCGGGAGCGGATTGAAACACAGAGGTTTGGCTTGGTATTGATGCTTTGGACTGTATCTCCCGGCCTATCAGCCGGGAGCGGATTGAAACAAATTCGATGCAATTATTGATGATGCTGTCGTGGAGTATCTCCCGGCCTATCAGCCGGGAGCGGATTGAAACAAATTATTAAGGTGAATAAAATGAAAACAGACAAAGTATCTCCCGGCCTATCAGCCGGGAGCGGATTGAAACTTTTTATCTGGCTACTATGGATACTTCATTATTTGTATCTCCCGGCCTATCAGCCGGGAGCGGATTGAAACTTGGAAGGGCTCCACCAAAAACCTCTGTCATTGTCGTATCTCCCGGCCTATCAGCCGGGAGCGGATTGAAACTATAAAACCCGCAAGCGAATCACTATCGACGGCCGTATCTCCCGGCCTATCAGCCGGGAGCGGATTGAAACTATAAATGCGTTCATTGCGGGCATGAAGATAATGCGTATCTCCCGGCCTATCAGCCGGGAGCGGATTGAAACGTTAAGATTGGTGACGTGCACATGGCTGTTGAAAGGTATCTCCCGGCCTATCAGCCGGGAGCGGATTGAAACTTCTTTCAGAATGCGCGCGTAGCCAAGCATACTTGTATCTCCCGGCCTATCAGCCGGGAGCGGATTGAAACCTTGCTGACACGCGCTTTACACTTCGCTTTACATGTATCTCCCGGCCTATCAGCCGGGAGCGGATTGAAACGCTTGATTGAGCAGCACCATTAAGTCGTAAGCTGGTATCTCCCGGCCTATCAGCCGGGAGCGGATTGAAACTCTCAAATGCATCCTCAGGGATCGGGCCTGCTTCGTATCTCCCGGCCTATCAGCCGGGAGCGGATTGAAACTCTCGGCTGGCGGCGTGGGCATTGCTGCGGCTTGCGTATCTCCCGGCCTATCAGCCGGGAGCGGATTGAATCCTTCCTGAACACCTGAACAAATATCAGGATTTTTCAACTCGGATTTATAAGCTTTTATGTAAATTAGTGAATAGTGCAGTTATGTGATTATTTATATCACTGGCATTTTTGCCAAAATAACGAGACGATTAATAAACCGCGAGTTTCAAAGCTAAACAACAGGCAATAAAAAGCCCGCTGAAGCGGGCATGTTGAGTTTTATTATTTTTATTATTTAGTTGTCGCAAGTACAACCCAACTCAAGCAGTATTACTATTTTATTATTGTTATTAAGGAGCCTCATCAGGCTATTTCCCCCTCTCTTAACTTGCTTTCCTACCAGCTCCGCTCCCTAAAGCTGCGCTATTCTATATCCAAAAAAATATCAGTGTCCATAAAAAAAATAGGTTTGTTTTGAAAAACCGGACTAGCTTATAAAATAGTTAATAATTACAGTATATTACCGAGTTTTAGTAACATCTAATACACTCGATGACAAGGCAATAAGTGCTTTTTTGTTAAGCCTGCATTCAGAAAAGTATCAGTCGCCATAGGCCTGACCTTATTTATCTGTTGCGCTTTGCTTCTTGTTCCTGATTCAGGAAAAAGGTGAGCCGTTCACTAAGAATCGAGGACAACTGAAAATTAAGTCCTTTGGATTCTTGAGCCAACCTTATTTGTAAAATCGCATTTCTGGTTTGCCCTGTTGCATAGTAGTACTCGGCAAGATAGCGATGAGACTCAGCGGGTTGATTCAAGCTGCTGTAGACTTGTGCCAATAATTGCCAATAAACAGGTAGTTGCCTGGTTTCAGGGTCTAATGAAAACAAGCTTTTTCGAGCCTGTTCTACATGACCTGTTTTTAGCAAAGAGTTTATATATTCAAGTTTAATCGCTGTATTATTCGGGAATTGTCGTACCAGTTTTTTATAGCGGGAAAGCGCTGTACTGTAATTTCGAGATTCCAGTGCCGTGCGGGCTAGCGCTGCTGCATATTGATCCTGCTCGGGATTTTTCTGGGTTAATGATTGAAAAATATTTTCAGCTTCTTTAAATTTTTGCCCGTTAAGTGCGATCAGGCCCATTCCATAGCGGGCAACAGTCCGCTGCTCGGTTGTGCCTTGAGTTAATCTGGACTGAAAATATTTAAGCGGTTCAGCTGTATCTGCAGCAGTCAAAACCCGAAGTTTTGCTTTGGTTAATTGATACTCCAGCGAATCAGGGTATTGCTTGTAAGAATAAGTTTCTGCACGTCCCCGCGTATCAGAAATACGTGAAGCCGTCACAGGGTGTGTTCTTAAGAATTCGGGAATAGCCTGCCCGTAATATCGCGTAGATTGCTGTAAACGTTCGAAAAACGTCGGCATACTGCGCGGGTCAAAATGGGAGCCTGCCAAAGTTTGCATGCCGACGCGATCAGCTTCTGCTTCATTTTCACGGGTAAAATCAATTTGAAACTGTACGCTGCCCGCCTGAATAGCCATGATCGCTGCCTGCCCCAAAGCAGGCGATTGTGTGCCCAATAAAATGGCGGCCAACGTTGCGGCCGCTGTAGGAATCGATAACCGGCTTGCGGCTTCAGCGGCTCGAAATAAATGGCGCTGGGTAACGTGGGCAATTTCGTGGGCCATTACAGAGGCTAATTCACTTTCTGCTTCAGTCATTAATATCAGTCCTGAATTAACGCCAATATAGCCTCCAGGGCCTGCAAAGGCGTTAATGTCATTTTCCATGACAACAAAAAAATGGAACGGATGGCTCGGCGCATCGCTGTTAGCGACCAGTTTTTGACCAATAGACTGGATATACTGCTGGATCTCGGCATCCTGATTGATAGAAATTTGCGAATGCAGGCTTCTGAAAAATGCCTCGCCAAACTCTTTTTCTTCGGCCGGTGTCATCAGTGTCCCCGAGGAATCCCCCATATCAGGCAATTCAATCTTTTTAATCTCAACGGCCCGCTGCGGAGCAGAAAAGAGAGCAAGGCTTAAAGCCAGAGTAACAGCAATGGGTTTAAACATGAGATCTCAGGGATTGTGATAAATAAGCACAAAATTAGCAAATTATAATAGAATATCAGTTATTGATAATAAAACATCTCAAATAAACTCAAACAGGAAAATGCGGCCATATAATTAGATGAAATTCGCCATTCAAGTCAATACCAGTCCCTATCAGTCAAATGCCGGACAAACCGCCTACCGGTTTATTAATGCCGCCCTGGCACAGAGGCATCAGGTATTTCGGGTGTTTTTTTATCATGACGGCGTTTATCATGCGTTCAAATATGCTACACCACCCGATGATGAACTGCAGTTCAACGCTCAGTGGAGCGCATTGGCGAGGCGATCCCAGGTTGATCTAGTCGTGTGTATCTCTGCCGCTCAACGGCGCGGTTTATTGTGTTCCGACGAAGCCAGAAGACAAGGGAAACAGGATGATGATCTGGCCGAGGGCTTTCGTATTTCCGGTTTGGGACAGCTGGTTGAAGCGACGCTGGAAGCTGATCGATTTATCGTGTTTGGATAAGTGTCGATGAAAAACTTTCTATTTGTTTTACGCAAACCGGCGCACAGCGGTGCTTTTGTTCAGGAAATGCTCGACATTATTTTGACCACTGCCGCTTTCGACCAAAAAGTTTCAATTTTGTTGCTTGATGATGGCGTTTTTCAGTTAAAAACTGGTCAGCACCCTGAAAATGCCGGTATGAAAGACACTGCTGCCATTTTTAAAGCTCTGGAAATATATGAGGTTAACACTATTTACACCGAAGTGGAGTCTCTGCAGGAACGCGGCCTAAAGCCGGGTGATTTGTGTTTGTCTGTTCAAACATTTTATAGAAAAGATATTGCCAGTTTGATGAAGCGGTTTGATGTGGTACTTCCGGGTTAAGGAACCTGTACGCATCTCACATCAAGAATAAATTTCCCCTGTAGCTGCTTAGCAAAGCTATTAGTTGTATAATTTAACGCAAAACAGCTTATCTTGAGTCAGCATATAGGAGCCAAAGTTGGTAAAGCGGCCTTTGTAATACCTTCACCCTAACCCTCTCTTAAAGGGAGAGGGGACTTTGTGTCGCTTTACCAACGTCGGACTCTATATTAATCCAGATATGATCACAAAAGAATTTTATTCAACAAATTAATGAGTTAAATTATGGACTATGCGATAGAAACTGCGCCACTGGAAACATTGCAATGTGATTGCCTTATTGTTGGCGTATTCCAGGAGCGGCAGCTCAGTGCGTCTGCAAGCGCAATCAACAGCACTACTCAGGGACTTATTAACAAAATCCTCAGCCGTGGGGATATCAGCGGAAAAAATGGCGAAACCGTGTTAATAAACGCGATCCCGGACAGCTCTATTGAGCGTATTTTGTTAGTCGGTCTGGGTGAAAACAAGCCTTTATCGGGCAAAAATTTCAGAAAAGCACTCCTCGCCGCTATTAACAGCCTGAAAAAAACTCAAATAAAATCAGTCGTCTGTAGCCTGGCAGAATGTGACGTTATCGCGTGTGACCGGCAATGGAAAACCCGGCAGATTGTCGAAGTCTTTAATGATGCTGTCTATCAATTCACGGTTTATAAGTCAGATAAGGAAACCGACAGCAAGGTTGAAAAAATAAGCATTACCGCTCCCGCAACTGAACTTGAGTCTGCACAAACGGGACTGGCACAAGGCAGAGCTATCGCCGAAGGGATAAACCTGACAAAACTTTTAGCCGATTTGCCCGGCAATATCTGTACACCGTCCTACCTTGCCGGACAAGCGCTGGAACTGGGTAAAAAATACCCCAGCCTCGACATTAGTATCCTTGAAGAAGCCGACATGGAAAAGCTGGGCATGGGCGCTTTACTATCGGTTTCACGCGGCAGCCGTCAACCCGCCAAATTGATCACGCTCAATTATCAAGGCGGCGAAAAAAACAGCAAACCCATCGTCTTGATCGGCAAAGGCCTCACCTTTGACGCCGGTGGTATTTCATTAAAACAAGCCCCCGGCATGGATGAAATGAAATATGATATGTGCGGCGGCGCAACGGTTCTGGGTACCTTGCTGGCCGCAGCACAAATGCAGCTGCCACTGAATATTATCGGTTTGATTCCGTCATCGGAAAATATGCCTGATGGTGATGCCAATAAACCGGGCGATATTTTAACCAGCATGTCCGGCAAAACCATTGAAGTTTTAAACACTGACGCTGAAGGCCGCTTGCTCCTTTGTGACACGTTGACGTATGCGGAAAGATTTAACCCCGATGTCGTTATAGACATGGCAACCTTGACCGGCGCATGCCTGGTGGCATTAGGCCGAGTACCCAGCGGTTTACTCGGTAATAATGACGCCTTATGCAATGACCTGCTGGCTGCCGCTGAAACCGCCAACGATAGCCTGTGGCGCTTGCCGTTGTGGGAAGAGTATCAGGAGCTACTTAAATCCAATTTTGCCGACCTGGCTAATGTGGGGGGCAAAGATGCCGGCACCATTACTGCTGCCTGTTTTCTGTCACAGTTTGCCGAAAACTACCATTGGGCGCACCTGGATATTGCCGGTACGGCCTGGCGGACAGGCCAGACCAAAGGCGCGACCGGGCGCCCGGTACCCTTATTAAGCCAATATCTTATTAACCGGGCGCATGGTTGAAGTCAGCTTTTATCTAATAGCGTCTGAATCCTTACAGGAACGCTATCTATATGCGTGTAAACTGATAGAAAAAGCGTACCGCAGCGGCCATTTTTGTTATGTATTGACTGACACAACCCAACAGAGCCAATTCTTGGACGACCTGCTTTGGACTTTCCGGGCAGGCAGTTTTATCCCGCATCAATTGTACACTGGTGAAATACCCGACTTTAAAAAAGTCATTTTGATAGGTTCATTGGATGCGCCGGAACATTGGCAAAAAACCATTATCAACCTGTCTGCGCAATGCCCGGCAAATTTTGAGAAACTGGAACGGCTAGTTGAAATACTGGATAATAGTGAAGAAACCAAAGAGCTGGGCAGAAATCGCTACCGGCATTATCAGCAGGCAGGGATTGCCATCACTACCCACAAAATCGATCAGACTGCATGATATAGAGTCCGACGTTGGTAAAGCGACACAAAGTCCCCTCTCCCTTTGGGAGAGGGTTAGGGTGAGGGTATTACAAAGGTCGCTTTACCAACTTTGGCTCCTATACTTCCTGATAACTTACCCGCCAATTTCATATATAATGGCCAGCTTATTTCTCTAAGAGCATCTCTAAAAACAGATCAGTCTCATGGTTCACCAAGGCTCTGCTGAGCGATGCCGAAGGGCACCCTGAGCGCAAGCTATTGGTAATATAAAATCCGTTCACACCGGACTGGTCGATTTACCGAGCCTTAGCGACGCCAATAAGCCAAATCATTAAAACACTTTTATCCACATGCCAAAAAAGAAAAGTACGACAGAATTTGAAGACTCACTCGCAGAGCTTGAACAACTGGTTAATCAACTGGAACAAGGGGACATTTCTCTGGAGGAGTCATTAAAGTCTTTTGAACGGGGGGTCACGCTTACCCGAATCTGTCAAAAAGCCTTACGGGAAGCAGAACAGAAAGTTCAGATTCTGCTAGAAAAAAACGGCACTCAAACCCTGGAGCCCTTTACTGATGAGTAATGCGTTAAAAGAATACCTTGGCTTTTGCCAAAACCGCGTCGAAAGCGCTTTGGAAGCTCGTCTTCCCAGTGGACAGTTACTGCCGCAAAAACTTCATCAAGCGATGCGTTACAGTGTGCTGGATGGCGGCAAACGTATGCGCCCCATGCTGACTTATTGCGCAGGAAAAACGCTCGGCATTGCAGCAGAGTCTCTCGACGGCCCTGCTTGTGCGGTTGAATTTATTCACGCCTATTCTTTAATACACGATGATCTTCCTGCTATGGATGATGATGATCTCAGGCGCGGTAAAGCGACCTGTCATGTTGCTTATGATCAAGCTACCGCTATTTTGGCAGGCGATGCCCTACAGGCTTTGGCCTTTGAAATATTGGCTAATGATCCCAGCATCAAAACAAGCACTGAAAACCGGTTAAAAATGATTACTGCCTTGGCCAAGGCCAGTGGCTCTCAAGGCATGGTGGGCGGCCAGGCAATTGATTTGCAGTCGGTAGGCACAAAATTAAATCTGCCTGAACTGGAAAACATGCATATTCATAAAACGGGTGCTTTAATTCGTGCCAGTGTCATTATGGCAACACTTGCAAAGGACGACATAGATCCGGCTGTGGCGACAAAACTGGACCACTATGCCAAATGCATAGGTTTATCCTTTCAGGTTAAAGATGATATTCTTGATGAAGAAAGCGATACCGCCACGTTAGGCAAAACGCAGGGCAAAGACAAGGATAACGATAAACCTACCTACCCTGCCCTGTTAGGGTTGGCTGGCGCCAAACAAAAAGCGCAGGAGCTTCATGAGAAGGCCCTGGACAGTCTAGGCATTTTTGGTAAAGAAGCCGATTTATTGCGCGACTTGTCGCTTTACATCATTCAGCGGACTCATTAATATAGAGTCCGACGTTGGTAAAGCGACACAAAGTCCCCTCTCCCTTTTGGAGAGGGTTAGGGTGAGGGTATTACAAAGGCCGCTTTACCAACTTTGGCTCCTATAGCATCAGTATCTACACAAGTTTTATCGGCCGTCATTCCGGCATGGACTGTTGCTGGGGTGAATTCATTCGCCATAAGGACTAAAATCACCCCTGGAACACATCAATAATTGAACCTTCTACCCCTCAAAATAAAACATTGGACAGACTAAGAAATAAAATCCGTGATATCCCTGACTTCCCTAAACCCGGTATCATATTCAAGGATATTACGCCTCTGGTAAAAGATCCCGCGACCTTAAGACTTGCTGTGCATCAATTACTGTATCCATTTTTAGGCAAGAATATTACCGCAGTGGCAGGTATGGAAGCACGCGGCTTCATTTTTGGCTCCCTGGTGGCATGGGAGTTGGGCCTTCCTTTCATACCACTCAGAAAACCGGGAAAATTACCCTACGATGTGCAAAGTGTAGCCTATGATCTCGAGTATGGCTCGGCCACTCTTGAAGCGCATATTGACGCATTTAATACCGATGACCGTGTTTTGTTAATCGATGATCTTTTAGCTACAGGCGGGACGGCCAAGGCAAGTTGTGAATTGGTGGAAAAACTGGGCGCTAAAGTTGAAGCTTGCGCATTTGTCGTGGAACTGGATTTTCTGGAGGGAAGAGAGAGGCTCAAAGATTATGAAGTCTACTCTTTATTACATTTTTAGAGGCGTGATGTACCACGTTTCTAGAATCTTGTTCGAATGACTTGGAACTTACCTGGTCTCAGGATATAAATCCAGAGTCTGCCCTGCTTTGTTGCCTGTGGCGGCGTCACTGCCCTTGGCAGCTGAATCTGCCTCATCCCAGCCCAACTCATCATCGAAATCCAGAGCAGCCTCGGATTTTCCATCTGTAGCCAGATTATTACGCCACTGCAAAAAAGATTCGCGGGTGAATACATAAGGGTCCAGTGCAGCTTCATCAATAAATTTCAATGCACCTTCTGCGTTGGCTCTGGCATTCAGCATGTAGATCAACTGTACCGGCATACCTACATAGCTGACAGGGTTTGCTGCTGTATCAAAAACCACGCCAGGGATTCCGCGCCAGGTTGACGGCCCTAACAAAGGAAGCACCAGATATGAACCCTGCGGAACCCCCCAGACTGCCAGAGTCTGCTCAAAATCCTCATCATTTTGCTCTAGCCCAACGCTTTTACCGACATCAAGAAATCCGCCAAGACCAAACGCAGTATTAAGTGCAAATCGTCCGGCATCTTCAGCGCTTTGCTTAAATTTTGCCTGCAAAACATCATTGATAACAACATTAATTGTTTTCAGGTTATTAAAGAAATTGAAAACACCGGTTTGCATAAACTGGGGCGTTATCCATTTATAAGTATCTGAAATGGGTTCGGCAACATAGTTGTCGACGGTATCGTTAAAAACATATATTTTTCTATTAAAGTTTTCATAAGGGTCCGCCTTATTCGCTATATGATGTTCAGCGACTTCAGTTGTCGCACAACCGCTTAAAAAAACGACAGCCACAATAAGAACACTCAAGAAAGTCTGTTGAATTTTAGCGTTACGATTGCAAGTGCAGGATTTGTTCATTGGAATATAATCTTGTAGCCTATTGTTTTGAATAAGTATCAATTTTTTCGTTTATCTTTGCTATTAAAGCATCAAAGCCTTCACGTTGCAAAATGGATGTGTATTCTGATCTTTTCAAGGCCAAATCACTGACGCCGTTAGCAATAATATTGATAATGCGCCAACTGTTACCCTTTTCCTTTAGCATGTAATCAAATTTAACAGGTTTATCATCAGGAATAAGCAGACGGGAATGTACGACAAAACCGCCTCTTGCAGTTTCTTCCTCCGAATCAAATACGAATGATTCACCCGAGTAATCTTTAAAGTTATGCGCATAAGACGCAACGCTAAAGCGATTAAATACCTCCACCAGCTTTTGTTGTTGCGCCTCGGATAACTTTTCCCACTCTTTACCGACCACTATACGGGCAATTTTAGTCAAGTCGTGGCTGTTGGACACCGGCTTATACAGCTTGTCATATCGTCCGGCATATCCCAATTGCTTGCCGTTCTTCATGACAGCGATAAGCTCGGCCTGAAAGTTCTCGACAACCTGTCTTGCGGTTGCTTCATTTCCCTCCTGGGCAAAGGCTTTGCCTGCCGTGAATAAACAGAAAATTAGGACAAGTGCTAACCTGATATTTTTTAAAACCATCATATAATCTCGTAAATAATGCAGTATACAAATAAACTTGATTTAAAGCACCTGAGCACCAAAAAAGTATATTTGAGAAGTCAGGCGCCCGCTTGTCAATCAACCATTTCTACTCTGACAGGAATGCCTGCAAGTCTTGGATGAGGTTCTTTGACTACATACTGAGGCTGAGGTTCAGGTTCAGGTATCATGTCGCCTTCAGTTTTAGGACCTCTGATGGAAGTCAGCAACGCCTTCAGCGGGTGTTTTAGCATATCTTCAACGGCGGTCGCTTCATAACCGCAATGAGCCATGCAGCTTGCACATTTAGGGTTATTAACGTTGCCATATTTTTCCCAGGGCGTGGTATCCAGAAGCTCTTGAAAACTTGCCGCATTGCCTTCATCTGCCAGTAAATAACAGGGTTTTTGCCAGCCAAAGACATTGCGCGTAGGGTTGCCCCAGGGTGTACATTCATAGCTTTGATTTCCGGCCAAAAAATCAAGATACAGTGAAGAATGGTTTAGTTTCCATTTCCGATTTTTACCTATTCTAAAAATGCCCCTGAATAAATCCTTGACATCTTTACCCTTAATAAACACATCTTGCTGCGGCGCCCGCTCATAACTGAAGCCAGGCGCTATGGTTACCCCTTCAACACCCAGTTCCATTGCATAATCAAGAAAATCAGCAACTTCCCGGGAGTTTTCTCCTTGAAAAAGCGTGCAGTTAATCGTGACTCTAAAGCCTTTTCCCAGCGCCAGCTTTATTGCTTCAACTGCTCTGTCAAAAACCCCCTCCTGACAAACCGAGGCGTCATGCCGTTCCTGCATCCCATCCAGATGGATTGAAAAAGTAAGATAAGGCGACGGGGTATAATCATTTATCCGTTTTTTCAATAACAGCGCATTGGTGCATAAATAAACGTATTTCTTCCGTGCAACAATACCCGCAATGATCTGCGGCATCTCTTTATGTATCAGCGGTTCACCGCCAGGAATCGATACCATGGGCGCGTTGCACTCATCAACGGCCTGCATGCATTCCTCAAACGAAAGCCGCTTATCAAGAATATCGTCAGGATAATCAATTTTGCCACAGCCTGCACATGCCAGATTGCAGCGAAACAAAGGCTCCAGCATTAGCACCAAAGGATATTTCTTGACTCCTTTTAACTTTTGCTTAATTAGATAACTGCCTACAGTCAACTGTTGACGTAAAGGAACTCCCATGGCCAAACCCTCCAAAATTGTTTTAAACTGATGATGGTCTAGTGACTTTGACCACCCTGAAACCACACAAAACTATAGAATGATAAGTCCGTAGTAATTAAGCAACAAGCGGACATTATTTACTGATCTGCAATCATCCAGGACTTTTTGCCGTTAGAGGCCCAGAGTTATTATCTAGCCTGTTATATAATACAATCGCTTATCTATTGTCTACTAGAATACTATCTTTTAACTGACGACTCCAGTTTTTACTCTAAATTTATCTAAAAACCAGTGTGTAGCAGTTAATTTTATGGCGATTTGTACAAATACAACACCAGCCTTTAAATTACTGTTTTTATTCTTAATAAACTGCTTTACAACCTTGCTGATTAGCGCTGTTGACAATAAAACAACATTACTTTGCAAAATACCAACAAACACGCTATTATTGCCGTCAACCACAACACATTCACTAATACCCCTTGGGTCGACATCAAAAATATTATGAGCGGAACTCGAATATCTCTGGATAACCCCAAATCACTCAGTCTTGTGCCTGATAGTGAATTTCAGACACTATTGCTTGAAGGCGTATCCAGAACATTTGCCCTGACTATTCCCCAACTACCGGAAAAGCTCTATGGCGCAGTCGCCAATGCTTATCTCTTATGCCGCATAGTTGATACCATTGAAGATGAAATCTCATTAACTCTCGAGCAAAAAAAATATTTTTGTTCAGAGTTTATTGATATTGTCAAGACCGGCGTCAACGCTGAACCATTTGCCGTTGATCTTGCGCCATTGCTATCTGCACAAACAAGTCCAGCTGAACACACATTGATCCATGTGCTGCCACGGGTTATACAAATCACTCATACCTTTGATGATGATCAGATCGATGCACTGGCCACCTGCGTAGAGACGATGGCCGAAGGTATGCCGATATTCCAGGCTCAGAATCTGCATAACGGCCTAGCGACGCTTGCTGACCTGGACAGGTACTGTTACTACGTGGCCGGTTGCGTTGGCGAAATGCTGGCCAAACTTTTTTGTCATTACTCGCCTGAAATCGCACAACATAGAGATGAATTGTTAACACTCTCTGTCTCTTTTGGTCAGGGACTGCAAATGACCAACATTCTGAAAGATATCTGGGATGATGCACAGCGTAACGTTTGCTGGCTGCCACAAGACATCTTTACCGAAACAGGTTTTGATCTTGAAAACCTGAGTCCCGAAACCAATGATGAAAATTTCAGAGCAGGGCTCACGCACTTGATCAGTATTGCTCATGGTCATTTGCATAACGCCCTGATCTATACGCAACTGCTTCCTGCACATGAAACCGGCATCCGTAATTTCTGCCTCTGGGCGCTTGGTATGGCTGTTTTGACCTTAAAAAAAATCAAACAAAATCCGGATTTCAAGCATTCCGATCAGGTCAAGATCAGCCGTAAAAATGTTAAAGCAACCATCCTGGCGAGCAGATTAGCAGGCCGCAACAACACATTGCTCAGTTTACTTTTTAATTTAATCAGCCGGGAGCTGAAAACACCTGGCTGGACTTACTCAAGACCTTCCTCAAAAGCCAACTTAGACCTTTAAGGACGTACTTATGTTTACCGATGCAACTACACAAACCCATACTGGCAATCTATCCAGTTCATCAACAGCGATATATTCCAAGGCCTATAACCTAAATTCAGCCATTAGCAGAGCGCAGGATAAGTTATTAAGCTTGCAGGACAAAGACGGCTACTGGGTGTTTGAATTGGAGGCTGACTGCACGATCCCGTCAGAATACATCCTGATGATGCACTATCTGGGCGAGATTGATGCCCCGCTGCAGGCAAAAATAGCCATCTATTTAAGGACCCGCCAGTCCGAAGACGGCAGTTACCCGTTATTTACCGGGGGATCAGGCGACCTCAGTTGCAGTATTAAAGTCTATTACGCCTTAAAATTGGCGGGAGATTCAATTGCAGCGCCGCACATGGTCAAATTAAGAAATTTCATACTCGGCAAGGGCGGCGCGGCGAAAGCCAATGTTTTCACCCGTATAGCGCTGGCAACCTTTGAACAGTTGCCCTGGCGCGGTGTTCCGTACATTCCGGTCGAAATTATGCTGTTTCCAAAATGGTTTCCGTTCCATCTGGATAAAGTATCTTATTGGTCCAGAACAGTAATGGTACCGTTGTTTATTCTTTGTACTTTAAAAGCCACTGCTAAAAATCCGGATCAAGTCAGCATACTGGAACTTTTTGTCACCCATCCTGACAAAGAACGGCATTATTTCCCTGAAAGAACCCTGTTGAACAAAATTTTTCTGGGACTGGATTTTTTTGGCCGCACAACGCGCCCATTAATTCCAAAAAAATTACATGACAAGGCGATAGCAACAGCGAAAGACTGGATTATCGAACGGCTGAACGGTGAAGACGGATTGGGCGGTATTTGTCCGGCCATGATGGGAGCCTATCAAGCCTTGCTGCTGCTGGGTATGCCTAAAGATCATGAACTTGTCGTTACCGCACGCAAGGCCATAGATAAGTTACTGGTTATCAACGAGCATGATGCCTATTGCCAACCCTGTTTATCACCAGTCTGGGATACAGCGCTTTCAGCGTTGGCTTTACAGGAAGCGGATAAAGGCAGAGATTTGCCTGGCCGCATCTCTACTTCAGCTCTGACACGAGCATATGACTGGCTTAAAAGCAAACAACTAGCGGATGAGCCGGGCGATTGGCGCATTTCAAAGCCTGATTTGGCTGGAGGCGGCTGGGCATTCCAGTTTGAAAATCCTTATTATCCTGATGTTGATGACACGGCTATCGTTGGCTTCGCCATGGCAGAATCGGAATTATGCAATCTGAGTGAATCAATACATCGGGCAACGCGCTGGATAGTGGGCATGCAATCCAGAAACGGCGGTTACGGCGCCTTTGATGTTGATAACACCTATCATTATCTGGATGAAATTCCTTTTGCCGACCACGGCGCTTTACTGGATCCTCCTACGTCAGATGTGAGTGCCCGCTGCGCCATGTTAATGGCCAGAGTCGCTCAGGATCATGCTGAATATCTGCCAGCTTTGGAGCGTGCCATTGACTATATCCGCAGCGAACAGGAAGCTGACGGCTCCTGGTTTGGCCGCTGGGGGACCAACTACATTTACGGCACCTGGTCTGTTTTACTTGGCCTGGAACAAACCAGCCTGCCTAAAAATGATCCGATGTATACCAAAGCCGTAAAATGGTTAAAAAGCGTACAGCGTGAAGATGGCGGCTGGGGTGAAGATAATTACAGCTTTCACGACAAACGTGTTAGCGGAAGCTATCGTTTCAGCACCTCATTCCAAACGGCCTGGGCTGTTTTAGCACTGATGGCGGCTGGCGAAGCCCACAGCCCCGAAGTAAAAGCGGGTATTGATTTTATCTTGCATAACCAGCAGGCTGATGGTGTCTGGAACGACAAATGCTTTACCGCTCCGGGCTTCCCCAAGGTTTTCTATCTTAAATACCACGGTTATGACAAGTTTTTCCCGCTCTGGGCGCTGGCGCGATACCGCAACGAGCTTAAACGCCGCGCCAGTTCCCAACTGGCTTGCGGCATATACACCATCCCTGGCGATAAAAAGTGATCACCGGCATTGTTGTTGCTTTGTCTGAAGAATTGGCCACCCTGACATCAAAAAATATTAAAAAAGGGGAGTGTGCTTTCATTACTGACAAGTTATTAGTCGCAAATTCTGGCGCCGGTTCCGCCAATGCTAAGGCAGCTGCTGAATTGCTGATAACTAACGGCGCAACCCGGCTAATCAGTTGGGGTTGCGCCGCAGCTCTTAGCACAGCATTAAAACCGGGTTCTTTAACCCTGGCTGATGAATTGATAGATGCCGAAGGTTGTAGAGCCGCAAATTTTTGCGTCTCCAGCAATTGGCATAGCTATGCTAAAAACAGTCTGTCCACGTCTCTTGTCGTTCATACTGGCTGGCTGGCTGAGAGTCCAGGCATTGTTTCATCCAGCAAAGACAAAAAACAACTGCAATCAATAACGGGTGCAGTTGTGCTGGATATGGAAAGCATCGCTATAGCCAAGGTTGCAGGACATTACGGCTTGCCTTTTTTAGCTATACGGGCCATAGCTGACCCGGTTAATATGGACTTGCCCTTGGCCATCAATTATTCGCTTAACAATCAGGGCGACATTATATTAGGTAAATTAATACTATTTCTGGTTCTCCATCCCGCCGAATTGCCCGCCCTTATAAAACTGGGTCTGCATTTTAATGCTGCCAGGAAAACACTGAAATCGGCAGCCAAACATCTTGATATAATAACCGGTTTTAGCTGTGATAATAGAATGGAAACTATTCACCACAAAGCTGGAACTGGAGATCAGGCAAAAGATAAAAGGCAAAAGGCGAAAGATGAAAAAATCCAATACTTACACGGTCGCTCCTAACCTTGAACCTTGAACCTTGAACCTTGAACCTTGAACCTTGAACCTTGAACCTTGAACCTCAAATATGACTTTCAGCATTGCCGAACTTTTTGCCCAACATAGTTCTGATAAATTTGATCTGCACGAGCAGCATCTCAATAATCAACTGGTCAGAATGTTAAAGACCATAGGCTACGACCGGCATTACCAAAGAGCTGTTGGACAATATCTTTATGATCAGGCCGGTACTGAATATCTGGATTTGTTAAGCGGCTTTGGCGTATTTGCTATTGGCCGCAACCATCCTGCCGTTATCGATGCGTTAAAAGAGACTTTGACGCTGGAATTACCCAATCTTGTGCAACTGGATGTTTCCATACTCAGTGGCTTACTGGCTAAAGAGCTTTTGAAAACAACTCCGGCTAATCTCGACAAGATGTTCTTTTGTAATTCCGGAACCGAGTCGGTCGAGGCCGCCATCAAATTTGCCCGTTATACAACCAAACGGGAAAAAGTAGTCTTTTGTGAACACGGCTATCACGGCTTGACGATGGGCGCGTTATCCTTGAATGGCGAAGAGATTTTTCGTGAAGGTTTTGGCCCGTTGCTGCCGGGTTGCAGCCCAATACCTTTTAATGATCCTGAGGCACTGGAAAAGGCTTTAAGCAATAAAGACGTTGCCGCTTTTATCGTCGAACCTGTTCAGGGTAAAGGTGTTAATGTACCCGATGATCACTATCTACCTGAAGTTGAGCGATTATGTAAAAAATATGGCACCTTGTTTGTCGCTGACGAAGTTCAGACAGGCTTGGGACGCACCGGAAAATTCTGGGCCATAGATCACTGGAACGTTAAACCGGATATGATTTGTATGGCCAAGGCCTTATCCGGCGGTTTTGTTCCAGTCGGCGCAGTGGCCATGACGCACACAATCATGGATAGCGTTTTTAATCGTATGGATAGAGCCATCGTGCACGGTTCCACCTTTGCCAAAAACAATCTGGCGATGGCGGCCGGTCTTGCCACTTTGCATGTTTTGAAGGAAGAAAAACTGGTTGAAAACAGCCTGGAAACAGGCACTGATATTATCAACAGTTTAAACGCATTGTCTGGAAAATATGAGTTCCTGAAAGAAGTGCGCGGTAAAGGCATGATGATCGCAATCGAATTCAAGTCACCGAAAAGTCTGACGCTGAAAGCAGCCTGGGCGATGCTGGAAGCCGCCAATAAAGGCTTGTTCTGTCAAATGATCACGATACCTTTATTTAAAGAACACCATATACTGACCCAGGTTGCCGGACACGGCATGAACGTGGTCAAACTGCTGCCGCCATTAAATCTGACACAAAAAGACCGCGATCATATTGTCAGTGCATTTGATAAAGTCATCGCGGAAACTCATCAAATTCCCGGTTCAATCTGGGATTTAGGGAAAAATTTAGCCAGTCATGCTTTAAAAAGCAAAAAAAGTCACTGAGGTAGAGTAATGAAAAAGCTGTTTCTGTTAATCATGCTAGTGCTGTTTTCAGGTCAGTCAGCGTTAGTTTCTGCGCATGCGGTTATCACTGATTATTCATTAAAAATTACGCCTATTCACGCCAACCGGCAAGGCAAAGTTGAACTTTCTTTTAATTCCCGGATAGAGCTGGGCTTGTCGCAAATATATTTAGTACGCAAAGGCGATAAACATGAATTATTGCACGCAGAAAACGGCAAGAAGCAGGGGCAGATCATTATCCATATTCCACCACTGGAGGCAGGCGATTATGCCCTCAGATTTAAAGTCTTTGCAGCTGATGGCCATTTAACTGAAGACGTTATTCATTTTTCTGTATCTCGACAGGACACGCAATGGCGGGTATAGCTGATTTTCTCGATTCCCTGATAGGCGGATTGGCTCTGATTTGTTATTCATTAACAATCGGCGGCCTGTTCTGGGGTCTTTTTGTTTTACGTCCGTGGCTATCAGAGGACGGAGGACAGAAGACAGAGGACAGATACAATGATGTATTGCTGCAAAAAACCATATCTCTTATCTATAAAGGTGGATTTTTACTTGCCGCTGCGCAACTTTTTAAAATAATTCTCAAGATCTGGTTGATGACAGCCGTACTTGAGCGCTCGCCCTTTCCTGAATTCGCCGACACTACTCAATTCATTGGCGGCATTATTCGCACGATTCTGACTGTATTATTAGCAGGCTATTGTTATCAGTATCTGCGTAATAACCCTTTTTCCAAGGAGCACTGGACAGATGCCGCCCTTATGGCCTTACCCATGATTATTTCAGGGGCATGGCTAGTACATGCGGCGGGACGTTTTGAAAACAAGCTCATTTTAATGGCGTTAACAGTTATTCACCAACTGGCCGCCGCCGCCTGGATCGGCGGCATTTTTCAACTGGTCAATCTTTGGCTTTTGCGCCGAAACAAACGGGTTCCATTTGAATTATGGCCTTTAATGCTACGACGATTCTCCAGGTATGGCATAGCCTCGGTTGCTTTAATTCTAATCTCGGGGTTGCCTATTGCCTTGCAGTACATTGATACATGGAACGGTCTGGTCGGCACGGGCTATGGTAATTTATTAATGGTAAAAATGACCTTATTGGCGCTTGCCCTGGGTTTTGCCTGGTTGAATAAAAGCGCCGTAATGGAATACGGCATTACCGGCAACCATTATGCACTAAACAACCGCGTCCCTTATTACATTGAAGCTGAGACTTTTGTATTAACTACCTTGTTATTTACTGCCGCCAGTCTGGCTTCGCAGCCTCCAGCCATTGATATTCCGGCACTGACGGCAAACTGGCAGGAAGTATTTGAGACCTTTAGCCCACAGATTCCCCAAACCAGCTCACCCAGCCATACTGAATTGATAGCCGGTGAGGCTGGTCGCGTCGCCATTATAGATCAAGTGCCTTCAATAGCAGCGACCGAATGGTCAAACTATAATCACAACATCGCGGGTATTTTTCTGATGACGATGAGTTTCTTCGCCATGCTTTCTTATATAAGGCAATTGCCGTCTCCATTGTCATTTTTCGATAACTATTTGCCATTAACCCGATATTGGCCATTGGGCTTTGTTTTTCTTGGTATTTTTCTGTTTTTCCGCAGTGACGCCGAAACCTGGCCATTGGGGCCGATAGGCTTCTGGGATAGCACCTTTAATAATGGCGAAGTATTACAGCACAGAATTGCGACCTTGCTGGTGTTTGTTCTTGGCATTATTGAACTGACAGCCAGAATGACCAAAAACACTGACAGCAAGCTACCCTTCGTTTTCCCCTTTCTAGCGGCTTTCGGCGGTTTAATGTTGCTCACCCATTCACATGTCGGCTTTCAGGCCAAAAGTGCTTTTCTTATTCAGGTTGGGCACACCACAATGGGTGTTTTTTCTCTCATTCTGGCAATCGGCCGCTGGCTGGAATTGAAACTGGATAAACCAGGCAAAGAGTTTGCCGGTTTTGTTTCTGTTGCCGCCCTGTTCCAGATCGGGATCATCCTGATATTTTATCGTGAACCCCTTTATTAATTATGAATACATTACCTAACTACCCATTGCTTAACGGCATCAACAGCCCCGCCGATATCCGCAAGCTCAGCAAAGATCAGCTAAAGCCATTAGCGAAAGAGCTGCGCGAGTATTTAACCCATACCGTCAGTATTTCCGGCGGTCACTTTTCGGCAGGCCTGGGTACCGTCGAGCTGACCATTGCCCTGCATTATGTATTTGATACGCCGTCCGACCAGCTGGTCTGGGATGTCGGCCATCAGGCCTATCCGCACAAGATTCTGACCGGCCGCAAGGAACGGATGACGACTATTCGCACCCTGAACGGTGTATCGGCGTTTCCCAGCCGGGCTGAGAGCGAATACGACGCTTTTGGCGTCGGCCACTCGAGTACCTCGATCAGCGCCGCATTAGGCATGGCGATAGCCTCGGAACTCAAAGGGAAAGATAAACAGATGGTGGCCATTATCGGTGACGGCAGCATTACCGGCGGCATGGCTTTTGAGGCGATGAATCATGCCGGTTCAATAGATGCCAATCTGCTGGTGATTTTAAATGACAACGACATGTCGATTTCACCCAATGTCGGGGCCATGAATAACTATCTGACCAAGATTTTATCCAGCCGCTTGTATTCCTCGGTGCGTGAAGAAAGCCGGAAGGTCTTGAGTAAAATGCCCAGTGTCTGGGAACTGGCGCGCCGGACTGAAGAACACATGAAAGGCATGATCGTACCGGGCACCTTGTTTGAAGAACTCGGCTTTAATTATATCGGCCCGATTGATGGTCATGATCTGGATATGCTGGTGCCTACGCTGGAAAACCTGAAAGCCATCTCCGGGCCGCGGTTTTTACATATCATCACCAAAAAAGGCAAAGGCTATCCGCCTGCCGAAAAAGATCCCCTGGCCTATCATGGCGTACCGGCATTTGATCCGTGCAAGGATTCCTTGCCCAAGTCAACACCGTCACCTCATCCAACCTACACCGAAGTATTTGGCAACTGGTTATGTGATATGGCCGGGCAGGACGAACGTCTGCTCGGGATTACTCCCGCCATGCGTGAGGGTTCGGGTCTGGTCAAATTTTCGCTGTGTTATCCCAAGCGTTATTTTGATGTCGCCATTGCCGAGCAGCACGCAGTCACGCTGGCGGCGGGCCAGGCCTGTCAGGGCGCAAAGCCAGTGGTGGCGATTTATTCCACGTTTTTGCAACGCGCCTATGATCAATTGATTCACGATGTCGCCATTCAAAATCTGGACGTCCTGTTTGCCTTGGACCGCGCCGGTCTGGTCGGCCCGGATGGCCCGACCCATGCCGGCAGTTTTGATTACAGTTACATGCGCTGTATTCCCAATATGCTGATTATGGCGCCGGCCGATGAAAATGAATGCCGGCAGATGCTGACTACCGGCTATCTGCATGAAGGCCCCGCTTCGGTGCGCTATCCGCGCGGCAAAGGGCCTGGCGTTGCCATACAGCAAACCATGACGGCGCTGCCGATAGGCAAAGCCGAGATTCGACATCAGGGCAGCCGCATCGCCATTCTGGCCTGGGGCAGCATGGTGACGCCGGCGCTGGCAGCTGGCAAGCATTTTGGCGCGACTGTCGTCAATATGCGCTTTGTCAAACCGCTTGATGAACAATTGATTCTGGAGCTGGCGAAAACACATGAGCTGTTTATCACGGTTGAGGAAAATGTCATTTCCGGTGGTGCTGGCAGTGCGGTGAATAACTTCCTGCAAGCTCAACGCATACTCATGCCGGTGTTAAATATTGGCTTGCCTGACAGATTTGTCGAACAAGGCACACGCGAGGAACTGCTGGCTATCTGCGAACTGGATGTCCAGGGCATTACGGCTCAAATCGAGGCATTTTGCAGTTAACGTATTATCTCTAAAGGCCATATTACACCGGCTGGACAATGGTTTGATCAGGTATGGGATGAATGGGTTATATTGCTGCAGTGACAGGCAACATTAGTCTTTGAACAAGACCAGCAAGCAGTAAACCTGACTGCCGGTGATTATTTATTAATTCCTGCACATACCCGGCATCGTGTTGAATGGACGCCGCCCGGCATTAACACCCTCTGTATTGCAAGTAGCAAGTGCCTGTTGATCAATATTAACTATGCCGATACCTCCCGGCAAATACCCGTTTTGCGGCAAGACATGCTCTTCATCCTAAAAACCTTAGTTAGCCACAGATTTACACAGAAAAACGCTGATAAAACATTATGTTGCGCGAGGCTGGCACTTCACACAAATGGTGTCAAAAAGAATTGATGTAACTAGGAGGCTGTCCGAGAACTAACATGCCAGTCAGTGGCTATCAATATGTAGTGCTTTTTAATACTTTCAAGGCACTATATATAGTAGGCGAATTAGTTAAACGTTAGTTCTCGGACAAGCACCTAGTTGTTTATTCGTGTAAATCCGTGTTCATCTGTGGCTAAACTGCGCTTTCTAGGTTCATTTCAGTCACCGTAAACCGCTAAACCACAACTTCAGACGCCGACAGTACGGTAACTCATATAATGCCGCTGCCAATGACCGGTTTCGGTTTCGTTTTAGCCAAGCTGATCCATCCCGATTAATAACTTGAATGTTACAGTGCCTCGTGTTATAAAAATGACGCTGAAATCTAGACACTATGACTCCGGGTTTCTCCACCAGGCATACAGGCATCCGGGTCTCATTGGTGGCGGCATTCAATCTTGACCTGCTAATAGAGATATTGCTTATGACTGACCGAAATAAGACTCGGCAAAACCATCTCCTCAACATCCTGCCCGCCGCCGAATATGAGCTCATTTTTCCCCATCTGGAACAGGTCCCGATGCAGAGCGGCGAAGTTCTCTACAACCCGGGTGACAAAATGCGTTACGCCTATTTCCCCACGACCTGCATCGTAGCACTGCTTTACATCATGGAGAATGGCACGTCGACCGAAATCGCCGTAATCGGCAATGATGGCATGATCGGTATCTCACTCTTCATGGATGGCGGCTCCATGCCTAATCGTGCCGTCGTGCTGAGCGCAGGCTACGCCTATCGGCTGCGTGGGCAGCTGCTCATTCAGGAATTCAACCGCAACGGTACTCTATACCATATATTGCTGCGCTATTCCCAGGCGCTGATTACCCAGATAGCGCAGACGGCAGTCTGTAATCGGCATCATTCGGTGGACCAGCGACTCTGCCAATTGCTGCTAATAAGCCTCGACCGGTTACCCGGGAATGAGTTGATCATGACTCAGGAAATGATCGCCAATATACTGGGCGTGCGCCGCGAAAGCGTCACGGAGGCTGCCGGGAAATTGCAGCGAGCGGGGTTGATTGAATATCACCGTGGTCTCATCACCGTGCTGGACCGGCCGGGATTGGAAGGACGAGTCTGCGAATGCTATCAAGTGGTCAAAACGGAATCCGATCGCCTGCTCCAATCCCCCGGCTCATGACCCATTAACCTAAATTCGGCAATTCAACCACGAAGAACACGAACTTCATGAAGAATTTCAATGTATTACTATAACCACAAGCCAGGTATATTCCTTGGTATTTTACCGGCAAAGGATACTCGATTCTGAATTCAATCTGATTAATGCCAGGTTCATGAGCAAGACCTTGCTGATAAGTGGATTCCAGCAATCCAGACCGAGTGTTTTATGAACTTCACATGCAAGCAATCACCTTGCCTACAGGGATGTAGGTTAGGGGCGGCGTGAGCAGGAGCGGAAGCTTTATTCGACAAATCACTAAATTCTCTCCCCCCCCTTCATTATCTTCATGTAGCCTAGAGGCGGCTGCTTTTGGCCTTCATGGTTATAAAAACAAGTTATAAACATTGTATTGGATCAGCACTCGTTTGCCGGCTCGAATTATTACTCACTTGTTCAACTTATTTCGTGCATGTTCCCAGGTTATCGTACAAATCACGGTCAACTCTGGCTCTGAAAGCGGCTGGCAGATAGCCGATCCCGGCTTCCCCAATCTATGCGGTAAGTTCGCTAACGTACAGACGGGGGCAGGCTGCTGTGCTAAATTTTTTCCCTGATTAGTGGAGCCAGTCTCCCTATAGCAAACGCCGGCACCGGCATAATTATCATCCTGGTTTTTTGTGCCGACTATCGGGTTTCCCAACTATTGCAGGAAAATACGCGTGCCATACAACCATGCTGTCCCCCGCTAACAACCGTCTGCTGACTGACCTACCCGGCAAGGATCGCGAACAGTTGCTGGCAAAGTGCGAAACAATCGAGCTCAATTTTGCCGAGGTACTCTACCGCCCGGAAGAACTCATTCGCTATGTTTATTTCCCGACTGGCAGCTTAATTTCCTTGATGAGGCCCATCAATAACAGCGCGAGTCTGGAAGTGAAGCTGATCGGTAATGAAGGCATGCTTGGCATCACCCTCATTCTGGGAGTCGATGTCACACCATTTCACGCTCTGGTTCATGGGAAGGGTCCTGCACTGCGTATGACGGCGTCAGCTTTTCTCCATGAACTCGAACAGAGTCCTGCGCTGCAGCAGGAGTTGAAGCGCTACCTCTACGTATCGATGAGCCAGCTTGCGCAAACAACCGCATGCACCCGCTACCATGTGGTGGAGGCACGCCTCGCCCGTTGGCTGTTGATGACCCATGACCGGGCGCATTCAAACCACTTCCATGTTACCCACGAATTAATGGCCCATATGCTGGGTGTACGGCGCGTCGGCATCACCAAAGCGGCGAATTCATTACTGAAGCAAAAGCTCATCAGCTACCGCCGTGGGGACATCACGATTCTCGACCGCGCCGGCCTGGAAGCCGCTTCTTGCGAGTGTTACCGGGTCGATAAAGACATCTACGAGCGCATTCTGGGCTAAGCTGGGCAGCACTTTTCAGCTCACTACAGTGAAGCCAGCAGTCCTGGAATCAATATCTCTATGTGCGACACCGTACAGACAGCAAGTTGTTATACGGCTAAAGTAATTTAAAGGTTTTAAAACAACCCCCCTGCCGCGCCCTGTAGCTTACTCCGTGATTGAGATGACTTGCCGATTTTTGGTCATGCTTGCTTGATCGCCCGTTTGGATAGATACGTCCGCATATTTAGCAATGAAACAACTTGATTGATTTTTTACGTCTTACTGGAGATTTATTTATGAAACACCTTATCAGATTTTTTTCCGCATTTTTTTTAGCCCTGACGTTACTGACTGCCGCCGGTTGCGCATCGACGCACAAGCACGAAGGAACCGGGGAATATATTGACGACAGCGTCATCACCAGCAAGGTTAAGGCGGCCATACTGAATGAGCCTGCCTTGAGCTCCGCCGAGATCAACGTTGAAACCTTCAAGGGCGTGGTTCAATTGAGCGGCTTCGTGAATTCCAGTGCCGATATTGTCAAAGCAGTTGAAGTGGCAAGCGGCGTCGGCGGCGTGAAGTCGGTCAAAAATGACATGCAGCTCAAATAGACGAGGAAAACATTATGGATACCATAGAAAAAGCATCTAAATCCGCACATGAGGCTGTCGACAAGGTCGCAAGTGCGACGAATCAGGCAGCGGAAACGCTTGGTGAAAAAGGCAATCAGCTGAAAAATGACGAGCAGCAATTGATGGAGAATTGCCGCAGTTATGTCCGCGACAACCCGATAACGTCGCTAGGGATCGCAGCAGCGGCCGGTTTTTTGCTGAGCCGCGTCTTGAGCGGCCGTTAGATCGTCAAACATCATGGACCAGGATGCCATCGAGGATGAAATTCCCGGGCAAACTGCAACGCGCGATGATTCGATGAGCGCTTCCGGCGTGCTGGATGATGCCCAGTCGTTATGGCATGAACTGCATGGGCTAGCCCACGATCGTTTGCGGCTCGCCGCACTGGAAACACGGCGGGCGGGTGAAAGTCTGGTGTCGATGATTATGGCGGGGGTGATGGTTGCGTTCTTGCTGAGCAGCGCTTGGCTGGGACTCATGGCAGCCGCCGTACTGGGGCTAATCGAGAACGGCGTCATGGCGGTCAGCGCCATACTGCTTGCCGTTGTTTTCAATTTGCTGCTCGCGCTGATCTTTTATCGCGTGATGCGCCGAAAGAGCCGTTATCTTCAATTTCCCGCGACCCTCAGTTCTCTTCAGAGCAAGCCCCCAAACCACCGGAATGCGCAGAAGTCATGATGAAGGGCTACTTTTCAAGCGTAAGCAAATCCAGGTCCCTGACGGCGCAGATCAGGGATGCGGAGCAGCAAATACTGATTCATCAACGGGGGGTCGATGTTCGTGCCGCTATCCTGATCAAGAAAATTCACAAAGAGATAACCGCTCCAACAACACTGCTACTGACATTTGGCATCGGATTTATCATTGGTGAACTTACCAGGCGCCAAACAACCAACAGCCGTAGCGCCGCCGAAAAACCACGCACTACCGGAACTTCACCCCTGAGAACTGCGCTAAACCTTATGGTCTCGGTACACACCTTATACACAGCCTTGCCCATAGCCTGGATGATCAAGTCTTTCCATCAGCCATGCGCATCGAACCGTCAAGCGCCGGAACGGCAATCCCAGCCGGCGGCTTCGGCTTCCGGTGCAACCGGAGGCCGTCGAAGGTCAAGTCGATAGCTGTTTTTTTATATATAGGAACCAAAGTTGGTAAAGCGACCTTTGTAATACCCTCACCCTAACCCTCTCCCAAAGGGAGAGGGTACTTTGTGTCGCTTTACCAACGCCGGACTCTATACCAGAGAACCATCGCGGGCATGTGCTTAAAATCGGTTCAATAACGATTGTTTTATCTGATTTTTAGTCATTAATTTCCCAGAGATTTGGATAATTCACCCGCATTCATTTGAAAAAAACCAGGATGTCCCATTAATGTTCAATAAAATACGGTATCTCATAAACTTTTTACCGCTGATAACTGTCATTAAGAGTATCTGCCTGTATTGTTGGGATAATGTATGGCCTTTGGGCACAACAATTAGGGTACATCAAGTATTGGGGTTCTTTACCTCGCCCCATATACGCTATTAATAAACCTGAGGAGTTCCAACATGCTTACAACTGTACCTGATGTAATTTTTAAAACCCGTGTTCGCGACGAAAGTATCGGTGGCGACAACCCGTTTCGCTGGCAGGATGTCAGCACCGATGAGATTTTTAAAGGGAAAAAAATTGTTGTTTTGGCTCTTCCCGGCGCCTATACGCCTACCTGCTCAAGCAAACATTTGCCTGGCTATGAGGCCAAATATCAGGAACTCATTGATCAGGGCGTTGATGAAGTTTATTGCCTGAGTGTTAATGATGCCTTTGTGATGTATCAATGGAGCAAGCATCTGGACATCAAGCATGTAAAAATGCTGCCCGACGGAAATGGCGATTTTACCCGGGCAATGGGCATGCTGGTTAAAAAAGAAAACGTTGGTTTTGGCTATCGTTCATGGCGCTATTCAATGTTTGTTGAGAATAAAAAGATTATCAAATTATTCAGAGAGTCCGGCAAAATTGATAATTGCCCTGATGATCCATTTACGGTAAGCGATGTTGATACCCTGTTGGCTTATTTAAAGCAGAACAAATGAGCCTGTATAGCCCTCAATCCCATACTGCAGTTCGGGCCAGATAAATCAATACGAAACCCAATATAGAAAGCGCAAGGTAAACTGGATATTTTCTTTAATCTTGCGCTTTGTATCCCATACTTATTATTTGATATCGAGAAGCGCCAATGACTCAATATGACTACGATTTGTTTGTAATTGGTGCAGGTTCAGGAGGCGTGCGTGCAGCACGTATGGCATCGGGTCATGGCGTAAGGGTAGCCATAGCTGAAGAGCGTTATTTAGGCGGCACCTGTGTCAATGTGGGCTGTGTACCCAAAAAGCTTTTTGTTTATGCTTCTCAATTCAGAGATCAATTCGATTCGGCAGCGGGTTTTGGCTGGACGGTGGGCAATTCAACTTTCAACTGGACTAGTCTGATCACCAACAAAAATCAGGAGATAGAACGGCTACACGCTGTCTACAACAACCTGCTGCAAAAATCGGGTGTCTGTATTATCACCGGCAGGGCACAAGTGCTTGATGCTCATACTGTCGCTGTCGATGGAACGGAATACAGCGCCGAACGCATACTTATTGCAACAGGAGGCTGGCCGTCTGTTCCCGAAATACCCGGCAAGCAGCACGTCGTCACATCGAATGAAATGTTTTTTCTCGAGCAATTGCCCAAGCGTATCATTATCGTCGGCGGCGGCTATATCGCGGTTGAATTTGCCAGTATTCTTCATGGACTTGGTGTGAATACGACAATTTGTCATCGCGGACACAAATTGCTTCGGGGTTTTGATGAGGATATACGTGATTTTCTGGCCGAGGAAATGATCAAAAAAGGTATTAAACTGCTTTTGAATACCGATATTGAAGCCATAGAAAGTACCGGCGATTGCTTCGCAGCACGGCTTATTGATGGCAGCAAAGTAAGCACAGATCTGGTACTGTATGCCACTGGAAGAACACCGAATTCAACCGGATTTGGCATGGAAAAGCTTGGCGTCGAACTGGACACGGAACTTGCGATTAAAGTCAACAGTGACTATCAAACCAATGTGCCGTCAATCTATGCACTGGGTGATGTGACTAACCGCGTCAACCTGACGCCGGTAGCCATAGCAGAGGGCATGGCCCTGGTGAACCAATTGTATGTCAAACAACCGAGGCCGGTAGATTATGACACTATTCCCACTGCCGTTTTCAGCCAGCCCACTATTGGCACCGTAGGCCTGACCGAAGCACAGGCGCGCGAAAAATACCCGGACATCGACATTTACAAAACCAGTTTCAAACCGATGAAAAACACTCTTTCCGGTATCGATGAAAAAACCCTGATGAAGATGATCGTGGTGCGCGACACTGACCGGGTTGTCGGCATGCACATGGCAGGGACTGATGCCCCTGAAATTATCCAGGGCATGGCCATTGCCATTCGAGCCGGTGCGACCAAGGCGGTCTTTGACTCGACCATCGGTATACACCCGACTGCCGCCGAAGAATTTGTTACACTGCGTAAAGCCTGATTTGTTTGTAAATCGGGTTTTAATCAGGCCAGAGTAAACAAGCATCACCGTGAGTCTTTGATCCATTCCGGTTTTGCTGGTAATTTTTAGAAGTTGGTAAAATTACGCTTGAAAAAAAATGCCTTTCAACTCTTCAGGCACGAGTGCATAATTCCTCCAGATACGTTCAACATCCTCCTGATGATGAGGTCCAAAGCGGTTTGGATATTTCTTTAGCAAGGTCACACTGTCGATCAATTGTGCGCGATGCAAAGAGGCAACAGCTTGAATCACAAGCAACAAATTATCATCAGAGATTGCCACCTCACGTTCCAGATAGTCATTAATCATGTGGGCAAACTCGATTGACGGCATTTGCACCGGAAGGAAAAGCATCCATTTTTCGATTTCATGATCTGAAGTGGTGCGCATAACATCTGCAAGACTTTTGTACATGGGCTTCTCGCAACGGGAATAGGCCCAGATATAATTTAATACCCATCCTCTATTGTCTTCGCTAAGGTTACCCAAGCGTAATATCGGCTCCACCTGGCGGCGAAGTTCCTCAGTGATTTCAGTGAGCTGATATTTTCCGATAAAATCACTGGCAAGGTATTTCAGATTCTTGTGGCTTTTGGGTTCTATCCACGTACCGAGTATTTTGACGATTTCTTTAGGCCGCATTTTGACAAGCGTATCGAAAAAGTCCATGCTTTCGGTAAACGAACATTCGCCGCTTTCCGGTCGTGCAGGATAAAGCAGCGTAGGCGTCTGATTAATCTGGCAGGCTATCTCTTTTAATAATCGAAAAACTTCATCAGGTGTAAGTACACTATAGGCTCTTAAAGCCTGGTAGACCTGCTCCTGGCTCTCATGCAGAAGATTTTTCAGAATCTCTTCCCGAAATAGATGCGATGTATACTCATAAGTCAAGCCTATGACAACGGCAACGATCAACGCAATTGACAAGTGATCGGCCCAAGTTTGGAGGGCCGCCGGCAGCATTGGCTCAAAGTACTTTAAGAAAAATGCGGTTATCAAAATAATGCCGAAGATAACAAAAGGGATGAGCGCATAAGTCGGTTTAATTGCAGGTGGCATTGTTTTCTCCCAAAGAGCTCTCGATTTGCAGGAATAGCGGCTGGAAGTTTCAGCTACTTGACTATAAATTTGGCGCCAATTACTTCTGATTTTTCCACAATTTATGGTGTGCATAAGCACGCGGCATCATTCACTGTTGGGTGCAAAAGGCATAATGCATGCTTATATGTCTTGTAAGCCGATTATGCTCTCCAATTGATTAATGTATCCTTAATTGAGGCAGCATTTTTAAATGAAAAGGTTATTAAAGCCTGAACAGTAATCTATAATCCGATATAGAACAATAAGTTGAGATCAAGCCAGCACTCGTGCTACAGTTTAGCCTATTAATAAATACTCATTTGCTCCGAGGATAATCAAAAAAAGCAGAATGTTGGGGCCGGTTTGGCTTAGGGAAAGCACTAATAACAAGTTAAGTTTAGCGCTGACTATCCGACAAGCTCACCAAAAACATAACTTATTGATAGTATAAATATAATTTATGCCAGGAACTTCGGCTACGCTCAGCTGAGTCCTGTCGAAGCACGGTGATTTTGAGGTTGTTTTAATGGATTCCTGATCTTTAAATCGACGGAAGCGCTAGGTCTTTTTACTAGCAAAAAGCAGGAGTCCACCGCCAGCCACTATCGCAGCAACGCCGGCCCAGACTGGGACATTAACCGTCTGCGTGTCTTTTACGGTCAGCTCGAAAGGGCCTAACTTCGCTTCCTGCGTTTCCCGGGTATAGCTAAAACGGCCATACACCAGCCCCAACAGTCCAGCTATGATCAGCACAATTGCCACGATCTTGATTGCACTCATTTCTTCTCTCCTGTAAATGATAGGCCTGGAGTCCGGCATAAACCGGTACTCCAGGCGCGCCGGTCCGCTCCACCCGATAGATACGGCGCGTAACCCAAACCCAATCCAGTGCCCTTCCTAGACACGCCGGCCCTGAATGACGCGCAGCACGATTACGATGATCGCGATAACCAACAGAATGTGAATGAACCCGCCGAGTGTGTATGAGGATACCAAACCCAGTACCCAGAGGATGATTAGAATGATCGCTAAAGTTACAAGCATGTGTGCTTCTCCGTAAAAGGCCATCAAATGACGGCGATATGAACCAGAGATAAACATATGAAGCAGTACCGGGGGCCAAAACCACTTCTGCCCATAAAACGGCGAGTTTCACGTTCATCTCCTGTGAAAATTGTATTGCGAGGCTTCTTTGCGCAGTGCAACTGGCCAGTCTTTCTGGACTCGGCTGCATAGTTCAGCGATACCCGTTTTAGATGCTGTCCTTAATATCTTCCTTGAGATCGCCAAGGCCCTTCTGGACTTTGCCGACATTCTTTTGGACATTTCCTTCAATCTCCATACCCTTGTCATCCAGTACCACACCGGTGGCTTCCTTGACTTTACCTTTGGTTTCTTCGACTCGGCCTTTTACTTGATCTTTGTTCATGAGTGTCTCCTGATTATTATGTAGCCATGACCCGTTAGTCACGTTAGTCATGTCCAAAGCGTGGAATAATAAATCCATCACTTATAGTAAATAATAAACATAAAGCTGAATTCGGTCAGTACGGTAACGCACATAGACTAAGGATTTTCTTTAGGGACCCCGGTTTTTTCGTAGCCCTAATGTACGGCAGCGGATAAATATTGATTAAGTCTACACTATATAGTCCGACGTTGGTAAAGCGACACAAAGTCCCCTCTCCCTTTGGGAGAGGGTTAGGGTGAGGGTATTACAAAGGTCGCTTTACCAACTTTGGCTCCTATAATGCTTAATATCACGGTGCGGCATTTTTGGGTGCATAACACCGGCTTCAACTTGATCCCGCCGCCTGGCTCAAAGACACTCTTAAAAAATGCCGGCTTGGGGTATAACACTTAATTATTTGTCGACACCGCAGCCCGGGATACAGATTGGTTGGTGATTTGGCCAGGCGCCGTTTGTTCAGCCCAAACCGCCATATAGGTAAGCACCGCCTCCCCGATAATGGTCGCAAATGATGCATCAGCAGCATCGCGGCCTGTACCAATACGTACAAATCCTTCAACAGGCGCCATTCGTGTAGCATCAAACAAATACCAGCGCGAACCCAGATAAGCTTCAAAGAATCCATGAAAATCCGGCGGCTGCAACGCTACTGCGTATCCTGAAATATAACGTGCGGGGATGCATAACGCCCGGCACAGGGCGATGGCGAGATGTGCATAATCCCGGCATACACCAACGCGCTGGATTAATACGTCACAGGCGCTGGTGCTTTCGCTGCTACTGCCTGGTTGATAGTCGAGATTGCTGTTTATCCAGTCACAAATCGCAGTAACCCTGGAAAATCCGGGCTCGGCGTCGCCAAACATCCGTAAGGCAAAATGGGCTAATCGATCAGACTCGCAATAACGGCTGGGATTAAGATAGGGTAATACTTCGTTTGGCAATTGGGAGTACCCGGTTTCGATAATCCCTGAAGTGTTATACAGTTCAGGACGCAAATTCACTTTCGCACGGTACTGGAGTTGCAGATCACAGGGTTCGGCAGTTAACCGGTACACCTGAATATTTTCCGTGCCTAAACTGCTGGCCTCGTAGTTAATATTGGGGTTTAACTGAAAAGTTTCCTCGTTGATGCTCTGGTGTTCAGTACGTGCCGCCGCCACGTTAAACAGAAAGCTCGTTGGATTTGTGACTGAATACGTTAGGTCGCAGCCTACCTGAATTGTTGCCATGATTGTTAGCCTTTTACAGTATGGAAAATCAATATTTATCAATTTTATTGTATTGTATTGTATTGCAAAATACTCAAAACTGCAGAAGGATAACGAACACAGATTTTTCAATGCCGGCTATCCGCGACAATGGCTAATCCACGCAATACCAAATCAGGGTCAATAACAGGCTTGCCTTTAAGGTGCTGAGCAATAAATCCGGCATCTCCGCCCGTTAAAATCAGTTGTACAGTGTCGTGCTGTCTTGATAAAACATGCTCAATCAAGCCGACAGCGGCTGATAAGGTACCGCTATAAATGGCAGCACCGGTACAATTGGCCAGCCCGAATTCATGGTCTGTTTCAAGTAATTGAAGAGCTTCAGTCCCTTCAGCCAGTGATTTTCTCATCAGCATTAATCCGGGGCTGATCAGGCCGCCCTGATGACTACCCCTGACATCAATCAAATCAACGGTAATAGCTGTGCCGCAATCAACTATGCAGGCGGGTATTTGATAATGGCGCCGAACGGCCACTAGCGCCAGCCAGCGATCAACCCCCAGCTGTTCCGGCTGTTGATAGGCATTGCACACGCCAAAAGCGTGCGCCTGGGATTTAGCGGATATAATTTCAAGGTTTGGCCAAAGTTCATTGACTACCCGAAGCACAAGTTCCAATAGCGGGTTAGCACTCACGCAAGCTATTGCAAGGCGCTCAGGGTGTGCTTGTGTTTTCCAGATTTCAACTAGTTCATGCCGGTTAAGTCGAGAATTATCCATTGCGCGACCCGGAATAAGCTGGCCGTCTAACATAACAGCCCATTTGAGCCGGGTGTTGCCTATATCAACCAGTAAATTCATCGCGTTGAAGAATTAAAGCTGACTTCACCGGAAGCAAAAGTCTGAACAATGCCGTCGAGCCGTTTAATCAATAATAGACCATTATCGTCTATGCCTTCGATGATGCCTTCGACTTGCTGCTGGCCAATAAACAGCGTTGCCGGTTGACCTTTCAGACAATCATAGTTCCGCCATTCATCGAGATAGGCGGTAATGCCGTCATTCTCAAATCCGGCAATAACCGGGAGAAGTTGATTTAACAATGTTCCTGCCAGTGCATTCCTGCTTAATGGCTGTTGTCCTGCGACTTTAGTCAGATCAGTCCATGCCTGGGTAATGGTACACGCTTGCGTTTCCGGCAAAAACAAATTTAAGCCCACGCCAATGACGGCAGCGCAAGGGCCATCGGCTTCACCCGAAACTTCAATCAGAATACCGCCCAGTTTTTTGCCTTGACAATAGATATCATTAGGCCATTTCAAACCAATGTCCCTTCTAGCGCCGTTTCCTGAGAACAAAAGATACTGTTTTAAAGCCCTGATGACGGCGACGCCGATAGCCAGACTTAAGCCTGAAATTGAAGCGGGGCCGCCTTGTTGAAAGCGCCAGAGTATCGATACATAAATATTGCTGCCGTAGGGAGAAACCCATTGCCGCCCTCGTCTGCCTTTTCCTGCCGTTTGATGCTCGGCAAAACAGACAAAACCTGAGGACGCATACTTCCGGGAGCGATCCATTAAATAGCTGTTTGTGGAATTAATGTGGTCATGAATCTCCAGCACTGACATTAATGCTTTACTCTGATCACTTAGAATTGCTTCGATTTTTGACTGTGCCAAAAATTCCAGGGGTTTATCCAGCCGGTAACCCCTGCCACTGACTGCCGAATGTTGTAAGCCTGATTCAGACAAGCCCTTTAGCTGTTTACTGATGGCGGCGCGACTAATACCCAACTCGCCAGCCAATTCTGTTCCGGAATGAAATTCTCCATCGGCCAGCAAAATAAGAATTTTTTTTTGTTTATCAGAAAGTAGCACTGTTATTGTTTAGGATATATAAAAGGCGAAAGATGGAAGGCGCAGGTGCAGTCTTTTTTAACATTTGCGATTTTTCGCCTTTAGCCCGTCGACTTGTGCCTTTTATCCTGAAAACAACAGTTGACTACAGAGCTATTTGAAAATACTTTCACAATTTCTACCGCTAACCCGATCTAGCTTGATTGCGAGCAAATATTATCCAACCCTGAAAGCACCCTTGCATATTCAAGCTCCATGGCCGTCAATAATTCGTCAGCGCCTTGCAGCTGATTTTGTTGACCGGCTTGTTCCATTGTTTTACATAGCGCTGAAAGCTGCATTCCCCCAACATTGGCACTGATCGATTTTAGACCGTGAGCCAGTTTGCGGATTTGTTCCGCTTCATTATTGCCAATGCTCTCCCGCAAAGAAACAAGCGTCTGTTCTGCGCTGTGTTTGAATGCCTGTTTTAATGATGCAATAAATGCCAGATCATCCGCATCATCGAAATTGAAATTTTGCCGGAGGAAATGAGTATCTATTGCCGGCGGTTTACTTGTGGAATGAAGTGCAGAATCCGAGTCAGCAGATTTCGAAAGATGATTCGGGATAATTAACTGCTCGGGCAACCATTTCTGTAAAGCTTCATTTATTTCCTGACGGGTAAATGGTTTGGTTACCCATTCATCCATTCCGGCAGCCAGACATTTTGCTTTGTCACCTGTCAGTGCGTGAGCCGTTAGAGCAACAATTGGAATATGCTTCTTCGACCCTGTTTCTGATTCAAATCGTCGAATTACCCTGGTGGCCTCGTAGCCATCCATTACCGGCATCTGGCAGTCCATGAAGATCATATCGTAATCCTGTTTCTTTAACGCCTCGACTGCCTCCAGACCATTATTAGCCATATAAACGTGACAACCGACGGCTTCCAGAAATCTTTTTGCCAGCAACTGATTGGCAGGATAATCCTCGGCAACCAGGACGCTGGCATTAAAACAGCAGTCAGGATGGACCTTGATTTTTATGGGTGTGGTGTCCGATTTTTCCAGTTCAACCCGAAACCAGAAAGTTGCTCCTTGGCCTGACTGACTCCTGACACCAATTTCACCATTCATCATGCGTACAAGCTGTTTCGCAATCGCCAGACCCAAACCGGTTCCACCAAAGGCTCTGGTCATCGAATTGTCTGCCTGGGAAAAGGGATCAAAAATCAGCAGTTGCTTTTCCGCGTCAACACCAATCCCGGTATCAGTAACTTCGAAATAAAGTTTGACTTTTTTTTGATCTACTGGCTGGCTGGCAGCGCTTAATGTCACTTCGCCGTGCTCAGTAAATTTGATCGCATTACTGAGTAGATTGGTCAATATCTGGCTTAGCCTGATAGCATCGCCATCAAGCATGACCGGCAACTCGGCCATATCCAGCCGATACTTTAAGCCCTTGGCTTTGGCCTGGCTTTCCAGCAATGCGAAACAGTCATGAACCAAATCGTGGCAATTAAAGCAGCGTATGTCCAGATCCAGTTTACCGGATTCAATTTTGGAGAAATCCAGAATATCATTGATTACCCCCAGCAGTAATCTCGATGACTGCTGTACTATCTCGATAGAATGACGCTGATCACTATTCAACTCACTTTCATATAAAAATTCAGTCATCCCCAGTACTGCATTCATCGGTGTCCTGATTTCATGGCTCATGTTAGCCAAAAACTGGGATTTTGCCCGGTTCGCCGCTTCCGCCTCTTCTTTGGCAATCAAGGCATCAGTCACTGCGCGTTTTAATGCTTTATTCTTTTCGGTCAATTCCGAAGTCCGCTCCTGTACCTGTATTTCCAATTCTTCACGCTGTTTCTCCAACTGCTCGTCCCGCTGGTGAATTTCGTCCAGCATGTCATTGTAAACATCAACCAGCTGGCCAAATTCATCATTACTGGTTTTGATAACACAGCTCGTAAAGTTTTTTTCACTGGCGACTGCTTTCATGGCCCGCATCAATTCCAGCAAAGGCGCCGAAAAATTCCGCTGCAATCGATCCGAAATAAACAAAACAAACAGCAAAGTAACGAAAACGATGGCCGAAATAATTAAATAAAAATCAGCTAAAAATGCATTTAACCGGCTGAGATTATCAACCAGATGGACGATGCCAATGACTTGATCATCAATTAAAACCGGCCGAAACAAATGCAACTGACCAAAGTGGTCATAGAGCGTTATTACTGAATAACCATCTTGTAAAGGCTGCCTTGATGAAGAACTGAAGATTTGTTTAGTCCATTGCCAAATAGCTGGAACATCAAGGGACTGCTCGTTCGCAGTCGCTGAATCCTCCATGATGATTTGAGCAATACGGGAACCATTCAGTTGATTATCAGTTTTATAAGTCGTTTTATATTCAGCAAATACCTCGCCCTCCGGGTTATATAAAAAAGCTGCAACTATGGCTGGCTGGGTCTCTAAAACCTTCAGGGATTCATTTGCAGACTTGCCATCCATAAAGGCTAATGTAGCTCGATTGTTCCAGGCAATGATATCGGCTAAGGATGATAAATTCTGCTGCGTTTCATGTTTTCTGGTTATATATTCACTTATGGAAATCGCCGATGCTACAAACAACAAGGCGAACAATGCAGACAGGCCGATAATCAACATTAACTTGATGCGTATCGGCGCATTTCGAAAACGAGTTTTCATTTATAGCGCCTGCTGATCAGTGCGATTTCCAGTATTCCTGAAAATCGGCCATGGGCATCGGTTTTGCGAAAACATTACCCTGAATGGCTTGACAAGCCGTATTTTCCAGAAATTCTTTTTGCAGACCGGTTTCCACGCCCTCGGCAATTACCTGTAAATTCAGTGCTGCCGCTAATGCCAGAATAGCATCGACAATAGCGGCATCTTCAGAATTATTCGTCACATCTTTGATAAACGATCGATCTATCTTTAACGAATCCAGGGGAAAACGTTTGAGATAACTGAGCGACGAATAACCTGTGCCAAAATCGTCGATAGACAGTTTGATGCCCATTTTTTTTAATTCCAGAAGCGTACCGAGTATTTTCTCGCTATCCACCATGATCATGGTTTCAGTCAATTCTAACACCAGAAATGCAGGATCAAGCTGGTATTCATTCAGAATCGCTTTGAGCATGGGGACAAAGGAAATCTGGTTCAACTGCAAACTGCTCAGATTAACCGCTATTGACAAATAGCCCATGCCCTTTTTCTGCCAGTCCTGGTATTGTCGGCAAACTTCGTGGATAGCCCATTCACCGAATTTGAGTATCATCCCATTTTCTTCAGCTAATGAAATAAAATCAACAGGATATAAAAAACCTAATTGCGGACTTTCCCAACGCATCAACGCTTCAGCGCCAATCAGCTCACCGGTGACGGATTTGATAACAGGTTGATAATATAGTTGCAATTCATTATTCGCTACAGCTTGATGCATGTAATTTTCCAATTCCATGCGTTTTTTGGCTTTGATATTCATGAAGTCATGGAAAAACTGGAAATTTCCCTTGCCCATTTTTTTTGCGTGGTACATGGCAACATCAGCATTTTTTAGCAATGTTTCACCATCCTGACCATCCTGTGAAAAAAGAGCAATGCCAATACTGGCGCCACTGAAGATTTTGTGATCCTCCAGCAAAACCGGCTCGGAAATCCATTTAAGAATATTTCTCGCTGCAATAGCTGCATCTTCTGGCTGTGTCAGTTCATTCAGAAGAATAGTGAACTCATCGCCGCCTAAGCGGGCGACGTCGGCAATATAATTATGATGATGTAAATATCTGGAGGCTATATCTGAACGGCGCAGACCTTCTGTCAAACGTCTGGAAACTTCTTTCAACAACAAATCACCGACATGATGACCATAAGTATCATTAACGCCTTTAAATCCATCCAGATCCAGAAATAAAACAGCAAAACTGCGCCCATTCCGTTTTGCCAGTTCGAGCGCTGTTGATAAAAGCTCTAAAAAACAGGTACGATTGGGTAATCCTGTTATCACATCATAATAGGCCAGGTGCCTGACCTGATTTTCGTGATCTTTACGTTCAGTTATATCCTGAATTGTGCCGGTTAATGCCACCAACTGATCTTGCTGATTCTTTATTATTTCGATGTGTTGGCTAACAAATCGCTGCTTACCGGTTCCAGTGATGATACGGTATTCAATAGTTAATCCTGTACCATTTTTGATTGCCTTTTCAAAACCCTCATCGACATAGAGCCTGTCCGCTGCATGGACCATATTCAAAAAACCGGGCTGGTCAAGAGTAAAAGAGTCACTGTTTTGCTCAAATATTTTATAAATTTCATCTGACCAGTACAGATTGTCATCAACAATCCTCAATTCCCAATGTCCCAACCTGGCCATTTGCTGGGCTTTAGACAAACGTGATTCACTCTTTTCAAGCTGAAGAAATACTTTACTGGCCTTAATCATATAACGCAAACGGTGAATAAGTACCTGCCAATTGATCGGTTTTACTATAAAATCCGTAGCCCCCGCCAAATAGGATCGCTCTATTCTTTCAGCATCTTCGGTTCCTGTTATCATTAACAATGGCGTATTACTGCTTCCCGGAACACTCCGTATTCCGGAGCAGGTAGCAAAACCATCCATCTCCGGCATTTCGATATCCACGAGAATAATATCGGGTGAATATTTTTTAAAGGCATCAACACCTTCATGCCCATTGATTGCAAAAACAACTTCAAAACCAGCGGCAGATAGATGCCGCTTGGCCCATAGATGAATAGTCTGGTCATCATCAATGACCAGTACTAATGGCAAAGCGATCTCAGATTGATTCATTGTTATTTTTATGCTTTAAACTAAATGTTCGAATTGTTACTGTAAAAGAATAACACAAAATAACCGGATTTGACTTAACTCATTCCCTAGACCCGCTCGTTTTATGTATGCCTTGATTTTCGCTGATGCACTCTAAGTTTACACAAATGCATAGCTGTTCATCTCTAATCAATTGACTCTGTTGATCCTCAATATAAAGGAACCACCCGTCCAGTCTTATACTTTCGCTGCGAGACAGGAGTCGAGTAGTCCCCAGAAGCGATAGGGCATGTGTTTTCACGAAGCGCTTTATGCGTAGTGAAAATGCAGGCTTTACGACATCGCGTCGAGTCATTGCGTAACTACGTTGCATACCCCTTGTTGG
>JAGXGJ010000074.1 GCA_024636875.1 Methylococcaceae bacterium | reverse complement strand
CAGGAGTATTTAAACGTTTCAGACGGGGTTGCAAACCCCGTCCGGCGTGGATTTAGGCAGAGGCAATATAAAGAAACATCAACAAGACATCCTTTCCCTATTTAAAATATAAAGCAAATTCTGTTATTAGCCCATAAGCGTGACGGGGTTTGCAACCCCGTCACTCACGTTTTGCTGGTTACAGAAGTATTTAAACGTTTCAGACGGGGTTGCAAACCCCGTCCGGCGTGGATGCAAACAAAAATGCGTTATGTCACTACAGTAGAACGATTTGAAATTGAGAAAAGATTTCAACAAGGCGTTGAGCAAAGCCTGGCCCAAGGTGAATACAAACTGCTTAAAAAACAACTGGAACGCCGTTTCGGCACTCTACCGGCATGGGTTTCCGATAAGCTGAGTAGCGCCGGTGAACAGGATCTGGAGCGCTGGGGGGAGGCTGTACTCACCGAGCCAACGCTAGATGCTGTTTTCAACGATAGTACGCCCCACTAAGAAACGTGCATGAAATAACTTATTCATTTTTAGAATTCAGCGGCGGGTTGGAACAGCATCAACCTACGTAGCTGTATTTTTCAGTCCGGTTTTCATTTGCAATAAAGACCGAACTATTAACTTCTCAATATTATCAATCATAAGCAACTCATCAGGTTTAGAGGCATACGATCGAAGTCTTTCCACGACGCCAGGCAGAGCTGATTCAATCCGCTTAATTATGTCTGTCATAACCTTTCTGACAAACTGTGGTTTTGTGTCGGTTTCGACTGCGAAGCGCTCCCAATGACGAGGCATTATCCAGCCAGGTCGATTTTCTCCACCGATCCTGAAGGCAAACTTCTGGCTCAGGTTCGGATACACTGCCGTGCAAACCATATCGTAAAATGGGGCGAGCCTGGTTCGCTTTCCGGCAGTCATTAGTGACAAGTTTTTTGCATGACCATCCATGTTGCCGGCCAGAACATTGAATACCACCCACTCAATCAGTCGCTTTTTATCTACGGCTGGCTGTACGCTACGCTCCAATACCGCTTTAAAGCAGACCTGTAAAGATGGGCCGCCTTCGGACTCATACTTTTTGCCGGACGGAATACCTAATACCTGGCAAATATCATTCTGATGCAATCGCCGAAGCCGGTTATTCGCATCAATTTTCCGATCGTAGCGAGTAACAACAACCGCAGTCAATTCAGGCGCATAACGCACCTCGGCGACATCGAGCCTCACCTCTTTCGCAAGCATCATGATCATCGCTTCATTAATCGCAGTATTGGGCACATCCAGGCGATGATTTACCGATGGCTTAATAATATGACTAGACGGAGCAGCTCCAAGAGGAATTGACATGGCGCCCTTTGAATCTATAAACACAGTCATCTTGTCCTGAGCCCCAGACAAAGACATTCGAGCTTGCTCTCCGGTAATGTCGAGCGGAATACCTCTTGATTTGTCAAACCATTGCAGTATCGCTTGTGGCGTCACAGGCAAATAATGAGGCTCATCCGATGGCCGCATCCCTTCCGGAAGAAGCGAAAATGCTCCAGCCGTATCACCACCGAAACGCTCAAGCAGTCCAAATACATTGCTGGATGATAATTGCGCCGCTTTGCTAATAAATTCAAGAACGTCGCCTTCTGGCAATAAATTCTCAAAAAAAGACATGACTTGTTCGCCGCGAAACTCCTGATCAGAAAGCGGAAGGTCTGGTGATAATGGCGTTGCCAATTCATTCGCCAGCCAATCGTGCGCGTAAGCGAAGAACATGCCGAACCTATCCCCTTCGCTCAAATGCCCAACCAAGATGTCGCCCGCAAAAACATTGAGTTGTCTCATCGATCACGCTCCACAATCACGACATCAAGACCCAGTAAATCCAGGATATGCATGACCTTATCAAACTGCACCGTTCCTTTACCATTCTCCAGATCACTGATAAAACGGGTCCCTACCTGTCCTAGTCCAGCAAGATCGGCTTGAGTTAATGCTTGCATTTTTCTGTATCGAGCAGCAATATGACCTGCCTCTTTAGCTGACACAATATTACCGAGCGGTAAATTTTCTTTGCTCATTGTTTGCTGCACCTATTAATATTCCCGATCGGTAATTATATAACACAAGCAAGTGGATTTATAGTGAAACGTTCCCGATCGGGAATATTTATTTTTCTACACAGATCCGAGACCGGTGCAAAATAATGTCTTTAGGAAACACATAAGCCATCCTAAGCGTGACGGGATTTGCAACCCCGTTACTCACGTTTTGCTGGTTACAGAAGTATTTAAACGTTTCAGACGGGGTTGCAAACCCCGTCCGGCGTGGATGTTCGCAGGACACGAAACCATGAACGAACAACTGAACGCTGATGTTTACTTCGCACATCCCTATCATTCCTGGGAACGCGTCTTAAACGAAAATACCAATGGTTTGATAAGGCAGTACTTTACCAAAGGAAGCAGTTTTGAGAATATAACCGATGACGAGGTTGAAGCCGTAATGAATAAGCTCAATCATCGTCCTCGCAAAGCCCTCAACTTTAAAACACCTCATGCGGTATTTTTTGCCGGGTTATTGCAAGAAGCCGCATGAATACCAGGATTGCACTCCGGAGTTGAATCCACGCATTTAAGATTTTTTATATCTATGATTAATAAATTTTCAACCCTAATAGAAATTAGATGATCAAAATCCTGAGTCCAGTTTTCCCAATAAACAATTAAGTAATGTGCATGAAATAACTTGGTTATTATATCCCCTCACCCCACCCCTCTCCTTTAGGGAGAGGGGTGTAAGATGCCTAACTTATTTCATGCATGTTTCTAAGCCATTATAGAGTCCGACGTTGGTAAAGCGACACAAAGTCCCCTCTCCCTTTGGGAGAGGGTTAGGGTGAGGGTGAGGGTGGGGGTATTACAAAGGTCGCTTTACCAACTTTGGCTCCTATACCTAAAGCCTTGCCGTTTTTAAGCTTGTTATTTCGCAAAACGGAAATGGTGTGTTTAAATTAACATCCGCGCTGGCATCTTGACGAAACGCTGGTAACAATTGTTGACTGGCGCCGAGCCAAACAAGCGGGTAAAAATATTCATTAGGCCAGATACAGCAATATGTGCTTGTCATGAGCGGAGCCGGACGGAATGGGAGATAAGGAACGTGCATGAAATAAGTTTGCCATTTAAAACACCAATGCCGTTCGTCCTGAGCTTGTCGAAGGATGAATTCGCCGAAATTAAATTTTGCACGTACCTGAACAGATGACAACAATGAAAGCTGCATCTCAATCTACGCAGACCATCGATGCGCAACTCAAAGAAGTGCTGTCACATTTTCCAAATATCGCTTTCGCAATGTTATTTGGTTCTGTGGCCTTGGGTCGCCAGCGGGCAGATAGTGATCTGGATATAGCGGTTTCTGCTAAACAAGCATTGGCTGCCCATGAAAAAATAGCTCTGGTCAGTGCGTTAGCCGACTGTACCGGACGCCCTATTGATTTGATTGATCTGAAGGTGGTGTCTGAGCCCTTGCTTGGACAAATACTCCGGCACGGTAGAAGAATATTGGGCAGTGATACCTTATACGGCGAGTTGATTAGCCGCCACCTGTTTGAACAGGCAGACTTCATGCCCTATCGGTCCAGACTTCTTGCAGAAAGGCGGATAACATGGATCGGGAAGTAATCGAGCAAAAATTAGAATCGCTGCGGCGCTGTTTGCGGCGTATAGACATAAAGTGCCCAACGGACGCCGCCACGCTTATCTCGGACATTGATCTTCAAGACACCATCTCCCTCAACCTGAGTCGTGCGGTACAAATCTCAGTGGATATCGACGCACATCTAATCGCGGGAATGGAAGTGCCGCCTCCTGACACCATGGGACAAACTTTCGATTTACTGGCGCAGGAAGGTATTTTGAATAAGGAGTTGGAAAGCAGCCTTAAAAAGGCTGTAGGATTTCGTAATATCGCTGTTCACAACTATGAAAGTATCAACTGGGAAATTGTTCATAGCATTGCTAAATATCACCTTGCAGACTTTTCAGAGTTTGCCTAGGTGGTAGCTATGAGATTGGCAAATGAATTTTCAAATCCGGGACAAGAATAACAAAGCTAATGGATAATTTAAGATTAAAAACTCCTAAGCGTGACGGGGTTTGCAACCCCGTTACTCACGTTTTGCAGGTTACAGGAGTATTTAAACGTTTCAGATGGGGTAGCAAACCCCGTCTGGCTTGGGTCAAAGCCACTTTTTACGACTCGGGTTTGAACGCTGCTGGCATCGGCTTCGACAATCTGCTGATGCTGGCTTTGAAAAGTGACAACACTATCCCTATTTACAGGCTATTCTTTGCGTATCTTTTTTGATACACTTTAAAAATGACGCCAATACTTTCTGTTAAATTTTTTGTCACTGAAGCCGGTAGCGAACCCGCTAGAGAATGGTTAAAAGATTTATCTGCTCAAGATAGAAAAACGATTGGCGAAGATATTAAAACGGTGCAATTCAGAACTAAACTTGATAATCGGATAGCGCGAGTTTTGTTTGTAATCGTCAACAATACAATGATTCTGCTGCATGGCTTTATCAAGAAAGATCAAAAAACACCGAAGCCAGAGCTTGATTTGGCAAAACAAAGATTGAAGACCTTGCGGGGGAAAAGATGAATAATCAACACAAAGAAAACCTTCATATTGGCAGCAGCTTTGACGACTTTCTTAGCGAAGAAGCGATTCTCGAAGAAGTAACTGCCGTTGCAACAAAACGTGTCATTGCCTGGCAAATTTCAGAAGGTATGTCTTCGCTTAAGCTGAGTAAAACGGCAATGGCAAAAAAATGCACACCAGCAGAGCATCGCTCAACAGGTTGTTAGATGAACAAGACACCAGTTTAACTCTTACAACCTTAGTGAGCGCCGCCGCCGCTCTTGGAAAAAAAGTAAGAATAGAGCTGGAATCAGTCTGAATTTTGTTTAAAGCTCCCACAGGCGTAGGTATGTCGAAAGGTCGTTTTTACCAGTTGATTGAGAAAATCTCAGCCAATTGACGTCATTAATGGAGCATCAGGCTAGACGCTAACTCGGTTTTCCGTTCCACTGCGCCTCAAACCCCACTATGTTTTAGCAGAACCGTGGATTGAAGGTATTCCGGCATTTAACGGTGACTGGAGCTCGGAATAAGAACAGTCAATATCACTACTAAAGAGACAATGCATGTCAGAATCCAATTGGACAAAACAAGGGGCAACGTTAAGCCACAAAAACGCCTGTAAAGAATTTGGCCTCACGGAAAAAGAGATTATTGAAGGGATAAAGAAGGACAAATTGCAATATCGAATAAACTACGCCCATGGCAACCCCTATTACAAGCTGCTAAGAGCTGAAGTTCAATTATTAGTCCATGAACTACACGGAAATCAATACGTAGAAGAACAAAAACTCAACCATCAGTTGCAAACAATCAACAGGGAAATAAATAGCCTCAAAAGAAAACTTGCTTCTTTAGAAAAGCAGCGGGTTGAAATTACTAAACTTCAAAAAGAGAGGCAAACGCTTACATAATGTCCGCTATGCTATGAGCGATTAAAACATCCTCCTAAGCGTGACGGGGTTTGCAACCCCGTCACTCACGTTTTGCAGGTTGCTGGAGTATTTAAACGTTTCAGACGGGGTTGCAAACTCCGTCCGGCTTGGGCCGCTAACCCGGTTTTTCGTTCCATTGCGCCACCGCAAATGATACCGAGGAAAACAGCACACCGATAAAGGCGCCCTGAAACTGCATTTCGGTATAAAAATACAGATAATTATTCTAAGCGTGACGGGGTTTGCAACCCCGTCACTCACGTTTTGCAGGTTGCTGGAGTATTTAAACGTTTCAGACGGGGTTGCAAACTCCGTCCGGCGTGACTGAAAAAATCCGTCACTGTTCCACTGTTAAATAAATCTGGCAAAGTAAAATTTTTTCGTTTCAAAATATTAACTACACTATATATGTAAAAAATACCCTGTTTATAAAACTGACATTGAGTATGGATGCTTTTACTAAGGTCGGCCAGAATTTATCCTTAATCCAAGCTTCCACAACATATCATCAATGTTGAATAAATATTTGCCCTTCCTCTATCTTGCTATTGCCCTTTTTTTCTGCTCCCTGCCTTATTTTGTCCAGGGATACCCGCTGGGTGATGATGCCGTGCATGGACTGATCCGGGTTAAAGAATATCAACTTGCTTTAGCAAATTATCAACTACCGCCTTACTGGGCGGAAAACCTCTATGGGGGTTACGGTTCTCCTATTTTTCTTTTCTATGCCCCGCTCTACATGTTTGTAGCCACAATTTTTTATCTACTTACTGGATCGATAATTGGCAGTAGCATATTCGCTATACTTTTTTTACGGTAGTGGGCGCCTTAGGGGGTTACCTTCTGATACAGCAATTTTTGCGGCAAAAATACAGACCAAAACAATCTTTTCATTTTTACCAGCTAGACTTTATTGAATATTTCATAATTTAGGATTAATGAACATGAATGAATTCAGGAAGATGACCAGACCAACGCATAGCAGCGTTGTGTTGTCAGCGAATACTTCCGCACCGAATACGGCCTTGAGGCTGCAACCCAAGCGTCACGTGCCTTTGCTGCTTTATGGTGCGCTTCTCTTCTGTATCGGTATTATGGCCTATTTGACAGGGGTGCTGCTTAGCGTCCCACGCTATTTGTTCGGGCTCCAGGAAACTCTCTACGGAATCCAGCAAAACCTGGTCTGGTACAGCGGTGTACCCATCATTCTCGGCCTTGCGCTGGCACTCGCGGACTTGCTAATCTTTTTTGACAGCAAGCGCTTCGGCACACCGGTGCGAATCATTCCTCTCACCAACCGTGGTGTCACCATAGCACTTACTGCATATAATGATGAGAAGAGCATCGCTGACGCGGTCGCCGACTTCCGCGCGCATCCCGATGTCCGGAGAGTAATTGTTGTCAGCAACAACAGCGTGGACAAGACCTTTGCCTGCGCCGAGGCGGCAGGGGCTATCACGTTCAACGAAGAAGCGCCTGGATATGGCCGCTGCGTCTTTCGTTGTCTGACCGAAGCCGTAAAGCATGACGATGCCGACTTCGTCGTGCTGTGCGAAGGCGACCGAACCTTTCGGGCCTTCGACATCGAAAAGCTGCTCGCCTATGCGCCACATGCCGACATTGTCAATGGTACGCGAACAAGCGAACCATTGCGCGAATATTCGACACAACTCAGCACCTTCATATACTATGGCAATATCTTTGTCGGGAAGCTGCTTGAAGCCAAGCATCTCGGGCGCAGCACAATGACCGATGTAGGAACTACATTCAAATTATGCCGCCGCGATACCCTAAAGGAATTGCTGCCTTTGGTCAATCCGGCAATCAACCTGGAATTCAACGCCCATATGCTTGATGTCGCGCTTGAACATGGCGCAGTTCTGGTCGAGTGCCCGATCACCTTCCACCCCAGGATGGGCGAAAGCAAAGGCGGCAACATTAATAATTGGCGTGGCTTCAACGTCGGCATGAAAATGATCAAGGGCATTACCTTAGGCTGGAAAAAAGCTCATGAATAAGGGCTATCATGACAGCCGACTGGTCCATGACCCTAAGCGCAATATCGTCTGGTGTGCCTTGTGGCGTTACTATTTCCGCTACCGGATAGGAGCAGACGACACAGTGCTTGATCTTGGCTGCGGCTATGGCGAGTTCATCAACAATGTAACTGCCAAACGGCGTATTGCGCTCGACCTGTGGCCAAATTTTCCCAAGTACATGGCCCCTGGTGTAGAAACAGTGGTAGCTCCCGTCACCGATTTGTCGTCACTGGAAGATGGCTGCATCGACTACGCCTTTGCAAGCAATCTTTTCGAGCACATTAGCCAGGCGGATTTGGCAACTGTATTGGCTGAATTAAAGCGCAAGCTCAGCAAACGCGGGACGCTCACCATGCTGCAACCCAATTACCGCTATGCCTCGTCCGAGTATTTCGACGACTATACGCACATTTCGGTGTGGTCGCATATCAGCCTGGCGGACTTCCTGACGGCCAATGGCTTTGAAGTATCCGAGATCCGCCCAAGGTTCCTGCCGCTTACCGTGAAGTCGCGCCTTCCAGTCTGGCCGCCGCTGATTGGCCTCTATCTGATGTCCCCGATCAAACCGCTCGGCAAACAGATGCTGCTGAATGCCCGGCCACGATGAAGCTGCGAACTGCCGCAGGTGCAGCCCTGATCCTCATGTTTGCGCTGCTGGGGTGGCAGCTGCCGATTTTCCTGAGCATCGGATCGGGTGTCTGAGGAGGCAAAAGCCTCCGTCTGACAACAGAACCGTGCGTAGGAATCCGTACACGACTCCTCATGCAAGGCTTATCCATTGAGAAGCGTTAAAAGCTCCGTGATGTATTTGGCAGACTCGACAGAATCCAGGCTAGTTTCGGTTCAGAATACAAATCCTCTTTCTGCAAGGAATTACGTAGTTATCACTTTAAGTAGTTATCACTTTAAATAAAAAGAACAAATTTTATATTATGGATAAATATGACAAAAAACACTTTTTTATTCCGAATAGCCAAGATTTTGAGTGTGGAACAATTGGGTCGCTTTACGATAAATTGGTACCATTTCAGTTTCTTTTGTTGCTTAGCATTGATTATTTCTGCCACATTTATTGTGGGAGTCGTTCCAACCCGGATATTTGGGCATGATATTTTTTTTCTGCTGGATAATGGTTGGCGTATCGTCAACGGACAATCCACGCATGTGGATTTTACTAGCGCTTGGGGACCCGTTACCTTTTTGATCGTCGGTTTAGGTTTGGTGCTTTCAGGAGGGACTGCTGATGGCGTTGGTTATGGCAGCGCGGTATATGGCTTGATCATTGGAATCTGGAGTTATTATTTGTGTGGAAATCGCATGACGCCAGTCTTGCGAATATTATTATGTCTTTATCTCGTATGTTTAGTTGTTGCGCCATTTCCGCTTGGTGTTAGCTTTAATATGTCTAGCCACGCCATGGTTTACAACAGATATGGCTATGCCCTGCTTGCTTTGATTATGATAGATATATTTTCATTTAGAGACAGTCATCAAGATACTGAAAAAATGTTGAAAATAGGTATGTCTACAGGACTAGTCATAGCGATTACACTTTTTCTAAAGGTTAGCTATTTTGGCGGTGCTATTATTTTGCTAGGCTTTTCGATTTTTTCTAAATATTTTTCAAAACCTTATTTATTAGGACTCATATCAGGTTTTTTTATTGCCACGATAGTTCTATTGTCATTTATTCAGTTCGATATTGTTGCTCTATTTAATGATTTAAAAATGGCTGCCGGAGCTAGAATAAATACCGTTTCTTACGATGTTATTCTGCATAAGGTTGCTTATAATTCCCCTATTTTTTTGCTTATTATTTTGATGGGAATTCAAATTAATAATATTGAGTCGCATACATCTGAATGGTCAAATTACAGAATTTTATGTTTTGGATTAGTCGTCTTGTTTGTGGATACGCTAATCATTAATAGCAACCAACAGTTTTTTAATTTACCTCTTAGTGTTGTTTTTTCTCTTTTGCTTGTTAACAAAATAATTCTTTCATGCCAAGGCGATAATAGTCTTAAACAAACCAGCTTTTTTAATCGCTACTGCTTACGTTTAGCGGCGCCAGGATGTATATTTTTTCTTTTTTTTTGGGGCCTGGATATTGCTGGATTAAGCTATGGAGTATTACAAAAATTTCAGGTTTCGAAATTACATTCCGTCGATAAATTTATAGAGCCCCGTCTTGCTCACCTTATACTGTTTGATAACGAAAGTGACCCAAGAAGTAATGGGCATTTATACATAGACTATGTAAATGACGGCATCCACTTAATACAAAATAACAGCAAATTTAATGAAACAATTTTAACCATGGATATGTTTAACCCATTTTCATATTCTATGGGAAGACCGCCCGCTAAAGGTGGCATAGCAGCTGCTGCGTTTAATTATACAATAAGCAAACAGTATCACCCTTCTGATAGTAAATTTTTTGGCTCCGCCGATCTTGTTATGGTGCCGAAACAACCAGCATCACCCAGTATTTATTATGATGGTTTTTACGACCTTTATGAACCTTCAATAAAGAAAAAATTTAGACTTATAGCAGAATCAAATTTATGGTTTTTATATCGTCGTAAGTAAAACAAATCATTGATGCTCTAAATGCTTATTTTTTTACATTTTTGTGGCTGATTTTTAATGGCAAGGTATATGTTATGGGGATAGTGATTTGCTTTCGCGATAAAGTCCTGCTATATGCTACGATTCCCTTGTTATTTTTTTGTGAAGCGAAGTAAAAAATGGGCGCAACTTACGAAAATGACATTGTGGCGTGGGCTAACGAGCAAGCTTACCTGTTGCGCTCAGGTAAGCTGTCAGCTATTGATATTGAACATATTGCAGAAGAAATAGTGGACGTAGGCAAAAGCGAACAACGCGAACTGGCAAGCCGCATGGCGGTCCTTATTGCGCATCTGCTCAAGTGGCAATACCAACCTGAGCGCCAAAGCGGGAGTTGGCAGCGAACCATAAAAGAACAACGCAAAGCGATTGCTCGGCGCTTAAAAAAAACACCCTGTCTAAATGCATTAACTCATGATTCTGAATGGCTAGAAGATGCTTGGGGGGATGCCATTTCGATAGCCATCAATGAAACCGGTGTGGGTAACTTCCCTGAATCATGCCCCTGGACGATTGAAAATATCCTTTCGGATACCTGGCTTCCCACATCGAATGGATAATACCGGCTAAGCGTAGCGGGGTTTGCAAACCCGTTACTCACGTTTTGCAGATTGCTGGAGTATTTAAACGTTTCAGACGGGGTTACAAACCCCGTCCGGCTTGGTAACTCGTCGCGGCTAAAGCCCCTCCCACAAAAATGCAGTTGTTCAAGTTATTTTTTTTCTAAGCGTGACGGGGTTTGCAACCCCGTTACTCACATTTTGCAGATTGCTGGAGTATTTAATCGTTTCAGACGGGGTTACAAACCCCGTCCGGATTGGACTCCCTCTCCAGACCACTTGCATTGCTTCGACAAATAGTCAACTAACCTTGTCGGTTTGAGTATATAGACTATTCTTGAAACTTATGAAACGTCTTCAAGATAGAAAACCCGGCGGGCAACTTATAAACAGACAACGCACAAAGAATGCATAATTCTACAAACCCGCCTTAACTTATTAGTTTATTTCCAATGATTTCAATTATTTGCCCCTTCTACAACGAAGAACAGATGGTTCCTATTTTTTTTACCGAGCTTTTAAGTGCAATCGGCACTATTAATGATGAAATAGAAATAATCTGTATTAACGACGGCAGTAAAGATCAAACACTCCTAAGTATCATTGAACAAAAAAACAGATTACCACCCAATATAAAAGTTAGAATTCTTGATTTATCAAGAAATTTTGGCAAGGAAGCTGCCTTAACCGCTGGCATAGACCATGCCCGGGGAGACGCTGTCATTCCTATCGACACTGATTTGCAAGACCCGCCCCAACTGATACCGGAGCTTGTTAAAAAATGGCAGGAAGGGTTTGACGTGGTATTGGCTAAACGATGCGACAGGTCCTGTGATACATGGCTTAAGAGAAATACCGCTCAGTGGTTTTATAAAATCCATAATAAACTATCAAACACCCGCATCCCTGAAAATGTCGGTGACTTTCGACTTTTAAACCGCGCTGCGGTTGAGGCGTTAAAGCAACTGCCGGAACGTGAAAGATTCATGAAAGGATTATTTAACTGGATAGGCTTCAAAACCGCACAAGTCGCGTACACCCGGAACGGCCGAAAAGCAGGGGAATCAAAATTCGCCATGGCAAAATTATGGAATTTCGCTCTGGACGGCATTACCAGTTTTAGCACGGTTCCACTCAAGATCTGGAGCTATCTGGGCTTCCTGATCTCCTTTTTTTCATTCGCCTATAGCAGCATCATTATCGTAAGAACCCTGATATATGGCATAGATATTCCCGGCTATGCTTCGTTACTGGTTGTCATGCTGTTCCTTGGCGGTCTGCAATTAATCGGGATAGGCGTCCTTGGCGAGTATTTGGGAAGAATCTATATCGAAACCAAAAACAGACCTATCTATATAATCAGGCAGGAGTTATAAAAAAGATGGATAAAGAATTATATACGCAAATGAGTTTGCATGAAGACGAACACTGGTGGTTTGTTGGCAGAAGAAAGATCATTGAATCCGTTTTAGATAGATTCTATAAAAAGCCCACTGCCAATAAAATACTTGAAATAGGTTGCGGAACCGGAGGCAATCTGGCGCTATTATCAAAATACGGAACGCTTACCGCAGTCGAGCTAAACGATGAAGCAATAGCAATCGCCGCAAAAAAAAATATCTGCCCGATCCATAAAGGATCTCTGCCTGACAATCTTCAGCTTGTCGATAAATTTGACCTCATCTGCATGCTTGACGTTCTTGAACATATCGAGGACGACTCAGGAGCATTAAATTACTTGGCTTCCCAGCTAAACTCCAATGGCATGCTCCTGATTACTGTTCCGGCTTATATGTTTTTATGGAGCGCCCACGATGAAATACATCATCACCAGAGGCGCTATACCCGAAAGGAACTGGAAGGCATCCTCATCAAAAGCGGCCTGAAAATAAAATATTCCACCTACTTCAACACACTTTTATTTCCACTCGTTTATTCAGTAAGGCTGGCCGGAAAACTCATTAATAAAGATCAGGCTTCCGATGTAAATATGCCCACTCCGGTAGTTAATCAGATACTTCAGTTCTTTTTCCAGTTAGAAAAGCTCATATTAAAATTGATAACCTTACCTTATGGCGTATCGATTCTGGTTATTGCTGAAAAAAATAGCTGACACATGACATCGCCAAAATCGCATCCTGCCTATCAATCATTGCCGGCAATATGAACTGGCTATTTCCTTATCCTGCTGTTACCGGGACTCAACCACCATTGGAACTTCAAAATCACAACTCAATTCCTAAAATAAATCCTGGGAGCTTTACTGTATTTCTGGCTATATTACAAAAACAATGGAATGTCGATAAAACAACACTTAACTCAAATAAATGCTCCGGGATAACATGAACACTATCGATAACGAACAATCAAAAACCAGGCTTTTTATTCTTGTACTTTTAGCTTATTTAATCTGGATCACCGCCGCTAACTGCGGCACTGGCGACGACACTTACTGGCATATCAAAGTGGGCGAGTGGATATTGGACAATAAAAAGGTTCCCTCTACCGGTATTTTTTCATACACGGCTGAAAACTTTCCCTGGGTATCGCACGAATGGCTCTCGGCCGTATTATTGTACGCCGTATTCAGTCTGACGGGATGGCCCGGACTGGTGTTTCTGGCAACACTTTCGCTCACCCTGGCGATGTTGTTATTGTTCAATTTTCTGGTTAAACGGATCAGCGTCAATATCAGCATCATTTTTATGCTGTTTGCCTTCTTTTTGCTGATTCCTCACATCATGCCCAGGCCGCATATTCTTGCTTTGCCTGTCATGGTCTTATGGACATCACAATTAATAACAGCCAGCGAAAACAAAACGCATCCGCCGTACCCATTGGCACTCCTCATGATCATATGGTCCAATATGCATGGTGGCTTTATTATAGGCATTGCCTTTGTGCTTTTTTTTGCTGCCGAATGTGTTTTTACCACAGATGATCGCATCCTTCGGATTACACTGCTAAAACGCTGGCTGCTGTTTTTTCTGCTTAGCCTTTTGGCAACTCTTATAACTCCTCATGGGGTCAATGGATTGCTGCTCCCATTCAAACTAACCGATCAAACCTATACGATTAATAATATAGCCGAATGGGCTTCTCCCGATTTTCATAGCCTACAACCTCTTGAATATTGGCTGCTGGCGTTTATAGGTTTATCACTGTACAAAGGCTTAAAACTGCCGTTTTTCCGGTTAATCTTCTTGCTGGGTTTAATCCATCTGTCACTCAAATATGTCAGGTTTTCTACCGATCTGCTGTCTTTTTTATCGCCGATGATCCTGGCGGCATCGTTCAGCAAGCAACTCAATACTCCGCCCGATTTCTCTATCAGTACACTTTACCCGAAAAATTTAAAACAATGGCTAGCCATTGGCCTGTATATAACCGCACTGGTAATTTATCTGCCCACCAGAACTGTAGAATCAAAACAGAGCATTCAGGTAGGCAAGGTTTTAAGCGCTCTGCAAAAAGAAAAAACAACTTTGGGCAATGTCCTCAACAGTTATGGGCTTAGCGTATACTTGATTCATTATGACTACCCGGTTTTTATAGATTCCCGCGCCGAACTGTATGGTGATCCATTTATCAAAAAATATTTTACGACAATAAGCCTTAAGAAAGGCGCTCAACCCTTATTGGACCTCATAAAGGACCGCCGCATTTCATGGACTATTTTTGAAACGAAATTGCCTATAAACGCCTATCTTGGTGAAAGACCTGACTGGCGCAAAATTTATTCAGATAAATACCTCACCATTTATCTGACTGATACCCGGGAGATTAGCGGCAGCACGAAACAGCAATTACAAAAAATAAAGGAAAGCCTGCCTGAACCGGAAACCGAAGAAGAAACGGATTAAATTCAAAACATGAACTAACGAATAAGGATAGATTGTGTGAGCGTAGCGAACCACAATCTTATCCGATTGTTGGACGAGCCCTGGAATAAACAGGAAGTTTAATTGTGAGAAATATTTTTTGAATGGAGCCTTGACAATGCTATTTATATAAGCTAT
>JAGXGJ010000007.1 GCA_024636875.1 Methylococcaceae bacterium | reverse complement strand
TTGCGCAGCACCGGTAATCATGTTTTTTACGTAATCGGCATGGCCCGGGCAGTCAACGTGCGCATAATGACGTGTCTCTGATTCATATTCCACATGCGAGGTGGCAATGGTGATACCACGGGCGCGCTCTTCAGGGGCGTTATCGATTTGATCAAACGCTTTAACAGCACCTCCGTGCATTTTAGCCATGACTGTTGTTAATGCAGCTGTTAGCGTTGTTTTGCCGTGGTCAACGTGACCGATTGTACCTACGTTTACGTGGGGCTTACTACGTGAAAATTTTTCTTTGGCCATGATTTAATACCTTGTGTTATTCAATTTATGAAGACTTTTTAATTATCGCTTCCGCAATATGAGCAGGCGTTTCATTGTATTTTTCAAACTGCATACTGTATGTAGCTCGCCCCTGTGTTGCCGAACGCAAATCTGTTGCATAACCGAACATTTCCGCCAACGGAACTTCGCAGCTAATTGTTTTACCTGACAGGGTATCTTCCATGCCGTGAATTATACCACGGCGTCTGTTGATATCCCCAACAACATCCCCCATATATTCTTCAGGAGTAGCTATCTCAACTTTCATTATCGGCTCAAGCAAAACCGGATCCGCTCTTCTTGCTCCTTCCCTGAAACACATTGACCCTGCAATTTTGAAGGCCATTTCACTAGAATCAACATCATGATAAGAACCATCAAATAAAGACACCCTTACATCCAAAACAGGATACCCGGCGAGTACACCACTCTTCAACTGCTCTTGTACACCCTTGTCTACCGCGGGAATGTATTCTTTTGGAACAACACCACCAACAATTTCATTAAGAAATTCATATCCAGCTCCGGGTTGTTGCGGCTCTATCCGCAAACAAACGTGACCGTATTGCCCGCGGCCACCCGATTGCCTGATAAATTTACTTTCATGCTCTACGGTCTTGCGTATTGTTTCCCTGTAAGCTACTTGTGGTGCACCAACGTTTGCCTCAACATTAAACTCTCTTTTCATCCGGTCAACCAATATTTCGAGATGCAGCTCACCCATACCGGAAATTATTATTTGACCCGACTCTTCATCAGTATGCACTCTAAACGATGGATCTTCTTGAGCCAACTTGCTCAATGCAATCCCCATTTTCTCCTGATCCGCCTTGGTTTTGGGCTCAACTGCAACCGAAATAACAGGCTCGGGGAAAACCATACGCTCAAGAACAATAATGGACTTGAGATCACATAAGGTATCACCTGTTGTAATATCTTTAAGTCCAATTGCCGCTGCTATATCTCCGGCACAAACTACCTTGACCTCTTCGCGGCTATTGGCGTGCATCTGCACTATACGGCCAATACGCCCTTTTTTTTCTTTTACTGAATTATAAATGGTATCCCCGGAATTCAGTACACCCGAATAAACTCTAAAAAAAACCAGTGTTCCGACAAATGGATCTGTCGCAATTTTAAACGCCAGCGCTGAAAATGGCTCATCATCGCTCGCATGACGCTCAGCCTCAGTCACACCATCTTCAAGCAGTCCCTTTATTGCCACAACGTCTGTTGGCGCCGGCAGATAATCAATAACGGCATCCAGCATTGCCTGAACACCCTTGTTCTTAAAGGCTGAACCGCAAAATGCAGGAACTATCTTGTTGCTTATCGTGAGACTACGAATGCCCTGCTTTATTTCTGCCTCCGTCAAACTCACTTCATCAAGGTATTTTTCCATTAACACTTCGTCAGCTTCAGCAGCCGCTTCAATCAAATGCTCTCTCCACTCTTCGCAGAGCTCTTGCATATTGCCTGGAATTTCCCTCTCTTCAAAAGTCATACCCATATTGGCTTCATTCCAATATATCGCTTTCATTTTGAGGAGATCCACAACGCCCTCAAAACCATCCTCGGCACCAATAGGCAACTGTAACGGCACAGCTATACTACCCAGACGCGTTTTGATTTGCTCGATTACTCTCAAAAAATCAGCGCCTGATCGATCCATCTTATTAACAAAAACCAGGCGCGGAACATGATACTTATCAGCCTGACGCCAAACTGTTTCTGATTGCGGCTCAACCCCGCCTACTGCACAAAAAACAGCGCAGGCGCCATCAAGAACACGCAGAGAACGCTCAACCTCGATGGTGAAATCAACATGCCCAGGCGTATCTATAATATTTATTCTGTGCCGTGGATATTGCTTCTCCATGCCGCTCCAAAAGCAAGTTGTCGCAGCCGAAGTTATGGTAATTCCCCGCTCCTGCTCTTGCTCCATCCAGTCCATGGTTGCCGCTCCATCATGCACCTCACCTATTTTGTGAGAGACACCCGTATAGTAGAGTATGCGTTCTGTCGTTGTGGTTTTACCCGCATCAATATGCGCCATGATGCCAATATTACGATAATGATCTATTGGAGTTTTACGCACCGCAAATCACAACCTGATTCTTGCCTAACTACCAGCGATAATGGGAGAAAGCCTTATTAGCCTCTGCCATTCTATGGGTATCTTCACGTTTTTTTGCCGCTGAACCTCTGCTTTCAAAAGCATCCATCAACTCACCTGCCAACTTGGCAGACATATTTCTTTCATTTCTTTTACTCGATGCTTCAATCAACCAGCGCATCGCCAAAGCCATACGTCTTGAAGGACGCACTTCAACAGGGACCTGATAGGTTGCGCCCCCTACACGGCGAGACTTGACCTCCACTCTTGGCTGAACATTCTCAAGCGCTTTGGACAGCACTTCCAATGGCTCGGCATGACCTTTACTTCCAATCACATCCAAAGCACCATAGACAATAGTTTCTGCGATGGATTTTTTGCCACTTTCCATAATCATATTCATAAACTTGGTCAGCATCACACTGCCAAATCTTGGGTCGGGTATAATCTCTCTTTTCGTAGCGACTCTTCTTCTAGACATTTTTCATCAACTCACTATTAGCTTTTGGGGCGTTTTGTTCCATACTTGGAACGGCCGCATTTCCTGTTAGTCACACCTGAAGCATCCAAACTACCGCGAACAACGTGATATCTTACCCCTGGCAAATCTTTAACCCGCCCACCCCTAATCAGAACCACCGAGTGTTCCTGAAGATTATGACCTTCTCCGCCAATATAGCTGCTAACCTCAGAACCGTTAGTCAACCTGACTCTCGCCACTTTACGTAAAGCCGAGTTTGGTTTTTTTGGCGTTGTTGTATAAACACGCGTACATACCCCTCTACGCTGAGGACAGGCCTCCAGCGCAGGAACATTACTTTTTTCTACTCTCTTAGCACGCGGCTTACGAACCAATTGGTTAATCGTGGCCATATTTTTGTTTACTCCGATATACAATTTAATTGTCAGATAATAAATAACCATCGTACATAATAACTGCCGATGGTTAAATAGCATTTCAACCTGACCAAAGCACGTTATCTTATGTTAGCCGAATATATTACTTGCTAACACACACAAGGTCAAGCTCAATTTTTATAATGAAATATTTATTGCATTTTTAAACATTTAAAGCTTGTTTAAGGGCTTCTTCAACATCACCTGCATCAACAGCTGAAGCAACATCACTCTCTACTGCCTGATATTGAGTCAATTTGTTTTTTCTGTTTTCGTGATAGGCTAAACCGGTTCCTGCCGGAATTAATCGCCCCACGATGACGTTTTCTTTTAAGCCCTGCAGTCCGTCCTTTAAACCGCGCACCGCCGCATCTGTCAACACACGGGTGGTCTCCTGAAAAGATGCCGCCGAAATAAAAGACTCTGTAGCCAATGAGGCCTTGGTGATGCCTAACAATATCGATTCATAGCTGGCTGGAATTTTGCCTTCAGATTCCACTCTGTCATTTTCGAAACGCATCGCCGCTCTCTCAACCTGATCACCTTTCAGGTAACTGGTGTCACCTGAGGCCGTAATTTCCACTTTTCTCAGCATCTGACGAATAATAGCTTCGATGTGTTTATCATTGATTTTTACCCCTTGCAAACGATATACATCCTGGATTTCCTTAACCAGATAATTGGCAAGCTCCTCTATGCCTCTTAATCTGAGGATATCATGAGGCGTTAATTCACCTTCGGCTATAGTCTCTCCTTTTTCAACATATTCGCCTTCGAATACGGTGATATGCCGCCATTTGGGTACCAGAGTTTCAACTTGCTCACCTGTGGAATCTGTAATGATGACACGCTGCTTGCCTTTGGTTTCCTTGCCGAATGAAATAGTCCCGCTGGTCTCGGCAAGGATAGCCGGATCCTTGGTTTTTCGGGCTTCGAATAAGTCTGCAACGCGCGGTAAACCGCCGGTAATATCCCTGGTTTTACTTGATTCTTGTGGAATTCTGGCCAATACATCACCTACTTTGACCTCGCCGCCATCCTTGATGCCGGCAATGGCGCCTGCCGGTAAGAAATATTGGGCAGGAATTTCAGTGCCCGGCAAATAGATTGTGATCCCTTCATTATCCAGCAGTCTCACCATTGGCCGCAGTTCCTTGCCAGCGCTGCCGCGCTGTTTGGGATCAGTGACTACCAGGGAACTCAGGCCGGTAACTTCATCCGATTGCTTTTGTACAGTAACACCATCAACAAAATGGACCAATTCTACAACCCCGTCCACTTCTGTAATAACCGGGTGGGTATGCGGGTCCCAGGTAACAATAATATCTCCGGCGTTGATTTTTTCGCCTTCCTGAGCTGAAAGCACCGCGCCGTAAGGAATCTTGTAACGTTCTCTTTCACGTCCGTAGTCATCGACTACACCCACTTCGCCCGATCTTGATACAGCGACCAGATTTCCTTCCCTGTTTAACACCGATTTTAAGTTATTCAGACGTACTGTACCCGCTGATTTAACCTGCACATTACTGATTGCAGCTGACCTTGAAGCAGCACCGCCGATATGGAAAGTCCGCATGGTTAACTGCGTACCCGGCTCACCAATCGATTGCGCGGCAATTACGCCGACGGCTTCACCGATGTTGACCAAATGCCCGCGGCCCAAATCGCGGCCATAACAGGCAGCACAAACCCCGTGTCTGTTTTCACAGGTAATGATTGAGCGCACCAGCACCTGATCGATACCCTGCTCTTCAAGAACAGCTACCCAATGCTCATTCAGCAAAGTCCCAGCCGGAACTACTATATTTTCACCGGCTGCATCCATTATGTCATTAGCTGAAACACGACCCAATACGCGCTCTGATAAGGGTTCGACTACATCGCCACCCTCAATAATGGGGGTCATAATGAGTCCGTTAGCGGTGCCGCAATCGTCTCCGGTAATAACCAAATCTTGAGCGACATCAACCAATCTGCGCGTCAAGTATCCGGAGTTTGCCGTTTTCAACGCAGTATCCGCCAAGCCTTTACGCGCTCCGTGGGTGGAAATAAAGTACTGTAATACGTCCAGACCTTCTCTGAAGTTTGCAGTGATAGGCGTCTCAATAATAGAGCCGTCCGGCTTTGCCATCAAACCGCGCATTCCGGCCAATTGGCGAATCTGGGCTGCAGAACCCCTCGCACCTGATTCGGCCATCATAAAAATGGAGTTGAATGATTTTTGCTTGACAGTATTGCCGTCTGCATCAACAACCGATTCTTCGCCCAGCCCATCCATCATAACTTTGGCTACTTGATCATTAGCATGCGACCAAATATCGACAACCTTGTTATAGCGCTCACCGTCCGTAACCAAACCGGAAGCATATTGCCGTTGAATTTCACTCACTTCCATGCCAGACGAGTTAATGATATCGACTTTCCTCGCCGGTATCGCCATATCTTCAATACCAAAAGAAACCCCGGAAATCGTTGCATATCTGAATCCTAAATACATCAACTGATCAGCCAGCACAACAGTATCTTTGTTGCCCAGGTAACGGTAACTGTAGTTAATTAAACGCGATATGTTCTTCTTGGTCATATCGCAGTTCACCAGTTCGAAAGGCATACGATCAGGAACAACCTCCCAAATCAATGCGCGCCCGGCTGTCGTGGCTACACGATGGGTTTTTTCTTGAATACCGCCTTGTTCGTCAACTGTTTTTTCAGTGATCCGGAGCTGAATTTTCGATTGTAATTCGATAGATTTTGCTTGCAGTGCCTTATGAACTTCTCCAACGCTGACAAAGATGCTGCCGTCACCTTTTGCATTAATCTTTTCCCGGCTAATATAATAAAGCCCTAATACCACGTCTTGCGATGGGTTAATCACCGGCTCGCCATTGGCTGGTGACAATATGTTATTTGTCGCCATCATCAAGGTTCTGGCTTCCAATTGAGCCTCAATCGACAGCGGAATATGCACCGCCATCTGGTCACCGTCAAAGTCTGCATTAAATGCGCTACAGACTAATGGATGCAACTGAATCGCTTTACCTTCAATCAAGATAGGTTCAAACGCTTGAATCCCCAACCGGTGCAACGTAGGCGCACGATTTAATAGTATCGGATGCTCCCTGATGACTTCTTCGAGTATATCCCAAACTTCGGCGCCTTCCCTTTCAACCATCTTTTTAGCGGCTTTAATGGTTGTAGCTAGCCCACGAAACTGTAATTTGCTGAAGATAAATGGCTTAAACAATTCCAGCGCCATCTTTTTCGGCAATCCACATTGGTGTAATCTTAACGTTGGCCCTACTACAATCACTGAGCGGCCTGAATAATCAACCCGTTTACCCAAAAGATTTTGCCTGAAGCGGCCCTGTTTACCTTTAATCATATCGGCCAATGATTTCAGGGGCCTTCTGTTGGTCCCCGTAATCGCTCGCCCTCTGCGGCCATTATCGAGCAAGGCATCAACCGATTCCTGCAACATACGTTTTTCGTTACGGACAATAATATCAGGGGCATTTAAGTCCAATAAGCGATTCAACCGGTTATTTCTATTAATAACCCGGCGATATAAATCATTCAAATCAGAGGTCGCAAATCGGCCGCCATCCAATGGCACCAAAGGACGCAACTCAGGTGGTAATACCGGAAGTACTTTCAAAATCATCCATTCGGGACGATTTTTAGAACTCAGCAGCGCATCCATGACTTTGAGACGTTTCGAATATTTCTTTATTTTGGTTTCTGAGTTGGTTGAATTTATTTCCTGGCGTAAAATTTCAACTTGCTCTTTTAGATCAATTGCCTTTAATAAGTCATAGATCGCTTCGGCGCCCATTTTTGCAACGAATTCATCACCATGCAGTTCGACAGCATCAAGATACTCATCATCGGTCAGTAAATGCCCTTTTTCCAAAGGAGTCATGCCTGGATCCAGAATCACGAACGATTCAAAATAAAGCACTCGCTCAATTTCGCGTAAAGTCATATCCAGTAACAGCGCGATTCTCGACGGCAGCGACTTTAAGAACCAGATATGGGCAACTGGACTCGCCAGATCAATATGCCCCATTCTTTCCCGGCGAACTTTTGACAAGGTGACTTCGACGCCGCACTTTTCGCAAATTACGCCACGGTGCTTCAGTCTTTTATATTTGCCGCACAGGCATTCATAATCGCTGACCGGGCCAAATATCTTGGCGCAAAATAAGCCATCACGTTCCGGCTTGAACGTACGATAGTTGATTGTCTCCGGTTTTTTCACTTCCCCATAAGACCAGGAACGAATCATGTCCGGTGACGCCAAACCAATACTAATCCCGTCGAAATCATCGGCACGACCTTGACGCTTTAGAAAATTCATTAAATCTTTCAAGAGCTTGTCCTCATTCAGATGACAAATGACAGATGACAAAGGACAGAAGACAGATTATTATTCTGTCTTCTGTCTTCCGTCTTCCGTCTTCTGTCTGTGTTGTCCAGTATAAACGACCGTTATCAGAACACAGATGGCAGTTAATTCTGCCTTCTGTCCTCTGTCTTCCGTCTTCTGAACGTTATTCTCGTTCCAACTCGATATTGACTGCCAACGAACGAATTTCTTTAATCAACACATTAAAGGATTCCGGCATACCTGCTTCCATCTTATGATCGCCATCGACAATATTTTTATACATGCGTGTTCTGCCTGTGACATCATCGGATTTAACAGTCAGCATTTCCTGCAGGGTATAGGCCGCACCATATGCCTCAAGCGCCCAGACTTCCATTTCGCCAAAACGCTGGCCGCCGAACTGCGCCTTTCCACCTAACGGCTGCTGGGTAACAAGGCTATAAGGTCCTGTTGAACGGGCGTGCATTTTGTCATCAACCAAATGGTTCAACTTCAGCATGTACATATAACCTACGGTTACCTCTCGTTCAAACGGCTCGCCGGTCAAGCCATCATAAAGCGTAATTTGTCCATGTTCCGGCAAATCTGCCAGTTTCAACATGGTGCGAATTTCTTCTTCACTTGCACCGTCAAACACCGGAGTTGCCATCGGCACACCGTCAACCAGATTTGCCGCCATTTCCAGAATTTCTTTATCGGATAATGAATCCAGCTTTTCCTTGCGGCCACTACTGTTATAGATTTTGTCCAGATAGGCCCTGATTTCAACGACTTTAGCCCTGGCTTCAAGCATTTTACCTATCTTGAAACCCAAGCCTTTAGCGGCCCAGCCTAAATGGGTTTCCAATACCTGCCCTACATTCATCCGGGAAGGAACGCCCAATGGATTCAAAACGATATCCACCGGATTACCGTCAGCGGTATATGGCATATCCTCAATGGGCCTGATCATGGAAATAACCCCTTTATTACCGTGGCGACCCGCCATTTTATCACCCGGCTGTATACGTCTTTTAACCGCCAAATAAACCTTGACCATTTTCAGCACACCAGGCGCCAGATCATCACCCATTGTGATTTTCTTACGCTTGATTTCAAATTTCTCATCAAAATCTTTTCTTTGTTGCTCAATCTGGGCGATCACGGTTTCCAGCTGAAGATTGATATCTTCATCTTTCATTTTGATTTTCAACCATTCTGAATGCCTTAAGCCGTTCAGATAGTCTTCTGTTATTACAGTGCCTGCTTTCAGTTGTCCGGGACCGGATTGGGCAACTTTGCCCACCAGCAGCCTGGCAACGCGGGCAAAAATATCCTCTTCAAGAATATTAAGCTGCTCGTCCAGGTCTTTCCGGTAGCGTTTGATTTCTTCCTGTTCAATATCAAGCGCACGTTTATCTTTCTTTACGCCATCGCGGGTGAAAACCTGTACATCGATAACAGTCCCTTCAATACTGCCGGGGACGCGTAAAGAGGTGTCTTTTACATCAGCCGCTTTTTCACCAAAAATTGCGCGTAATAATTTTTCTTCCGGTGTCAATTGCGTCTCGCCTTTTGGCGTGACTTTACCAACCAGAATATCACCACCTTTCACTTCAGCGCCGACATAAACAATGCCGGATTCATCAAGCTTGGCCAATGCCTCTTCGCTGACATTGGGAATATCAGCAGTAATTTCCTCGGGACTGTGCTTGGTATCACGCGCCACGCAGGTTTTTTCTTCGATATGGATCGTAGTAAAACGGTCTTCTTTAACCACCCGCTCGGATACCAGAATTGAATCCTCGAAGTTGTACCCATTCCAGGGCATAAACGCAACCAGCATATTCTGTCCCAACGCCAATTCACCCATATCAGTGGATGGGCCGTCAGCCAGAATATCTCCCGCATTAACGACATCGCCTGGTTTTACCAACGGTTTCTGATTAATGCAGGTATTTTGATTCGAGCGTGTATATTTGGTCAGATTGTAAATATCAACTCCCGGGGCGCCCGTTGCGGTTTCCGTATCATTGACGCGCACTACGATCCTGGCCGCATCAACCGCCTCAATGCTGCCGCCGCGTGCTGCAACTACTGTCACGCCGGAATCTTTGGCTACAGTTCTTTCCATACCCGTGCCCACCAACGGTTTTTCAGCCCTTAGCGTCGGAACCGCCTGACGCTGCATGTTTGAACCCATCAGCGCGCGGTTGGCATCATCATGCTCAAGAAACGGAATAATGGATGCGGCGACCGAAACAATCTGTTTTGACGATACATCCATATATTGCACAGTATCCGACATCGCCAAGGCAAATTCATCCTTATGGCGGCATGACACCAGGCCTTCTATCAGCTTCCCGTTTGCATCCACAGCAACACTGGCCTGGGCAATAACGAACTCGCCTTCTTCAATTGCGGACAGGTAATCGACCTGGTCGGTTACTACACCGCCGATAACTTTTCTATAAGGCGTTTCCAGAAAACCATAGTTATTGGTGCGCGCATAAACCGACAAGGAGTTTATCAGGCCGATATTGGGGCCTTCAGGCGTTTCAATAGGGCACACGCGGCCATAGTGCGTAGCATGTACGTCACGCACTTCAAAACCTGCTCGTTCTCTTGCCAGACCACCTGGACCCAGGGCAGAAACCCGGCGTTTATGGGTCACTTGCGACAAAGGATTATTTTGATCCATAAACTGCGACAACTGGCTGGAACCAAAAAATTCTTTTACGGCCGCAGATACCGGTTTTGCATTTATAATTTCCTGCGGCATCAAGCCTTCAGAATCTGCCAGCGTTAAACGCTCTTTCACAGCACGCTCAACCCTGACCAAACCAACGCGGAACTGGTTTTCGATCATTTCACCGACCGAGCGCACACGTCTGTTACCCAAATGATCGATATCGTCAACAGTACCGTTACCGTTGCGAATATTAATTAATTCCTTGAGGACATCAATAATATCTTCTTTGGTTAATGTACCCGGTCCGGTAGTTTCTTCTCGTCCCAAGCGACGATTAAATTTCATCCTGCCAACCGTAGAAAGATCATATCTTTCCTGGGTAAAGAACAAATTCTGAAACAGATTTTCGGCTGATTCCTTGGTGGGCGGCTCGCCGGGGCGCATCATGCGATAGATTTCAACCAGCGCTTCCAGGGCATTGGTTGTCGTGTCCAAGCGCATGGCATTACTTATGTAAGGTCCATTATCCAGGTCATTTACAAACAGCGTGTTAATTTCGGTAATACCACTTTCTATGCAGCGCTCTATCAGGGCAGCGGTCACTTCATCATTAACATGAGCTATCAACTCTCCGGTATTTTGATCGATAAGGTTATGACCCAGTATCTTGCCCAAGAGATAATCTCTCGGCACTTCAATTTCAGTCAAACCGGATTTGGCTATTTCACGAATATGCTTGGCCGTGATGCGACGACCTTCTTCTACCAAAACTTGATCTTTATTCTTGATATCGAATGCAGCAATTTCACCCCGCATACGTTCAGGGATAATGTGAAACAGACATTTCTCGGCACTCAGTGTAAATTTATTGGTTTCGAAGAAAATTTTGATCATTTCTTCGTTATCGTAACCCAAACCCCTGAGTAAAATCGTTGCGGGTATTTTCCTGCGACGATCTATCCGTACATAAACACAATCCTTGTGGTCAAATTCGAAATCCAGCCAGGAACCGCGGTAAGGAATCACCCGTGCATTAAACAACAGTTTTCCTGACGAATGCGTCTTGCCTTTATCATGGTCAAAGAAAACACCTGGCGAACGGTGTAATTGAGAAACTATGACGCGCTCGGTGCCATTGATTACAAAAGTACCGTTATCGGTCATCAAGGGCAGTTCACCCATGTAGACTTCCTGTTCTCGGATGTCTTTAACAACCTTGGCATTAGCGGCGGCTTCTTTATCATAAATAACCAGACGCACTAATACCCGTAAAGGGGCAGCAAAAGTCGCTCCTCTTTGTTGGCACTCTCTTACGTCAAAAGCTGGCTCCCCAAGTCTATATTTTACATATTCCAGCACCGCATAGCCGGAATGGCTTTCAATAGGAAAAACACTGGAAAAAGCGGCATGTAAACCATTATCCACACGCTTCTCGGGCGTAACGCCCGACTGTAAAAAGCCGGCATATGAATTAATTTGAGTTGCCAAAAGATAGGGGACCTCAAGTACTTCAGTACTTTTCCCAAAGTTGTTCCGAATACGCTTTTTTTCGGTAAAAGAGTAGGACATATCGCTTCCAAACCTTTTCGTCATAAATTGTTTCTACTGTGTATTTGTTACAAACAGTAAAAGGCCGGCGCCATAAAGCCACCAGCCGTATTTAAGCAGGACGCTGTAAAAACAGCCCTGCAATTGAGCCATCGTTTTATTTAATTTCGACAGTAGCGCCAGCTTCAGTAAGCTGCTTTTTAATGTCTTCAGCTTCAGCTTTAGGTATAGCTTCTTTCAGTACTGTAGGAGCACCTTCAACTGCATCTTTGGCTTCTTTTAAGCCTAACCCGGTGATGCCGCGTACTGTTTTAATAACAGCCACTTTATTTTCACCAAAAGATGTCAAGATAACATCAAATTCTGTTTGCTCTTCGACTGCAGCAGCAGCAGCGGCAGGAGCAGCCACTGCAACAGCAGCAGCGGATACGCCGAATTTTTCTTCCATCGCTGAAATTAAATCAACGATTTCCATAATGGTCATGCTAGAGACCGCTTCCAAGATATCGGCTTGTGAGATCGCCATTGTGTTTTCCTCTAAAATAATAGGTTTTGAACTGGTTAAAAAATGCTTATGCGGCTTCCTGCATCTGATCTTTGACAGCCGCCAAGGTGCGCACTAATTTCTCTACGGGCGCTTTCATGACAGACATTAACAGACTGATACCTTGATCACGAGTTGGCAGACTTGCCAATCGTGCCAGCTCGGTTCCATCGAATGCCTGACCGCCAATAGCGACAATCTTGGTGATTAATTTATCATGCGTTTTGGCAAAACTACTGATCAAACGTCCTGCAGAACCAGGGTCTTCCATTGAAAATGCAATCAATAATGGACCCACTAGATCTTTTTGCATACACTCAAATTCCGTTCCCTCGACAGCCCTTTTTGCCAGTGTATTTTTAACCACACACAAATAAACGCCAGTCTCTCTCGCCGTTTTACGCAGCTCAGTCAATTCCGTGACAGTTAATCCACGATATTCTGCCGCAACGGCAGAATGCGCTTTTGCGGCGAATTGAGCTACTTCTTCTACGACAGCTTTTTTGCCATCTAAATTTAGTGCCACAGCTTAGCTCCGGTATTTTCTGGTTGTTTCCAGAATTAATAAAACACATCCTTTCGGATGCCCCTTACGGCTCTTTTCCCCTGATCCAGGTTCCAATTTCCGTCTGCGCAGGAAAATTAAGTTTTTCAACACCTGCGGTCTTTGACGGTTACCGAGTTAAACGGCAACCCAAAGTTTTGTTAACGTTTTTAACTTGCAATACTACCGGGATCCAGCCATAAACCAGGCCCCATCGTTGAAGATAAGGATATCTTTTTAATATAGATACCTTTCGCAGCGGTCGGTTTGGCCTTTCTCAAATCTGCAAGTAGCGCTTCCAGATTACCCTGAATGGCAGCCGCATCAAATGTAACCTTGCCGAGTGTACAATGGATAATGCCTGCTTTATCAGTGCGATAACGCACTTGTCCCGATTTTGCATTTTTTACCGCGGTTGCTACATCCGCTGTCACAGTACCCACCTTGGGGTTAGGCATTAAGCCTCTGGGCCCCAAAATCTGGCCTAGTTGACCCACTACTCTCATAGCGTCGGGAGACGCGATAACTACGTCAAAATTCATTTCGCCTTTTTTAACCAGATCACCCAGGTCATCCATACCGACAATATCAGCACCTGCCTCTCTTGCAGCATCAGCGTTAGGACCTTGAGTAAATACCGCTACGCGAACTGTTTTACCAGTACCATTTGGCAGCACGGTTGCACCGCGCACATTTTGGTCTGATTTACGCGGATCAACCCCCAGATTAACGCTAACATCAATGGCCTCGTTAAATTTTGCCGTACCAAGTTCCTTCAATAGCTGAACAGCTTCAGTAACGGAATACTGCCTGGTTTTATCAACCTTGCTTTTAATCAGTTTCGCTTTTTTTGAGAACCTGGCCATTATAATCCCTCCACATTCAGGCCCATGCTGCGAGCACTGCCTGCGATTGTCTTTACAGCTGCTTCCAGGTTTGCGGCATTTAAATCTTCCATTTTTGTTTTAGCGATTTCTTCCAATTGTGCCAGCGTCACTGTGCCGACTTTCCTGGTATTGGGGGTGCTACTGCCGTTTTTTATACCCGTTGCTTTTTTCAGCAGAATTGAAGCTGGCGGGGTTTTGGTAATAAACGTAAAGCTGCGATCACTATAAACCGTAATAACCACTGGCAAAGGCAGACCTTTTTCTACGTCTTGCGTTTTCGCATTAAATGCCTTGCAGAATTCCATAATATTAACGCCCCGCTGACCCAACGCAGGACCTACCGGAGGACTTGGATTTGCTTCACCTGCTTTTACTTGCAGCTTTATATATGCCGTTATTTTTTTTGCCATTTTTTACTCCAAATATGGGTACAAACGCTTTTCAGCTCCCCCTAGACGCAAAAATCCCTGCCTTATTCAGACAGAGATTCAATAAACACTAACCGCTTAAATCAATTAGCTTTTTTCAACTTGCCCAAAGCCCAGCTCAACAGACGTTGAACGACCGAAAATGAGTACAGATATTTTTAATTTATTTTTTTCGTAATTGACTTCTTCGACAACGCCATTAAAATCCTTAAACGGACCATCAATCACTCTGATAACTTCGCCGGCCTCAAATAGAATCTTGGGCCTGGGTTTATTTACACCTTCCTCAACCCTGTTGAGTATGGCCATGGCTTCTTTCTCGGATATAGGTGCAGGACGATCCGATGTTCCGCCGATAAAACCCAAAACCTTGGGTACATCCTTCACCAAATGCCAGGTTTCATCGGTCAATTCCATCTGCACAAGCACATAACCCGGAAAGAATTTTCTTTCACTTTTGCGCTGCTGACCCATGCGCATTTCGACAATTTCTTCAGTGGGTACCAGAATCTTGCCAAAATATTGCTCCAGACCTTCTCTTTTAATTCTTTCTTCCAGCGCCTGCTTTACTTTATTTTCAAAATTTGAGTAGGCATGCACGACATACCAGCGAAGAGCCATCCCCTTACCCGCCTTGATTAGTTAAAAGACGCACACCCCAAAACAGGAACATGTCCAGCAACCACAGAATCAGTCCCACAATAAACACCATCGCAAACACCAGTAACGTGGTACGCATGGTTTCTTCACGGGTAGGCCAGACGACTTTTCTAACCTCCTGCTTCGACTCCAGAGCAAAATTCCAAACAGCGCGACCTATCTCGGTAGTCAGCATCATGCCCAGCACGATCAAAACTATGACTACCAGCCCCAGGACCCGATATAAAAGCTGAATTTCTGAAAAATAATAGAATGCAGCCACGCCCGCAACCACAAAAACAACGGAAAAAACCTGCTTGACAACATCAAAAACCGGTGTCGGTGCTTCTGCTTGAGTATTCATTATGTTATTTTTTTATGAAAACAGATAATAGTGAGTGCTTTATCTGAATGGCAGGCCAGGAGGGTCTCGAACCCCCAACCAGCGGTTTTGGAGACCGCCATTCTACCAATTGAACTACTGACCTATTCAGACAAACTTTACAGAACTTATAATATTATACTAATTTTAATTATTATTCAAGTATTGATGCAACAACGCCCGCACCCACTGTACGACCACCTTCACGAATTGCAAAACGCAAGCCTTCTTCCATGGCAATCGGTGAAATCAATTTGACTTTTACCGAAATATTATCTCCCGGCATGACCATTTCAACACCTTCAGGCAGATCAACCGCACCGGTTACGTCGGTTGTTCTGAAATAGAACTGTGGCCGGTAACCGTTAAAGAATGGCGTATGACGTCCGCCTTCTTCCTTCGACAGGACG